>NZ_JALNUG010000003.1:0-419532 GCF_026540675.1 Bacillus sp. GC_Bacil_1
TAATCGTTAGCAGATGCTTCTTTTTTTAAAATGCTTTGTCATACCACTCTTTTGCTTTTTCTACTTCACCCATCGTTAATTGATGCCCTCGATTTTCCCAATGCATTGTTACATTCGCATTTGCATTTTCTAATAGTACCTTCAATTCCTCTGACTCTGCTGATGAACAAATTGGGTCATTTGTCCCAGCAGCAATAAACACAGATTTCCCTGCTAAATTTGCTAATTGCATTCCTCTTCTAGGTACCATTGGGTGATGAAGCACAGCACCTTTTAATGCATTTTCGTAATGGAATAATAAGCTTGCTGCGATATTTGCCCCATTCGAATAACCGATAGCTACAATGTTATTTCTATCGAATTTATATTCTTTAGCCGCTTCATCTAAAAATTCATTTAATTCCTTCGTACGGAAAATTAAATCCTCTTCATCAAAAATGCCCTCTGCTAATCGGCGGAAGAAACGCGGCATCCCATTCTCTAACACATTTCCCCTAACGCTTAATACCGACGCTTCCGGATCAATTATTTCTGCAAGTGGTAGTAAATCTAATTCATTACCACCTGTGCCATGAAGTAATAACAACACTGGTTTTGACGTATCTTTTCCTTTTTGAAAAACATGTTTCATCATAATCCTGTTCCCCCTTCAATCACTTTAATCTAAATTTCTCACTTCAAATGGTAAAAGCGTTTGTTCAATCTGTTTTCTATGTTGTTCATATTGTTCCGGTAACTTTAATTCCTCACCCATCGTCTCTAACGATTCATCATGAGCGAAACCAGGAGGATCTGTTGCAATTTCAAATAAGATTTCACCATGTTCTCTAAAATAAATCGCGTTAAAATAATTTCGATCTTGTACAGGAGTTACGTGATATCCAAAACGCGACACATGCTCTTTCCAGTCTAGCTGATCAGCATCGTCAATCGCTCTCCAAGCTATATGATGAACTGTACCAACGCCCATTTGGCCACGACCGATTGTTGATAATTTCAAATCAATAATATTTCCAATATCAGCAGAAGAACGGAATCGAACAAATTCACCCTCTTCTCCAATTTTCTCAAGACCCATAATATGTTCTAACAATTCAGCTGTTTTTTGAGGCTGTGCAGATAAAAGAACAGCACCTCCAAACCCTTTAATTGCTACTTCTGGTGTAACTTCTCCAAAACTCCAATTATTTAATTCGCCTGCTTCTCTTTCAACTAATTCTATATGCAAACCATGCGGATCATCAAATTCTAAATACTCCTCTCCAAAACGAGTCATTTTCGTATACGAAACATCGAATTTTTCTAATCTATTTTCCCAAAACTCCATTGCACCTTTTGGTACAACGTAAGACGTAATTCCTACTTGACCATCCCCAATAATACCTTGACGAGCACCTGCCCATGGGAAAAACGTAATAATTGTTCCAGGTTTTCCTCCTTCATTTCCAAAATAAAGGTGGTACGTACCTGGATCATCAAAATTCACTGTTTGTTTCACTAAACGTAACCCTAATACACCAGCATAAAAGTCTACATTTTCTTGTGGATGCCCTACAATCGCTGTAATGTGATGGATTCCCATTGTTTTCTTTTCCATTTCTTCCACTCCTTTTTTATTTCATTATAAAAATTCTTTTACATTTAAATTCATTATTCATTTTGTCCATGCTACAAAGTAAAATCCGTCATTATAATTTTATCTCGAATTCGAGATATCGATTATAAAAATACACATTAACTTCCAGCTTGTCAATTCATCTCAAATTCGAGATAGTTTTTAAAAAATATTTACTCCATTTAAAATCTTTATTCAAAGTACAAATTAACTTGAACTCAAATTTATTATAAGTTACTTACTTTTAGTTGTCAATAAGTTCCTTATTTTCATTTTAAATAAAAAGAGAGTAAACGCCAGTTTCGTTTACTCTCTTCGCTAATCATTTCGTTTCTTCTTCCAATATTGCTTCCATCTCATTAAATTCACGATGAACTGCCTTAACGGGTTCTTTCGTTAATAAACTTACAACGATAACAGTTAATAAACTACAGAAAAATCCAGGTACCATTTCATACATAATTGCTTTTAAACTTGGAATTTTTACCCATGCTATAACAACTACTGCACCAACAATCATACCTGCAAGAACGCCCCATTTATTCGTTCTTTTCCAATATAAACTTAATAAAATGGCTGGTCCGAACGCTGAACCAAATCCAGCCCAAGCATAACCTACAAGTGTTAAAATTGTATCACTTGGATGATACGCTAAAACAACTGCGATCATAGCTACTACTAATACTGACAATCTACCGATAAATACAAGTTCTTTGTCACTTGCATTACGACGGAAAAATGTTTTATAGAAGTCTTCCGTTACTGCACTTGAAATAACAAGTAATTGTGAGGAAATACTACTCATAATCGAAGCCAAAATAGCTGATAATAAAAATCCTGTAATGTACGGATGGAATAAAATATTGGAGAATGTTACAAAGACCATTTCTGGGTCTTGTAATGTCGCATTATTTTTAGCATAATAAGCGATACCAATTAGACCAGTAAGCATTGCACCTATAATTGAAATCGTCATCCAACCGATACCGATTCTACGAGAAGTCTTTAAATCTTTAATAGAGGTAATTGCCATAAAACGGACAATAATATGCGGTTGACCAAAATACCCAAGTCCCCATGCTAAAAATGAAATAATGCCAAGTATTGTGGTCCCTTTAAACATATCTAAATGCGATGCATCGACTTGTTTAATCGTATTAAATGTTTCTGTTACACCACCGACATCCGTAAAAGCAACAATTGGCACTAGTACAAGCGCAATAAACATAATACAACCTTGTACAAAGTCCGTCCAGCTTACGGCTAGAAAGCCACCGAATAGTGTATACGCAACAACGACACCCACTGTTACAAATAAACCAATTTTATAATCTAGGTTGAAAGAATTTTCAAACAAACGTCCACCTGAAACTAAACCAGCCGACGCATAGAATGTGAAAAATACTAAAATGACGATAGCGGAGACAAAACGAAGTATTTTCGTACGATCTTTAAACCGATTCTCTAAAAAGTCTGGAATCGTAATTGAATCATTTGCCACTTCTGTATACGTTCGTAAACGTGGGGCAATGATTAAATAGTTTGCATAAGCACCTATTAATAAACCTATCGCAATCCATATACTTGATAATCCTGTTGCATACATCGCACCAGGTAATCCCATTAGCATCCAACCACTCATGTCAGAAGCACCAGCTGATAAAGCTGTAACTGCTGGACCGAGTCCCCTTCCACCTAACATATAATCTGATAAATCGGATGTCTTCTTATAAGACCAATATCCGATATACAACATACCTGCCATATAAATAGCAAGCGAAACCATAATTTCAATCTTCACCAAATCTCTCCCTTATTCCATAAGCCATTCAAAATTTCGAAAAATGACTTTTTCTATTTTCTTGTTTTCGCTTATGGTTCCCTACCTTAACAAACATTTTTTGTTCTTTCAAGTGAACGAGCACTTTTTATTACATGTGAAAACCTTTATAAACGCCTTTATCCCAGTGGATTACAATGATTTTTCAAGAAATTAAAGTAATAATATTCAGAAATTAAACAGTGTTTTTTCACACCTTATTTTTATTCGTTTACCCGATAAATTTTAAAAGAAAAAGCCATACAAGTGTATGACTTTTAGCTTATTGACGTCTCAATTTTCGCTTTCTCTACATATACTTTACGAAATTTCATATAGCATCCAATACGCCAAGGTACTATATAACAAACCGCAAGAGTATAGAAAAGAATGCCGATTGACTTTGGATCTAAACTTTGTAAATGTCTTCTAAAATAAGCACGTAAAAGAACGATAACTAAAAATGTAGCAATAAAAGCGATACTTTTTTGCATAAATTTGACCATCTTCTCTGACTTCATACCCACTTAAAATAATAAGTGGAATTGACAATAACAGTCCGATCCCAGCAGCTATACCAATTTGCCAATCAGCAAGTTGCATCGGTGCAGCATATAAAGAAAAACCTGGTAATAAGAAAAATAATGGCAATAGTAGTTGTCTTCCTTTATTATTAATTGGTCGATTCATAGAGCGCATGCGTCTAAATATAACGAGCCCTATGACGAGTAAAAAAATTGTAATACTGTAAGAACCTTGCTGCAAGTGAATCTCTCCCTAAAAATAGTCATTTTTAAAAATACTTCCCTATTATAATCCTAATTTTTCCAAAAATATGATTATTCCTTTAAAACATCTTACATATCAAATATACTTTTAGGCTTGATTTACTATAGGAAACAATTCCGAAAGAGGAACTACTCTCCCCACCTCGTCTTTAAACACAATATGCTCTCTAGTTAAATGGCGCGGGCTCTTCACTCCCGCTGCCGCTGCTAATGAAAATAAACTATATCTCATACTAATAATATAATTCATGACTCGCCACTTCTTCTCATACGGATCTAACGCTTTTTGATAATGCGGATTCGTCGTGGCTACACCAGATGGACATTGGCCAGAATTACATTGAAGGGCCATAATACAGCCGCTTGCCATCATAAATCCGCGGGCTGAACTTACAGCATCCGCTCCAATCGCTAAAGCAATCGCCACTTTATCTGGTGTGATTAATTTACCCGATGCAAATACTTTAAACTTGTTACGGACACCATAATAATTTGCTGTATCGATAAATGTAAGTAATGCTGGAATAAGCGGCAGTCCCATACAATCTGCCATCGATTTATACGTTGCCCCTGATCCGCCTTCTGAACCGTCTATTGTAATAAAATCTGGGTAAATATTTAGTTCTTTCATTGTTTTTATTAAATCTTCCAAAGGCTCCTGCTGACCAATTACAATTTTCATTCCAACTGGTTTACCGCCGCTTTCTTGCAACTGTTGAATAAAACAAAGTGTATCCACTGCATTCTTTAAAAATGAAAATCGATTCGGTGAATTAATCGTCTCTCCCTTTCGGACGTTGCGAACAAAAGCAATTTTCTCATTTACTTTTTGTCCCTCTAGATGACCACCACGTATTTTAGCACCTTGCCCAAATTTCAATTCGAATGCTCTAATATTACTTTCTTTCGCTTTCTCCATGAATTTTCCCATTGAAAAATTACCGTCCTCATCACGGTATCCAAATAACCCTGGACCAATTTGCGCAACGATATTCGCTCCTGTATGTAAATGTTCTGGAATAACGCCACCTTCACCAGTATTAATCCACGATCCGCCTGCCATTTTCGCTCCAAAACCACTCGCTAAAATATAATTTTCTCCAATCGCGCCGTAAGAAGTCGCAGATGCTCCAAACATGCCATGTAGTTTCCACGGATATTTACGGTTTTCACCGACTATAATTGCATCATCTTCTTCGTACAGCCAAAGATTCGTTGTATCCGCTGTCAATTTTTCTCTTCTTGAAAATAATCCTTCTTTATGAATCATGTACTTTTTACCTTCCCGCTCTTGCGAAAGATTCACACTTAATTCCTCAGTTAATATCGGAAATAATGTATTAGCAATATAATAGCCAGAAGCTTCAAAATCTCGTTTTGATCCAAAACCAAGTATTTCAGAGCGATATTTCGCTAAAAACATAACACTTTGAAAATCATAACGTGAGAAAGGCTTTCCATCCGTATCATGATCAAACCAATATTGTCGAAATTCAGGCCCTATCTTTTCCAGTAAGTAGCGCATTCTTCCTAAGTACGGATGTAACTTTAAAATAGAATGATGTGTTCGTTTTTTTATAAAAAATGTAATGATAAAAAAGATGATTAAAAGCAACATTAAAAATAGTAATATACTAATAATAACGAGTAGCGTTTCACTCATCCCGCTTCCCCCTATGAAATCCCATAATAAAAGGAGAACACTCGGTGTGCTCTCCTTTTATCTTTATTCATACTAACGTAGCAAGATGCTCTTTCGCGTCATATTCAACTAAACTTTCAGCATGTTTAATTCGATGAACAAAGTCTGGATTAGCAATTAACGGTCTGCCGAATGCCACTACATCAATTGTTCCTTCTTGCAACGCTTCTTCGGCCTCTTTCGGATTTAAATTACCAACCCCAACAATCGTACCATCCCAATATTTTCTTACTAGTTGATGAAAATTCTTTCCGTCAGCAATCTCTTGCGTATAATTCATCGTTGAGGGATGGATCATCGTTAATCCAACTTCTTTGAACATATTTACGAACGTTTCAATTGCAAGCTCAGGGTTTTCCCACATATAAGTAGGATTATCGCCTTTGAAAGCAGAGAAGCGAAGAAGTGTTTTATTAGCTCCAACAGCTTCTATTACAGCCGCCGTTACTTCTTTCATAAACGTTAACCTTTGTTTTAAATTACCGCCATATTTATCTGTTCGCTTATTCGCAAACTCATACGTAAATTGATCGATTAAATATCCGTGTGCACCGTGAATTTCTACTCCATCAAATCCAGCTTCGATCGCATTTTTCGCAGCTTGTGCGTATTGACCGATTACTTCTTGTATTTCTTCTAACGTCATTGCTTCTGGCGTATCAAACGGTTTACGAAAGCGTGGAACATTTCCCTCTGCAGCGATAGCAGATGGTGCTTGCGGCATTTGACCACCAATTATTTCATGATGACTCATACGCCCAACATGCCATATTTGAGCAATAATCGTCCCGCCTTCTTTATGTACTGCCTCTGTAACAGGTTTCCAAGAATCGATTTGTTCTTGTGTATAAATACCTGGTACTCCCGGGTTCCCTTTTGCTCTCGGACTAATGACAATTCCTTCTGTAATAATTAGTCCAATTCCATCCGCAGCACGTTTTCTGTAGTACTCCACTACATCAGCACCAACTACTCCAGTTTCATTATCTGCAAAGCATCTTGTCATCGGTGCCATCGCTATACGATTACGAAGAGACCAAGCTCCAATTTGAATTGGATCAAACAACTTTGTTTCTTCAACGTTTTCAAAAGATCCACCAGCGTTTACATTTGTTCCTTCATAAATACTCGCTGCTTTATTACTTGAACTTGTCATTTTTCTTCCCCCTAAAAAATCTTACTATAATCGCATCATACTTACTTTTAGATAGTAACGTCAATTTTTACGACTTTACAATAAAAAATTCGAATATCAAAAAAATAAAATACTATAAATAATATTAAAAAGGTTTCCTTAGAAGGAAACCTTTTTTGTTGACCATATATGTCTGTCAATTCGTTTATCTCTTTAATATAAAAAATACCTTATCAATAGAAGTGAATATGGTTCAGTATTCTTCTAAAAATAATAACTTATATACCTAAAACAATGAAAGCCCTACCTCTCTTTCATCCTTACGGCTCCTCGTCCGTGCCAGTGTGAATCAGGATTGCAAAAATCAAGTAACTATTTTATCGAAGTATTCAATTAAACTTCGAACATTCATAAATGAAATTAAAAAATAAAAATGGATTTGATTGTAGTAATAACAATAGAGGTAATGCTCTAAAAGTGGTTTGAAAGAGTTGAATGTCTTTGAAATGATAAATTTTCTATAATTATGTTCCCAAAAAATTCAAGATCTTTTTTGGGATATAATACATTATTTGTAATGAACCTTAACAAAAGCTTTTTATCTGATTTTCTGTGATACCTTCAATTAATCCCAGTTCACTAATCAAAAATTCATATGCGTTATCTAACATCTTCTTTTCGCTTGCATTAAGTGCTTTTTCTTTCTGTATACGCATTAAATCGCGCACAACTTCAGCACCTTCTTGCATTTTACCCGTCTTTATTTTATCAGTGTTCAATTTATACCTTTGTTTCCACGTAAGTAATCTATCTGATTCCCCATGTTGAAAAATATCCATTATGTGTGCTAATGCGGTTATATCCGTCACTGGTCGTATATTCGAATTCAATATTCTCCCTGCTGGAATCATTAGTTCCATATTACTAGCCGACATTTTTATAACATAATACTGTTGTTTTTCTCCTGAGACTTCCTTCTCTTCTATGGCTTTAATTATACCTGCTCCCTGCATTGGATAAACAATGTTATCGCCAATTTGAAACAAATAATCCACCTCCATATATGGTAACCTTCTCAAGCTTAACACACTTTTAGTTTTTTAGCAAAATTTTTATTTTATCATAAAATCATTTTACGCGTCAATATTTCAAAAGCAAGAAATTAAATTTACATAACACACTATAAAAACCCGCAATTTTATTAACGGTTGCACCCACATTCATTCTCTTTTAACATAAAAACACATTACTACATTTGAGTAGTAATGTGTTTTTGATAAGGCATAGATAAAGATCTACTTTTCCGTCTATATACTAACCTGCTTACTAACTATTTCCCTCGCTAAAAGAAAACTCATAATCACTTGCGCTGCTACTCTACTCGTCATATCCCTGAAATCAAGAGTTGGATCAATCTCTACTATATCCATCCCTTGAACGAGCGGTTCTTTACCAAGGAATTCAATCGCATCTAGTAAATTCGTACTATCCATTCCACCTGGCCCAATTGCTGGACAACCTGGTGCAAACGCTTGGTCTAGTACATCCATATCAAGAGAAATATAAATAGAAGTCACACCTTGTTTTCTTAACACTTCAATACTTTCCGTGATAATATCTTTTATTTCTCGCTCTCGTACGTCTTTCATTGTATACACTGTTACGCCATGCTCTATTGCATATTCATGGTAGGTACGTGCGTTAGAAAAATTACGAATTCCAATTTGAACAAGTTGTTTCCCTGTAATGACATCATTTTCTAGTAAACTACGGAATGGTGTACCATTTGACGGGCCTCCATCATCTAAATTACGTAAATCATGATGAGCATCAAATTGAATAATCCCGACCTTTCCTTTACTGTTTGCAAAGCCTGTTATACTCGGAAAACTAATCGAGTGGTCACCACCAAGAACGATTGGTATCATGTTCGGATTTACTTTCGTTACATGACCAACTGTTTTCGCAATTCGGTTATGACTTTCTTTTATATCCGTCACATGCATCGTAATATCGCCGCAATCATATAAGACACTTTCTTTCATATCGTGTTCTTCTGTAATTGCATATGTGCTGTATGCATCTAACATCGCACGAATTGTTTTTGGAGCAAAACTTGCTCCTGAATGACTAATAGATGGTTTAGAAAGGGGTGCTCCAATTAAAGCAGCACCGAATATTTCTACGCCTTCCTCCCAATCTTTAATCATCTCACTCCATTTTGTCACTTCACGATCAATAAACTTTGCATTTTTCTTTAAATAGTGGCCGTGCTCCACGATTGTTCACCTCTTGTATATGCAATATTACCATTCTTCCATACTGTATTCACATGACTTACGCCGTAATGATACGGTACGTAAGCATAATTGTAAGCATCCCATAAAACTAAATCTGCCTTACGACCAACTCTAATTTTCCCAGCTACATCACCACGGTTAATGGCATATGATGAGTTAACCGTTACAGCATTCCAAACTTCTTCTGGTGTCATTTTCAGTTTTAGCATCGCAATGCTCATAATAAGCTGAATATTTTCAGTTGGACAGCTACCTGGGTTAAAGTCTGTAGCTAACGCAACTGCAACACCTTCATCAATCATTTTACGACCGCGAGCAAAACTTTCTTTATTTAAATAGAAAGTTGTTCCTGGTAATAAAGTGGCTACTGTATTAGAGTTTGCAAGCATTTCAATTCCTTTATCAGAAGCGCCAACTAAATGGTCTGCTGATGCTGCACCGATTTCTGCCGCTGCTTCCGCACCACCAAGAGGGTCGATTTCATCTGCATGAATTTTCACATCAAAGCCAAGCTCTTTCGCTTTTAATAAAAACTCTTTTGACTCTTCGACAGAGAACACACCTGTTTCACAGAAAATATCAACGAATTCCGCTAATTGCTTCTCTTTCATTTCTGGTAGTAGGTCTAACATCCATTGTAAAAATTCTTTCGATCTACCTTTATATTCTTTCGGAACTGCATGAGCACCTAAAAATGTGGAAACTAAATCGATCGGATGCTCTTTTTGTAATTGTGCAGTTGCCTCTAATTGTTTCCATTCCGTCTCATCATCTAATCCGTAACCACTCTTCGCTTCTACAGTTGTAACTCCGAAAGATAACATACGGTCTAAATGGAATTTCGCTTTTTGAACAAGTTCTTCTTTCGATGCTTGTTTCGTTGCATTTACAGTCGAAAGAATGCCTCCGCCTTGTTCTAAAATTTCTAAGTACGGAACTCCTTGTAATTTTAGTGCGATTTCATTTTCACGAGATCCACCAAATACAAGATGAGTATGCGGGTCAACAAGACCAGGAGAAACCATTTTCCCGCCGCAATCAATAACTTCTTTCGCTTGTAATCCTTTCGCTTCTTCCGCTGTTCCAACGAAAGTAATTACATCGTTTTCAATTCCAACCGCACCGTTTTCGATAACAGGAAGCGTGTTCATCGCTTCCCGTCTTAACAAGCCATCTTCTTGATCCATTGTTAGTAATTGACCAATATTTATTAGTAAAGTGTCCAGCATGTTTTCTCCTCCTTATTTCATCATTGGAATGTTAACGCCTTTTTCTTTCGCAGTTTCCACAGCTAAGTCATATCCAGCATCCACGTGACGAACAACACCCATACCAGGGTCAGAAGTTAATACGCGCTCAATACGTTTTGCTGCTGCTTCTGTTCCATCTGCAACGATAACCATTCCAGCGTGAAGTGAATAACCCATACCAACGCCGCCACCGTGGTGAACAGATACCCAGCTTGCACCGTTTACACTGTTAATTAATGCATTTAAAATTGGCCAGTCTGCTACTGCATCACTACCATCTTTCATCGCTTCTGTTTCACGGTTTGGAGATGCTACTGATCCGCAATCTAAATGGTCACGACCGATTACGATTGGTGCTGATAATTCACCATTTGCCACCATTTCATTAATAATGCGACCAAATTTCGCGCGCTCACCGTAACCTAACCAACAAATACGTGATGGAAGACCTTGAAACTCCACTTGTTGACGTGCCATACGAATCCAGTTACATAAATGCTCATTGTCAGCGAATTCGCGTAAAATTACTTCGTCTGTTTTATAGATATCTTCTGGATCACCAGAAAGTGCTACCCAGCGGAACGGTCCTTTTCCTTCACAGAATAATGGACGAATAAATGCTGGAACGAATCCTGGGAAATCGAATGCATTTTTCAAGCCTTCATCGAAAGCAACTTGGCGAATGTTATTTCCATAATCAAATGTAATTGCGCCTTTTTCTTGCATTGCAAGCATTGCTTCTACATGTTTTGTCATGCTTTCTTTTGATAATTGTACGTAACGTTCTGGGTCTTCTTCACGAAGTTTCGCCGCTTCTTCTAATGTGTAGCCTACTGGAATATAACCGTTTAATGGATCATGAGCTGATGTTTGATCCGTAACTAAATCTGGCGTAATATTACGCTTCACTAGTTCTGGTAAAATTTCTGCCGCATTTCCTAATAAGCCAATAGAAATTGGTTCTTTCTTCTCTTTATACTCGTTTGCAACCGTTAATGCTTCTTCTAACGATTCTGTATACATATCACAGTATCTCTTTTCAATACGACGATCGATGCTACGCTTATCGACGTCAATAGCAATAACAACACCGCCATTCATCGTTACAGCAAGAGGTTGTGCACCACCCATACCACCTAAACCAGCAGTAAGTGTTAATGTACCTTTTAATGAACCATCGAAATGTTGACGAGCTGCTTCGCCAAATGTTTCATATGTTCCTTGTAAAATTCCTTGTGTTCCAATGTAAATCCAGCTACCTGCTGTCATTTGTCCGTACATCATAAGACCTTTTTTCTCTAGTTCACGGAAGTGATCCCAGTTCGCCCATTTTGGTACTAAGTTTGAGTTCGCTAACAGTACGCGAGGCGCATCTTCATGTGATTTGAAAATTGCAACTGGTTTTCCTGATTGAACAAGTAACGTTTCATCACTTTCCAACGTTTTTAATGAATCTACAATCGCCTGATAGCTTTCCCAGTTACGAGCTGCACGGCCAATTCCACCATATACAACTAATTCTTCTGGTTTTTCAGCAACTTCAGGATCTAAATTGTTCATTAACATTCGAAGTGCAGCCTCTTGAACCCACCCTTTCGTTTGTAACTCAGTACCTCTTGGCGCGCGAATTGTTTGTTGTACTTTTTCCATTTCAATCTCTCCCTTTTCTCATTTTATAGTGCTGCGTTTACATCTAATCTTTCTTTTATCGAATAATTCGTTTTTAACCAATGCGCAATATTTTCAATATCAGTTGAGAATATGCGGTCATTTGTAATAGAAGGTACTTGTTGACGGCCTTGATGGTAGAAGCTCTTCGTCACTGTACTCATGTTTTCAATACCACGATATTCTGCTGCTTGCATTGCACAAATCATCTCAATTGAAAGAACACGTCTTGCATTTTGAATGATCTGATGAGCATGGCGTGAAGCAATTGTTCCCATACTTACATGATCTTCTTGGTTAGCAGAAGACGGAATTGAATCTACACTCGCCGGATGTGCTAACGTTTTATTTTCAGAAACAAGTGACGCTGCAGCATACTGCATAATCATTGCACCTGACTGCAGTCCTGGTTCTGGACTTAAAAATGGTGGTAAATCATTTAATTGCGGATTTACTAAACGCTCAATACGGCGCTCCGAAATATTTGCAAGTTCCGCCATTCCTACTTTTAAGAAGTCCATCGCAAACGCAATCGGTTGACCGTGGAAGTTACCACCTGAAATTACTTTTTCCCCGCCATCAAAGATTAGCGGATTATCTGTTGCGGCATTCATTTCAATTTCTAATTTTTCTTTCACATAATTCAAAACTTGCCAAGAAGCACCGTGTACTTGCGGGATACAACGAAGTGAATAGGCATCCTGTACACGTAGTTCTCCTTGTTTTGTTGTTAACTTACTATCATGAAGAATGTCACGAATTCTGCTTGCTACATCCACTTGCTCTTTATAACCACGTGCTTTATGAACATTTTCATCAAATGCATCAATAATGCCTTGTAACCCTTCAATTGTCATCGAAGCAATTAGTTCAGCTTGATACGCCGTTGCTTCTGCTTCTATATAAGAAAGAACTCCTTGCGCTGTCATCGCCTGCGTACCATTAATTAATGCAAGACCTTCTTTCGCTTCAAGTTCAATTGGCTCAAGCCCTTCTTCTGTAAGAGCAACCATTGCATGAACGCGTTTCCCTTTATAGAACACTTCACCTTCGCCTAATAATACGAGCGCGAGATGAGATAAAGGCGCTAAATCTCCACTTGCACCAAGTGAACCTTGTTGCGGAACGACTGGATGAATTTTACGATTTACAAACTCAAGAAGCATATTTACAACAAGCGGCCTTACGCCTGATACTCCTTTAAGCATCGTGTTTGCTCGTAAAATTAACATTCCGCGCGATACTTTTTCTGGGAATGGATCGCCTATCCCACATGCATGTGACTGAATTAAATTATGCTGAAGTGCCTTTACATCATCTTTTTGGATAAGCACATCACTAAATTTTCCAAATCCAGTTGTAATACCGTAAACGACTTTTCCGTCTTCTACGATTTTCTCAACTACTTCGCGGCATTCTGCTACCTTTTGCATACTAGTTGGACAAGCTGTTACACCTTCTCCTTCAAGTAATAACCTCTTCATTTCTTCAACTGTCAATGTATGTCCTGTTAACGTAATCATCATTTTTCCTCCTTAAAAAGGCAAAAGGGGACCTTATCTTTTTAAGACAGACTTCTGTCCTAAAAAAGTAAGGCCCCCTTCTAACTAATAGACTATGGGCAAATCATATGTGATTAATTCCTAAACCAATCGCCTCATGCTCAGATCCTTTTACAGGTGCACCAATCGTTCCATAAAGCGCAACAGCAACCCATTCGCCTTCTTTTTTTCCGTCGTATGGTGTACCGCGCACAATCGCAAACCGAAGTCCTACTGTACGAAGAACGTCTGCTAACTGAATTTGACCTCTCGTCACTCCGTACAAAGCTTCCATAATTGCATGATAAAGTGCATGTGTTTCTCTGTAAACGTCTGTTTCAATAACTTGGTTGCTCTTAGCCGCTGTTTCCATTGCTGCGACAACCTTTTGCGAATTCATCGAACCCACTTTCCCCGTACAATACTTCCAACCTTTTGGAATGGATAATACAGGACTTTCATTTTCATCCGCAAGTGCCAACAGCATGGCCATACGACCAATTCGATGTGTTCCTTGAAGAAGCATGTGACTCTCTCATTTCTTTTGAATTATTTGAATATTACTTAATTTAAGAATATATGAAAACGTTTAAATCGTCAATAGTTTAAAATCATATTCAAATATTTTTTTCATCCCCATAATTTTGTGTACACAAATGATTTACACAAAATTTCCAGACGTGCTATAGTCTCACTAACAGATGCAAAGGGGCGAAATTTCAGTGACAAAACGAAAAGATATTCATTTTCGAATTGAAGAGAAATTACTTGAAAGGTTTGAATTAGCACTCCATTACGAAGGTTTAAAGAAAACAAATGTATTAACGCACGCAATTCAGCAATTTTGCACGAAAGTGGAATGCGAAAAGATGAATGATGTAAAACGCCAATACAACGTAAGTAACCATTTACAAACACGTATTAATACGCATAAACATTATGAAGAAAAACATGTGAATTTAGATGAAGTCGTCATGGATCATTTACAACTTCAAGGAGATGAAAAAATATTAGAGGTTGGGTGCGCTAACGGGAGTTTCCTTTCCCTATTACAAACTAACGGTCATACAGGACATTTAACAGGTTTGGATCAATCGAAAACGATGCTTTCTGAAGCTACAATAAAAAATAGCATAATTGAGTGGAGACTAGGTAACGCTGGTAAACTTCCTTTCGAAGCTAATTGCTACGACTGGATCGTCGCAAGACATATGTTATACCACATGAAAGACGTCGAAAAAACAATCCAAGGATTCCATAAAGTAATACGTCCTGGTGGCTCACTTTTAGCTACAACAAATTCTGACGTTACATTACCTCGTATAGTTGAAATGTGTAACCGCATGTTAGACGCATTTGATTTACCGAAAACAACATCATCAGTCACTCCATTTTGTTTAGAAAACGGTAAAGAGATATTACAATCCGTTTTTCCAACTGTTGAAGAAACAGTTATTCATAATGCGCTCGTTTTTCATCATGCTACTCCAATAGTAAACTATATTTCTAGCATGTTTCCGTCGCTAAATATACCTGATAATACATATCTTCACGCGGAAATGAAGGAATGGCTAAAAGAAGAAGTAGAAAATGAATTGTCACTTCATAACGGTATATGGCGCGATCCGAAAACGTTAGCAATTTATCGATGTCAAAAAGAAAAAAGCTAGCATTTGCTAGCTTTTACACGTTTTCTCGTAAAAGTTTCTCCATTACTACATTGCCTTTACCACCATAAAAATCTGTATTATGTTCGTCTGCCACTCCAAAATAAGAGGCAATTGCTATTCCGAATGGTACAAATGCATGCCCTTGTGCTGTAATGATATTTGAGTGTTGCACAACTTCTTTATATACGAAATTTTCTATTGGAAAACAATCGAACTTTTGATAATCTATAGTCGCAGTATAAGAAATCCCCTTAAATAAGCCCGCTTTTGCTAGCGCATACGGTCCAGCGCAAATTGCCGCCACTAATTTTTCTTGTTCATGAAATTGACGAATGATTGAAAAAAGAGATTTTGCATCTTCCAACTGTACTTCTTCTCCACCTGGAATAAGTATCCCCTCATACTCATCTACACATACTTCACTTACTTCTATATGCGGCTGCACTTGCAACCCAGTTTCACTTATAATCAATTCTTTTGTTAAGCCCGCTGTTATGATTTCATACTTCGTTTTCAGCAATGCCGTTGCTACTGTTATCTCAAACTCTGCAAATGTTGGGTATACAAATAAAAGTATTTTTTTCATAGCCCTCTCTCCTTTAACCAGTACATAAAATATACCTCTAGATCGTCCACTGTTAATCTATTCGTATCCAAATAAGTTACAGAAAATTGTTTATACCAATCTTTTTCCGTTTCTACTAATTTAAATTGCTCCTCAAATGTACTTCGTTTTCTTGTCCTATCGTTATTTTTTCTATCATATACATTCTTTTTCGTCACATCTAAATAAAAAATGGCATCTGAACGACATTCTCTTAATTTATATAATTCACCTTTCAATTCAGCTTCTATATCCCACTCTTCCCCTATAATCGTTGGATAAAAGAGTGTAAAAAACTCAATGTCTTCTGGTCCGCGATCAAAAATTACGACTGAACCTTTCACATTTTGAAACTCCTTAATTTTTGCTTCGATAAACATTTTTTGATTTATGATAAACCCTTCTTTTGAATTCATATCCAAATTTAATCGCTTTCGCTTTTCTACAATTGGATAAGGATTTTCATATATAACCGAAAGCCCACATCTCTCTAACCTTTTAGCCAATGTTGTTTTTCCGCTAGCCATCGGCCCTTGCAGTGAAATTACGTATACCATACCTCTCATTCCCTTACACTTTAGTACACCTATAATATACAGAATTTTTAAAACTCTCAACATTATATATATCATCTTGTTTCTTATTCCTATCTAACTTATAATAAAAAATAGAGATTATGACGGACGCATCAATAATGTAAGCTTGGAAATCCAAGCTTACATTATTTTTTGCTTTCCCTTTTCGAATAAAAAGAGTATACTAGATTAGAACGTATGTTCTTAATGATTACATACAGTAAGGAGATAGAACAATGGTATACGACACAAAAGCAATTTCTTGGAATGAGTCTTTAAAACAACTTCAACGCCGCTATACAAACAAACAAGTTGACCGAAAAGAATTTGAGGATATTGAACTGATGGAATTCTTCCGCGATAACGACTACATTTCTTTACCTACACATATAAGCGGCCTATCAAAAACACGTTTTACTTCTTACTCTATTTTCACAACTGAAGATAAAGATCGTAAAGTTGGCACACTTATTATTGAGTATGTTGAAGACGATAATAATAATTTATGTGTTGAACAACTATACTTCGTTTAAACTATAACGCTTGGTCAAAATGACCAAGCGTTCTTGCTTTCTATGAATCTCACTGTATATAATATGAATAAAAGAAAACCGCTATCATTAAGGGGGGATATGCTTGCTCGAAGGATGGTTCAGTTGGTTCATTGTATTATGGACGGTTATTTTATTAGGGCTTATGTCTATCGGTGGATACTTTATGTTCAGAAAATTTTTAAAACGATTACCAAAAGAAGACGGCATGTCCATTTTGGATTGGGAAGAACACTACATAAATAAAACGAGACATTTATGGGCTGACGAACAAAAACAATTGTTAGAAGAGCTTGTAAGCCCTGTTCCAGAACTATTTCGCGATGTTGCAAAATCAAAGATTGCTGGAAAAATCGGGGAACTTGCATTACAAGAAAACGCCTCTCAAATTACACAAGACTTAATTATTAAAGGATATATCATTGCCACACCAAAGCGTGATCATAAATTTTTAATAAAAAAACTACAAGAAAAAAAGATTGATTATTCTAACTATCAATCTTTACTCGCAAAGTAACTCCATATTATTTTCGATAAAAAAGACAGCGCCTTTAACGCTGTCTTTTTATTTAGTACATATACAGTTTTTAAGTTAGCTTCATATCTTTTTCATTATAAAAACCATCTTCTTTTTCCATTTCCTTCTGTAATTTCGTAAAGGAACGATACATTGCAATTCTCCATGACACAATCATCGCAAACGCAAGTAAGAAGAACATGCCACTAAGTTGTCCTAAATCAAGAGATTGGCTTAAGTATATTTTAAATACAATCCGCACGACAAGTAATCCAATTAATATAAAAACAAAGGCTTTTGAACGCTTCAAATAAATCTCTTGTCCTCTAATTTCAAACTTAGATGTTTTAATAAGAAAAATAGAGAAAATCAAACCGACACCAATTGCTTCTAACATTTCTGCTGGAGTTAATCGAAATTCAGGAAAAACATACATCAATGCGCCCGTACTCATAAAAAATGGTGGAAGTATAATTTTTTTCAATGTTGCAGGTTTCTTAGCTGCTTTTAAACGAATAAACATCGCACCGACAGCCATACAAACAGCAACGATACTGGATAAAACAACTATGTTCATATTTTCTCATCCTTTTTTGTGGCTATATGCAAAATATACTTTCATTATATGCTTTTCCGTTAGTATTTCCAACATTTTCGCAGAATAATACTAAAAACCGGTAAAACCACCAAATAAACTTGAGAAATATACGATAATTTTCGTCATCCAGTTAAAGTATAGGAAGACACCCATAACAATCATAATGTATCCTCCGACTTTCATGAAGGCCATACTATTTCTTTTAATCCAAGACATTTTCGTAATAAAGAATGACAGTACGAAAAACGGGATTGCAAATCCAAGTATGTAAGCAATCATGTATATCATTGCTGATTCTGGATTTGTTGCTGCTAATCCAATTACGGACACTAGAATTGGTCCGGTACATGGCGTCCACCCTGCTGCAAAAGCTAATCCAATTAGTACTGATCCAAAATAGCCACTTGGACGATTTTTAAATGTAAATTTACGGTCTTGCATTAAAAATTTCGGCTTAAACACTCCGACAATAATTAAACCGAACACGATGATAAAGATACCACCTAACTGTCTGATTAAATCTTTATAGTCAGTAAAGATTCCTCCAATAAAACTTGTACCAAATCCAATTGCAATAAATATAATTGAAAATCCAAGTAAGAAAAACGCTGTATGTATCATACTTCTTTTGCGAAGCATTGCATTTTCTTCTTTCAATTCAGAAACCGACATACCTGTTATGTACGATAAAAATGCCGGATAAAGCGGTAAGCAACATGGGGAAATAAATGATAAGAACCCGGCGCCAAACGCTAAAAAAATACTAATATCTTGCATCATTCCACTCCTCTCCCTAAATATTGTAACAAAAACACATAAAAATACTATGAACAATTCGTGAAATCACTTTTACAACGTGGCAATAAGAAAAAACATATTTTCTCACAGTTTCTAATAAAACGTTTTCATTTCCTTCTATTATATAGAAAAAACTCAAATGCATTATGAAACTCCTTTAATTGTTATTAACATAACAAAGGTAACATAGTTTCTCAAATAATTAGCACGCTACTAGTACGCCTATTTACATATTTGTTTAAAAATTATTTTTTTCAAATGCTGTCTCTATACAATGCAAAGTTGATTTTATAATACTTCTACTATTAATAATTTCAAGATTATGCATAAATATCATACTTTTATTATTATTCTATAAAATGTCATACTTTTCTTTCATTTGACCCTTTATTTCTAATTTTGTATACTTCCCTCTAGTTATATATTTTCGATACGGAACAACTTCATATAGATGGGAGGAATTTTTCATGCTTCGTTATTCTCTTTTAGTTTTATTAGGAGCGTGTAGTTATGGAATTTTAGCTATTTTTGTTAAGCTTGCATATGCAGAAGGATTTTCACTTGGAGAGGTAATTGGCAGCCAATATTTGTTCGGTTGGATTATTTTGCTTGCTATTACACTTCTATTTTCTAGACATCGCGTTCCTTTAAAGCAAGCATTACTTTTATTCGTTGCAGGAACATCTGCAAGTTTTACCGGAATTTTTTATTATGCTTCATTAAAAACTGTACCAGCTTCTATTGCAATTATTCTTTTATTCCAATTCGTTTGGGTCGGAATTATCATTGAAGCAGTCGCAACAAAAACTTTACCTTCAAGAGAAAAAGTTATTTCTGTTATTTTCTTACTTGTAGGGACATTTTTATCCAGTGGTTTACTAGAACAATCAGCAGGTGCTTTCGATACGACTGGAATCATTTTAGGTTTATTATCTGCTGTTACATTCGCAACATACATTTTCGTGAGCGGAAAAGTTGCTGTTGAAGTACCTTCATTACCGCGCGGTGTTCTCTTAATGACTGGTGCTTTAACTTTAGTCATGATTGTATTCCCACCAACATTTATTTTTAATGGTGCCATTTCTCAAGGTCTTTGGAAATACGGTTTAGGATTAGGAACATTTAGTATCGTCATTCCATCTATTGCCTTTACAATCGGGATTCCAAAAATCGGTTCTGGCTTAGCGACTATTCTTGGTGCAGCGGAACTACCAGTTACAACAATTATGTCCGTATTCGTTTTAAAAGAGGCTGTACTATCTTCACAATGGTTCGGTGTATCACTTATATTAATTGGGATTGCAATCCCGCAAATTGCATACGCAATGCGTGGACGTTATCGTAAACATCCTACGCATAAAAAAGTCGCAGCATAAAGTGAAACTTTAATTAGTTGAACCAATCGGGCTTTTATGGGATAAACGAGAGAGGATTTTCATTTGAGAATCCTCTCTTTTATTGTTGTATACTTATGGTAAATATTTTGCTGAAGAAAGAAGGCATACTACATGGTATCTATTTCAAATCAACTAAAAGAAAAACTTATTTCCATCCGTCGACATTTACATGAGTATCCAGAACTATCATATGAAGAGTTCGAAACAACAAAAGCAATAAAAAATTGGTTAGAAGAAAAAAATATTACTATCATTGATTCCAATTTAGAAACAGGAATTATCGCTGAAGTGTCTGGTAATAAAAACGGACCAATTGTAGCAGTTCGTGCTGATATTGATGCCCTTCCTATTCAAGAAGAAACACATTTGTCCTATGCATCTAAAGTACGAGGGAAAATGCATGCTTGTGGACACGATTTTCATACAGCTGCTATTTTAGGTACTGCTTTCTTATTAAAAGAAAGAGAATCTTCCCTAAATGGAACGGTTCGCTTCATATTCCAACCAGCTGAAGAAAGTAGTAATGGCGCTTGCAAAGTTATTGATGCTGGACATTTACGTAATGTGCAAGCGATTTTCGGCATGCATAATAAACCTGATTTACCAGTAGGTACAATTGGCATTAAAGATGGTCCACTGATGGCTGGAGTTGATCGATTTGAAATTGAAATTCACGGAGTTGGTACACACGCGGCTGTACCAGATGCTGGCGTAGATCCTATTGTCGCATCCTCTCAAATTGTGATGGCACTGCAAACAATTGTAAGCCGAAATATAAGTTCATCTCATAATGCGGTTGTTAGTGTTACAAATATTCATGCAGGAAATACGTGGAACGTGATTCCTGAAAAAGCTACGTTAGAAGGAACGATTCGCACGTTCCAAGCTGAAACACGTGAAAAGATTCCAGCACTCATGGAGCGTATTATTAAAGGTGTATCTGATGCATTAGGTGTAAAAACGAAATTCTGTTTTTATTCAGGTCCTCCTGCTGTTCACAACGATAAAGCTCTTACAGACTTATCTACTCAAGTTGCCACAAAGATGAATCTTAATATCATCTCGCCTAGTCCGTCAATGGCTGGAGAAGATTTCTCATTTTACCAACAGGAAATACCAGGTTCATTCGTCTTTATGGGAACGAGCGGTACACATGAATGGCATCATCCTGCTTTTACAATTAATGAAGAGGCACTGCCTATAAGTGCAGAATACTTTGCTTTACTAGCCGAAAGAGCACTTAAACAATTCTCATAAAAAAAGCCGTTCAAAGTGCATCTCAGCACCCTGAACGGCTTTTCTTATTAAGTTAAATCACGTTTTAAAAACACAGTATATGAAATACATAAAAATACGAACAAATAAAGTAGTAACATACATGATGCAAACGGGAATGTTACTCCTTCAATAAAACTTCCATTCTTTGAAATACTATATAAATCTGTGTTTGCTGGCAATAAATATTTCGCCCAGTTATATCTAGTGGCTGCTAATAACGCAATATTGCCTGATAAAGCAAGGAATAGTGAAATACCAATTGCACCTCCACTAGATCTCGTTAACACAGAAATCATAAATGCAAACGATGCATACACAACCGTTGGTAACCACGATAAAACATAATATTTACTTGCTTCCACAAAAATATTTTGTTTTATTATATTTCCATCTTGGAAAATAAACTCACTCCATGCAGGCTGTTGGAATTTATAAATAACAAGTCCACATAAAGCGGAGAAAATCATATTAAATATAAACAATAAAGCTGCAAATATAACGATTGCTAAAAACTTTGCTGTTAAAATTTTAAATCGACTCGCCGGACGGATTGTTAAAAATTTATATGTTCCCCAGCTATATTCATTCGCAAAAATTGTACTTGCATACACGAGGATAAATGGGAGCAAAATTGGAAATACGATAAAACCTGTATCTCTCATGAAAGAAAGTGGAGAACTGCTTGCCGGTGCTGTATCCGTATCTAAATGCTTCATCTTAAGCTGGTATTCTTTTACAAGCTCATCCCCTGATTTTTCTGCTAAAATAGCCTCTTTTTTCATGCCAAGCTTTTTCTCAATTTCTACAGTACGTTCTGTATAATCTACTTTCCATCCTTTTGTTTCCGGTTCAAAATACTTTACCGTAACCCCCCCTAATCCGATTATTAATACTGCAATAACCGCAAATGGAATAATCGTTCGCTTCCGCTTAAATATTTTATACAGTTCGTTATATACTAAATTAAACAATATCTTTTCCCCCTGTTAATTCTAAAAATTGCTCTTCTAACGTTTTTCTTTCTTCATATACACGATACACTTGAATATTTTTCTCAAGCAATGTACGAATAACATTTGGGATTTCTTCATCTTTTACGTTAATAATTAATTCATTATCCTTTACTAAAACATCATGCCCTAACATTTCCGCTGCTTTATTCGCATCATCTACACGTATACGGATCGTCTCCATCTCTTCACTTTGACTATGCTGAATATTTTGCGTAGCCACATATTCCCCGTGCTGAATAATGATAACTCTGTCACACATTAATTCAACTTCTGAAAGTAAGTGACTTGATACAAGTACAGCTTTTCCTTGTTCATGTGCAATTTTTTTTATATACATTCTCATTTCATGTATTCCACTAGGGTCTAATCCATTCGTCGGTTCATCTAGTACCAACACATCCGGATCGTGAATAAGCGCCTGAGCGATTCCTAAACGTTGTCTCATGCCGAGTGAATATGCCTTTACTTTACGATTAATTACTTGTCCCATTCCTAACAATTTCACTACTTCATCGATACGCTCTTCGGTCACATTACCATTCATTCGTCCGAAATATGTTAAATTTTCATACCCGCTCAAAAAAGGATAAAATTCGGGTGTCTCAATTACCGCCCCAATTTTCGCAGCGGTTTTTTCAAATTGCTGTTTCACAGATTGACCATCAATCCATACTTCACCTTCTGTCATACGGATCATACCAACCATCATTCTCATTAAAGTCGTTTTTCCAGCACCGTTTGGTCCGAGTAAACCGACAACCTCGCCTTTTTTCACTTCAAAACTAATATTTTGTACAAGTGTCTTTGAGCCGATTCGCTTCGTTAACCGATCGACTTTTACAATTGATTGTTCATTTGTCATTCTATACAACCTTTCCTTCCCATTCTTTGTCAGGTCTTTTCACTGTAACATGATTATTTTTACGTGTAAAATAGAAAAAAGCATGATTTCTCATGCCCTTTCTTTAAACCGCAACGAATTTTCATCTTTTAAACTTCGAACAAATCGATAACATTGCATCATCGATATTAAAACGACAGTCATCATAATTACACTAATAATTACAACTGCATATATTGTAATTGGCGCACTATTTACTCCTTCTATCCCTGCGATTTTCATAAAGATAACCGTAAATAATTTTAAAAATAACATCCCATTAACTAATCCAAAAACAAACGCTGCTCCATAAATGAATAATTGCTCCTGACATAATAAACATAGTACTTCTTTTCTTTTTATATTTTCTGCTACATAAGATGTAAACTCCTCTCTCCTCACTAGCAAAAGGGAGTACATCATTTTATATGTAGTAAAAATACATATGAAAATTAGTACAATAAACAGTGTGTAAAAATACATTTGAAATACAAATGCATCCCCTACTTTCAAAATAGCTCCTTCATTAAATTGTAACGATATCATAAAAAACAAAATCATAGTACTCATAGCAATCCACATAAATTGCTTCATCCTTTTGGTAGCAAATGTTCTAATATTTTTTCTCGCTAACCGACATAAAGACATAAAATTCTTCCCCTACCTTATTACATACGCATTCTATACTACTAGTGTATAAAAATATGACATTTTAAACATCGCACTACAATCGGAATTTCTTCTAAGTCTTTAGTCCTAGAAAACGAAATGATAAAAAATCACATTTAAAATATAATTGTAAAAAGGAGGAGATTGCATGCGTATAAAATTACTATCAATCTTGTGTTTATTATTACTCACAAGTTGTAGCCAAATAAAAAACAATGAAGTTGCCATTGTTGAGCCATACAAATTAACAAAAGAGCAAGCTTCTATTTTACAAATGACTCCTTTTCAAGAAGGAAATAGCATGTTTTATAACGTTACTCTTAAAAATGATAAAGATGAAATAAATGCTACAATTGATTATTATAACAATGGTAAAAAAACAAAAGAAATTGCTAATATAGCTACCTCACATTTTTCAAAAAAGAAAGTAAAGCTTTCTTTTTTACCACCACATTTCCAATTCGATAAAGATATACAAGAAAAAAGGCAGTGGTATCTGAATATTGAAGGTGGTTCAACACTTGTTCCTGAAGAAGCGCCACCAAGCGTAAATAGCTCTGCAACTACTACAATCCAATCTATAAAAAATTTAAAATACAATCAAAAAACAACTTTAGCTGCTGTAATCCAAACCAGTAAAGAAACTGTAAGCGTTCCTACCATTGATGAAGAAACAGGTATTGATCTACTCTTAAAAGAAAATGAACACGTTTATCTATTTAGTATCGAGCTAAAAAAAGAACAATAAAGCGGAAATGCAACTTAAGTTGCATTTCCGCTTTATTGTTTAATAAGGTGTACTTTTATGAATTTGAATTAAATCCATATTCTGTTACTACTATTGCTCATCTTCTACTTCTATTCTTTTCTTCTCTCTTGCAATTTTTAAAAACTCTAGTAGCTCTGGATTACTATTCATTTTTTTGTAAGCCACTGACATTTCTGCAACAAAATTAGAATCATATAACTCTTTATATACAACTTCTGTTTTATATAACTTATTTGCCGACACGGGTATTACTGTAATTCCAATCCCTGCTGCTACAAGCCCCATAACTGTTTGATACTCTGTTGCTTCTTGTACAATACGCGGACTAAATCCAACTTCTCTGCAAAGAGATAAAATTGTATCATACAAAGCTGGCCATACTGGTCTCGTAATAAATACAAACGGCTCATCTCGTAAATCTTCTATATGTATTTCATCTTTCTCTGCAAGTGGATGTGCCTTTGGTAAACATAAGGTGCAAGATAACCTTTGAATTGGCTCTAATTCTAATAATTGTGTTGGAATTGGTGGACGTAAAAAGCCAATATCGATACGGTTATCATGAAGTGCATGAACTTGATCTGGTGTTGACAATTCATGTAATGCAACAGACACTCTCGGAAATTTCTTTCTATATTCCCTAACAATTGATGGTAAAATATCATATATCGCCGCACCTACAAAACCAATTGAAAGTGATCCTACTTCTCCCCTTTGCGCACTTTGTGCAACTTCTACTGCTTTTTCAATTTGTTCAAACGCCTTTTTTACTTCTTTTAAAAACATTTCTCCTGCTTCTGTTAGTTCAACCTTTCTTTTCGTTCTTGAAAATAATGTAACTCCCATTTCTTTTTCTAATTGCTGTATTTGTTGACTAAGTGGTGGTTGTGTCATTTGTAAACGAGCAGCCGCCCGTCCAAAGTGTAACTCTTCTGCCACAACAACAAAATATTGCAAATGCCGTAATTCCATTTTTGGACACCCTTTTCACTTTCGATTAATATGTCTAATATATTAATAACATATAATTTATATATTAGACAAATATTTTGAATGAACGTATAGTAGAAATTGTTAATTCTTTTTTACAATTTTTATGTAAAAAAAGAAAGAGGTGGTTACTGTATGAAATGGTGGAAGTTAAGCGGACAAATTTTATTACTATTTTGTTTCGCTTGGACAGGTGAATGGATTGCAAAACAGGCACACCTCCCAGTTCCAGGAAGTATAATCGGTATTTTTTTATTATTAATTTCATTAAAATTTAACCTAGTTAAAAAAGAATGGATACAGGACGGAGCAGATTTTTTATTAAAAGAACTTATTTTATTTTTCATCCCTTCTGCAGTCGCTGTCATACGTTACAGAGATACACTAACACAATATGGAATCGATCTCATTTTAATTATTATGATTAGCACTCTTTGCGTTACCTTAGTTACAGGACTTTTAACAGAATTGCTACTAAAGCGGAAAGGATCAACGCAATGATCGGATTTCTTTGTTTACTATTAACACTATTCACATATTGGCTATCAAAAAAAATGTATCAACGTTGGAATTGGAGTCTACTTTCTCCTCTTCTCGTCTGTCCCATTATTTTAATTGCTTTATTGCTCGGATTAGATACACCTTATGAAACATATGAATCTGGTGGTCACTGGTTAACTGAATTATTAAAACCCGCAACAGTTGCTTTTGCATGGCCAATCTATAAATACTTTGATTTATTAAAGAAACATGGAATGGCTATCTTACTTAATGTCATTGTCGGTTCGTTTTTATCAGTCATTACTTCAGCACTACTAGCAAATTATTTTCAAATTGATTCATCACTAGAACATAGTTTAGCGCCACATATCGTAACAACACCAATCGCAATGGCTATTTCAGAAATGATTGGTGGTATGTCACAATTAACTGCTGTATTTGTCGTTTTAACTGCCTTAACAGGAGCATTGCTCGGCCCTTCTCTCATACGTATTTGCCGTATTAAAACAGCAATCGCAAAAGGTATTATGTTAGGAACAAGCGCAAATGGAACCGGTACATCAAAAGCATTCGAAATCGGTCCTGTGGAAGGAACAATTGCAAGTTTATCTATGCTTTTAACAGCAGGCGCTAGTTTAGTTATCGTTCCGCTTTTCTTGTCTTGGATACATTAAAGAAGCAAGTATTTACATACTTGCTTCTTTATCTATATATTGGCACAGCAATTCATAATCCTCTGGAAAAGCTAAACACAATTGTTCAACTTCATGTATCCCTTTCCAAGCAATTTCATGTATTAACTCATCAGGGTCTTGGATTTTCATATTACCGCCTATTTGTTTAACAAAATAATAATGGACATACACTGGAACACCGTATGTAATACCCTCTTTTTCATATATTTTATTTACAACTTCCACATTGTAACCTGTTTCTTCCCAAACTTCCCTGATACAACATTCTTCTAGTGTCTCTCCCTTTTCAAGTCCTCCACTTGGGACAGACCACCTTTTTTCTTCTCCCTCTTTGCCCTGCAGTACCATTAAAACTTCATTTCTTTCATTTACACATACCGCTGCACTACCTATCCATCTCTCCATAAACATCCCTCCCCTACTAAAATTCGCCTTCTTTATTATTTTCCCCTTGAAAAAAAGAGGAAATAATAAAACAATGACGAAAAGTTACATCAACTTCATAGACAATCCCTTCTTAGAAATTAAAACTGGAAGGATGAAAATATGATTTCTAATTATGTCGTGGAATGTGTCTTTTGTGAAGAAAATCGAAAACCTCGCCAAGCTATTGTCACAGTTCCCGCCACTACTCAGCTACTAGCCCTTGAAAAAGTGCGCGCGGAATGCAAACGTCGCTTTGGAAAAACTGTATTATTGCAAACAGAAATTAAAGAAGAAATAATTTTCGAACAAAAAGAAAGCTGACCATAAATTGGTCAGCTTTCATATCCGATCATATTTTCACATGAAGATTAGGGGCATCCTCTTTAAGGATCGGGATTTTCCCATTATGTACGTTCCATAATGGTCATCGAACAATATATTTCTATGCAATTAACTATTGAATAGAATAGGGCAAAACTTGTTCGCATTTTTAGAAAAGGGATAGGGATATAATTCAAGTAGTACTTCGAATACTCGAACTTTACACTCATAATATTAAAACAAATCCTTTTATATGGGAAATATGAATTACCTATATAATTCATTCGTAAAATATATTAATAGTTTGCTATATTAATTTTATCCCGCTATTTGTAGGCAGTAACCCCCTGCTGATTATAATTTCACTTTATTCCATCAATAGCATACAACCAGCTAAAACCGGTGTCATAATCATCGAAAACCTCAAAAGCGTTCGCGGTGCATAATTTGTAAACTTCGCGCCAATGTATGCCCCTAACATGGTCCCAATCAATACTTGTAATAACAATATATAATCTAAATATCCTTCCGAACTATATCCTATCCCGCCTCCAATTGCAATCGGTAATATAACAAGCATTGTTGTCCCTACAGATTGCTGAATCGTAAGTCCCAATAGAACCATTAATCCAAGTTGAATAAACGGTGCAGAACCAATCCCAAATGAACCAGCCATCATTCCAGTAACTAATCCAAGGCATACACATTTCAACAAGTAGTTCACGGAAAACTCTTTATGTTTATATAAAGACGACTTTTCTTTGTTTTGGAACATAATTAATTTAATAAACATAAAAATTGCCGATAAAAATAACATCCCAGCTGTAAACCAATGAAGAAGATGTGCTGGTATAAGTGAACCAAATTTAGAACCAATATAAGAGCCAATTGCGCCAAATCCCCCAACAATCCCGCCTATAATAAGTGCAACATTGCCTTCACGGTAATGACTTACAACACCTGATAATGTCGTAAATGCCATTGCAGTTAAAGATGTTGCAAGAGCAACATGAATAGGGATTTGGAATACTAAAGTGAGTATCGCGATAATAAACCCAGCTCCTCCAGCTCCAACAAATCCTAATAAAATACCCATTACTAACATTGTTATAATTATTGCCACAGACTTTCCCTCCAATAACACAATTATCCATCATATTTATCCTTACATACAAATAAAAAGCATCCTAGATGGATGCTTTTTATTAAAATGATATGTACTTAATCTTGATTAATCAAAATAACTGCTGGACCAGCGACCACCACTCCAGCTACTTCTATCTTTTCAAATTCCTTTACTGTAATAGAGATAACTCCTTCTCTTTCCATCAATTCTTTACTCAGGACATCAGTCGGGATTGCTTTCACCGTCTTACCTCCTTTTCATTTATACAATATGATAAAGTGAAACTTTAATGAGTGGGGTTTTTGTCCGTACTTATTAATTATTACCCCTCACCAATCGGACTAATAATCACCCAATGCATCTATATATATGCATCACCTCCGCTTTCATTCCTTATTCCACTCAAAAACCTTCTCCCCCTTCCGTGACATATTGAAAAATAAAAAAGAAGCTATAACATATAGCTTCCCTCTACGTTTCTTTAATCTTTATGCACCGTATATTCCATGACTTTTCCATCTCTATCAAATTGGAAAACAAGCTGTTCGCTATCTATTGGAATAAAGCCACGTTCAGTCCCAAGATAATACAAAGTGGTAACTCCTTCTTCCCCACTTCTCGTTTCCGTTGGAGCTCCTAACAATTGTATAATTTCTTCATTTGATTTCTCTATTAATTTATATTTTTGTAATAGATCATCTACCATATATACCCGCTTATCTGCATGATTTAACCATCTATTTTGATTAAACTTTGATGTATATTCATTTACACTTAGTTGTACAGTGCACACTATTAATGGTATGAGTGCTACTATTAACCCCCCCAACATTTGCTTCTTTTCTTCATTACGATTTTTAGAAACATATAAAATAGCCCTTTGAATCATGACTAATAAAACAAATGGTATGAATACTACAAAAATGCTCCTTACACTTAAGGGTATATGGACCATATCAATGACGAATATAAATAGAATGTACATTACTATATACAAACAAAAATAGACATACAAAATGCCACGTAGCATAGCGTTCAGAAAGATCTCCCCTTTTAACTCACTATATAATTCATCCGGCTAATCATTTCTCGAATCTGTTCTAATTCTTGCACTGTATATACTACTTTCCCTGCTAAGATTTCATTTCTGAAGAACGTTACAATTTGCTCCCGATCTTTTAATCTAGGTGTTTCCTCACTAGAAAGATCTATTATTTCTTTTCCATTTTCATTATAAAAATATACAACTGGTTTTACCTTTTCTTTTATACTATTAGCCTGCATTTCTTTCAAACAATTGTATAAAATTTGAGATAGTTTCTTCGCCTTATATACTGGATTCCCTTCATTTTTCACTTGCATAGTTGACGAATCTTTACCTACTATATATTCAAATGTCTCTTCTTTTTCAACTTCTTGTTGATACTTACCCATTTCATCAATCATAAATGAATATATACTAGCATTTTCTTTCGTTAAACCATGAATTAATTTCTCTTCCCATTCTTTCGTCTCAAGTAGATAAATACCAGTTTTGCACAAGATGAGATGATGGATTCGATTATCGTTTATTTCACTATTATTTTTAATAAAAACATTCGGCATGATTTCAATTTCAGCATCTAATATGATGCCTTGCTCTATGAATCCTCGCTTCATATAATGTAATGTTTCGTACGTATTCATTTCAGCGCCGTTTTTAGTATATTCTCGTAAATTTGCAATTAATTTTTGAAACATATGTATTTCGTTATTATGTTTATTTTGTATTTCACTACGTTCTTTACTATGTTGCATAGCTAATTGATTTTTCATCATACGCATATTTTCAATTTCTCTATTTGCACTTACTTGTAAATCATTGTATTTTTTCTGTTCCATATTTTTTAAATTATTTTGTTGTTCTTTATGCTCTATCACCGTAGCTGCAATTTCGTTTTCATACGTTTCAATTGCTTGTTTCTTTTCAAATTCTACTTGCTGACTCTCTGATTCTAACTGTTTATTTTTATAAAACAGCACAAATACTACAGCTAATAATATTAAAACCGCACCTATTAGCACATAATTCATATTTTTACCCCTTTATTTCATTTTCTATTATTTTTTTAAAATATATCTACTATAGTATACTATGGTTTCGATATAGACTTTGTAAAAGTTGTATATTTTTAATAAAGTGAAACTTTAATCAGTGGGGGTTTTGTTCCTTCCCCACTGATTATTAGTTGAACCAATCGGGCGTTTACTGGCAATTGATCCCCCCTAACTTCTTTGCTTCCGCTGAATTTTGAGGTGGGGGTCTTACCGCCAGTTAATGCGGGATAAAAGGCACCTCTGACGGGGCACCTTTTATTTTCACTCTATTGTACACCATACTGAATATAACTTGGATCGTAGTATATCCATTGATTTGTCCCTAAGCAAAGCCATCCATCTTGCTTACTCCATACTCGATACGATTCACCATGATGTAACTGTCTTATAACATTTCCTTTTAATGATGGAGCGTCACGTAAATTTACATTATCACCAGTAATAGTCGCCACATAATGTTTATACTGAATATAACTCGGATCATTATATACCCACTGATTTGTCCCTAAACAAAGCCATCCATCTTGTTCTCCCCAAACTTCATATGTTTCGCCACGATTCAATTGGCGAATTACACTAGACTGCAAAGATGGTCCACTTCTCAAATTCACATTATCTCCATTAATTATAGCAACCCCGTACACTGGAGTTGCATTATTAGGCGGAGAAACATTCCCTCCACCACTTGCTCCATTCCCTTGTAAAGCTTCTAGTGAAACTGCAGCTGATACATCACAATTTCCTACACCTGAAATTTGTCCAGAATCTGTGTACTGCCATGCTGTCCACGCTGTCCATCCACCAGCATCAGCAGGCGGTGTACTAGAGTATTTAGCAATCCAAAGTGGAATATCACTTAATCCGCTAATTCCGAACTCATTAATATACCAAACTCCTGTATATAACATTACATCTTTTCCAGTAGCCTGTTTCACATAATTTATGAAGCTTCTTGCCCAATTCGATATAGCGCTACCAGTTAAATTACTATTACTCGGATCTTTTGGTGATTCTAAATCCAGAACTGGCATTAAGTCTGTCTGGTTACTTTGTAATATACTCACAAAATATTTCGCCTCTGAAATTGCATCATTTTGTTCTGGACGTGCAAAATGGTATGCACCAATTAATACATTCGCACTTCGGGCTGCTTGTACATTTTTAGTAAAAGTAGGATCAATATAATTTACACCTTCTGTCGCTTTTGCATACGCTGCTGGAATTCCAGATGCCTTCACTGCATTCCAATCAATATTCCCTTCCCAATGAGACACATCAATAAACGTAACATTTGAACTCGATCTGTTTTGCATATAAAATCTCCTATCAATTTTTTTACTTCGTATACATACAATATGTACAAGTTTCATAAGAGGACACGACATTTATGCTATAGAAACAAAGAGTAAATATATTTTGTATACAAAATAAAAAAGACCTTGTATTTACAAGGCCTTTTGCAAACTCCCTTTATTTTGTAACAAGTACATATTATAATACAAACCTTGCTCACTTAGTAATTCTTGATGTGTTCCTCTTTCTACTATCTCTCCATCATGCATCACAAAAATTTGATCTGCATCTTGAATTGTAGATAACCTATGCGCAATGGCTATCGTCGTTCTACCTTTTCGCATTTGTTGCAACGCTGTTTGAATAGCCTCTTCTGTTTCTGTATCGATATTAGCTGTTGCTTCATCTAATACTAATACTTTCGGATTCGTTGCTATCGTTCTAGCAAAAGCAATTAATTGTCGTTGACCGCTTGAAAATGCTGCACCTCTTTCTACTACTTCTGTTTCATACTGCTCTGGTAACTTTTCAATAAACGTATTCGCTTGCACAAATCGAGCAGCTTCTTTTACTTCTTCATCCGTAATTTCTTCATTATACATACGAATATTTTGCTTTACATTTCCAGCAAATAAAAATGCATCTTGCAATACGAGTCCTATTTTCTTTCTAATTTCTCGTTCTTCAAATTTTTCTAAATCTACACCGTCTATTACAATATTTCCTGACTTAAGATTATAAAATCGCATTAACAAATTCATAATCGTACTTTTTCCGCTACCAGTATGCCCAACAAAAGCAACCGTTTGCCCTTGTTTCACGTGAAATGATACATTTTTTAAAACGTCACGCTTTCCATCATACGAAAAAGTAACATTTTTAAATTCAATATCTCCATCCACAACTTGAGGATTCTCATTGCCTTTTTGAACCGGTGCTAAATCTTTCTCGTCCATTAAATGAAATACACGTGATGACGAAACAAGTGCCTGTTGGAAAAAGGACAATTTCATCATCATCTCATTTACAGGTTGGAAGAAACGATGTATATAGTTAACAAAAGCATATAAAACGCCTACTTCAACAGGGCTCTTTAAAGCATCAATCCCAAATAAACCTAGTACTAAAGCAATAGCTACAATATGTACTAAATCCGTAGCTGGTCGTAAAAGTAATGCGTCTAACTTCAATGTACGTCGCCCTGCACTATAATGTTTATTATTCACTTCTTCAAACTCTTTTCTCATACGTTTTTCTTGTCTGAACACTTGAACAATATTCATTCCTTGTATGGACTCGTTCAATTTTGCATTTAACACGCTTAGTTGATTACGTACTTCTAAATAAAAAGCTGCACTTTTCCGGCGATATAATACCATAATCGCGAACATTATCGGAATTAATACGAGAGAAAATAACGCTAATTTTACATCTAATAAAAACATCGCTATTAAAATACCTACTAAAAAGACTACATTTTTCACAAATGTTGATAATACACTGACATAAAAATCTTTAATCGCTTCCGTATCATTCGTTATACGAGATACGAGCGTACCAATTGGCGTACGATCAAAGAAACTTAATGATAGCTTTTGAACATGTTCATATACTTCAACTCGCATATCTTGAACAATCTTAAAAGCAATGTTCTGAAAGTACAATAGATTTAAATACGTAAATAATACTTTTAATAAATGAGCAACTATGTAAATTACAAATAAAGTAACGAGTGCTGATCGTTCAAAATCCCGCGGTACTAGGTGTTCATCGAGGAATTGTTTAATTAAAAAAGGCCCCATCATTTCCGTTACTGTCGCACCAACTAAAAAGATAAACGCTAAAGATAGCAACCCTTTATATGGCTTCATATAAGAAAGCAATCTACTTAAATCACTTCGCTTCTTCTCTACCATCATACGCCTCCTTTCTCAACTAAAGCTTCTAATTGCTGACTTTCATACATTTCTTTATACCAGCCGTTTTCCTTCATTAATTCCTCATGTGTACCTCTTTGTACAATTCTACCTTCATCAACAACAAGAATAAGATTGGCATGCTGAATTGCACTTAATCGGTGTGCAGTAATAATCGTCGTTTTCCCTGCTCTTTCCCTCTTTAAGGCACTTAAAATTGTCTCTTCTGTTTTTGCATCTACCGCTGATAAACAATCATCCAAAATTAAAATTTCAGCATTTGTTAATAAAGCACGAGCAATAGAGATTCGCTGTTTTTGACCACCAGATAACGAAACGCCTCTTTCCCCTACTACTGTTTCATATCCTTCTGAAAATTGGAGGATATCATTATGAATACAAGCAATATCCGCAGCTTCGGTAATTTCATTATATGTAGCATCCGCCTTTCCAAAGGCAATATTCTCACCAATACTTGCTGAAAATAAAAAATGATCTTGCGGCACATATGAAATAGCAGAACGGACACCATGAAGTGTTAAATCTCGAATATCTCGCTCCCCAACTTTTAATTCACCATTAAAATGATCATACTCACGGATTAAACATTTTAATAAAGTCGTTTTCCCTGCACCTGTACGTCCTACAACTCCTAGTGTTTCGCCCTTCTTCAAATCAAAGTGAATATCGTTTAAATGTAACAGTTCATTTTTCTTATACGAAAATGAATCAACAGCAAACGAAACATTACCGCTCGCTATCGTATGTACAGCATTTTCTCTATTTACTACATCTGATTTTTGTGAAAGAATTTTTTCTACACGGTCATATGAAGCACGCCCACGCTCCATAATATTGAACAACCATCCAAACGCTAACATTGGCCAAACGAGGGTACCTAAATATGTCGTAAATGTAACGAGATCACCTACTGTTAATTCACCTCTTACAACTAATACCGATCCGTAACATACTGCAATTAAAAAAGAAAATCCAACGATAAGAGCGATTGTCGGATCAAATAACGAATCAATACGTGCAACTAACACATTTTTATGCACAACATCTTCTGATTTTTTTCGAAACGCCTGCAAATCTTCTTTCTCTTGCCCAAGCGATCGAATCACTTTCATTCCACTCATACTCTCTTGCACTTTATCATTAATTTCCGAAAACGATTGCTGTGCTTTATGAAACCTTTTATGTAATAACGTTCCATAATAATTTGTCGAAATGGCTACAATCGGCATCGGAATTAAACTTAACAATGTTAACTTCCAACTAATTGTAAAACCCATCGCTACGAGTACACATCCCCCAACAGCTAATGAATCAACAAGCGTTAAAACACCCGCTCCAGCAGTTTGCTGGATCGCTTGAATATCATTGGTCGCATGTGCCATTAAATCACCTGTTCGATTTGACTGATAGAAAGATGGACTCATCTTTGTAAAATGTTCATATAAATTTTTTCGTAATTGGCGAGCTAATTTTAACGAAGACCCGAAAATCATAATACGCCATATGTAACGTAATATGTACATCGTAATACCTACAATTACTAATAGTACAACCCAATTTAGTAACTTATTGGTCGTCAATGTTCCATCATTAATTTCATCTACAACGATTCCAATTACTTTTGGTGCTACAAGTTCTAAAAGTGCAACGCCAAATAATAAAATAATTCCGGTTATGTATGCTCGTTTTTCTTGTTTAAAAAACCACGCTAAATTCATAAACACTTTCATTTTTTTCCTCCTCCCTTAAAATGAGCGATGTTTTCAGTTTATCAAAAATACAGAATTTTTAAAAGTTTTAAAAACTGTAACTAACAAAAAGAAAGACACTCTTAGCGAGTGTCTTTTAGCGCTTATTTCATTTGTTGCTTGTTCATTGCGCTCATCATTTGATTGATTTTCTTTTGGGAAGGTTTTTGTCCCATTTGCATCATCATCATTTTTAACATTTGTTCGTTAATTGGTGGATTTTTTTGTAAGTAATTCATCATGTATTTGCGGGCAATGAAAAATCCTAACGCCACGCCTGCTACTAGTGCTACTACGCCCACTAGAATACCTAACCAAATTGGCATATATTTTCCTCCTTCATGTTGTCTACCTTACAGTGTACTAAAACCTTTTCAATAAGACAAGATACAATTCGACATTTTTACACATATGTTCGTACTTGTTTTAGAGGATTCAGCCATCCGTACTTTGTATTTTCATAATCCATAGCTAAAAATGTTAATTCACACTTTCTTAACACCTCAAAGAAAGTCGTTTCCATAGAGACATTTCCAGAGGTATTCATACGAATATAGTGCGGTTTCACCATTATTTCACCGTACTCCGCTCCCGTATAAAGTGTATGTGTATGATGTGTTCTATCATATTTACCAAGAACGCGCAAAGCTTGTTCTAATTTATGATGAATTTTCATTACTTGCAATGGTTTTGTTATATACATCATTTGTTTATATAACACTTTTTTCTCCGAAAGGGACCCAGATTCTGAAAATCGAGCAAATAAATCAAAAAACAAATATTCACGACCAAAATAAGATTTCGCAATATCCTCTTGAATTAAATACAATTCATACGTTTTCATTTTTCCCCTCCCAATCTGGACAACCTTTTCTCTTCATTATATATAAGAAAATTTGCAATGATTGTCTGACTGCGGAGAGATAAAAAACTTTTTCTGTCGAAAAAACTCATTTACATAGAAAAATCTCTCCATGCCGGAGAGATTTTTCTGAAATCATTAAAGCATTTCTTTTACTTTACGAACAACGTTCTCTACAGTAAATCCATACTCTTCCATAATCTTCTCACCAGGAGCAGAAGCACCGAATGTATCGATACCTAACACATCTCCTTCAAGACCTACGTAACGGTGCCATCCGAATGTAGCACCCATTTCGATTGCGAAACGTTTTGTTACTGCTTTTGGTAATACAGATTCTTTGTACTCTGCAGTTTGAGCTTCAAAACGATCCATAGATGGCATGCTGACAACAGCTGCGTCAACACCGTCTGCTGCTAATGCTTTTTGAGCTTCAACAGCTAGGCTTACTTCAGATCCAGTTGCAAGTAAGATAACATCAGCCGTTTCTTTCTTGCTTGCAGAAACTACATATGCACCTTTTGCTACTTTTTCATACGTATCATCTTTTGCACCTTCTAATGTTGGAAGGTCTTGACGAGTTAATACTAAAGCAGTTGGTTTGTTTGTAGATTCTAAAGCCAGTCTCCAAGCTGCAACAGATTCGTTACCATCAGCTGGACGGATAACAGAAACGTTCGGCATTGCACGAAGCGCTGCTAATTGCTCGACTGGTTCATGTGTTGGACCATCTTCACCAACAGCGATACTGTCATGTGTGAATACATACGTTACTGGCAATTGCATTAATGCTGCAAGGCGAATTGCTGGACGTAAGTAATCAGAGAATACGAAGAACGTACCACCGTAAGTTTTTAAACCGCCATGTAATGCAATACCGTTCATTGCTGCACCCATTGCGAACTCACGTACACCGTACCAAATGTTTTTACCGCTGTAATCATCTCTTGTAAAGTCTTTTTCGTTATTCATGTATGTTTTGTTAGAACCAGCAAGGTCAGCAGATCCACCGAAGAATGATGGTACAGACTCTGCAATTGCATTAATTACAGCACCAGAAGAATTACGAGTTGCTGCTTTTGATCCTAATTCATAAGTTGGTAAGTTTTGCTCCCAACCTTCTGGAAGTTGACCGTTCATTGCTGCTTGGAATTCGTTTGCTAATTCTGGGTATGCTTGTGCATATTCACCTAGCATAGTGTTCCACTCTGCTTGCGTAGTTTCACCAACATCTTGTACTGTTTTACGGAAGTTGTCGTATACCTCTTCTGCTACGTGGAAATCTTGCTCAGCAGTCCAAGCATATGCTTCTTTCGTTAATTTTGTTTCTTCTACACCAAGTGGAGAACCATGTGAAGCTGATTTTCCTGATTTGTTTGGAGAACCGAAACCAATTGTCGTTCTTACTTCAATTAGCGTTGGGCGTTTTTCGTCAGCTTTCGCTTCTTCAATTGCTTTCGCGATTGCTTCAATATCGTTTCCATCCTCAACACGGATTACTTGCCATCCGTATGCTTTGTAACGATCTTCTACACTTTCAGAGAATGAACGATTTAAATCGCCATCTAATGAAATATCGTTTGAATCATAAAGCACAACAAGGCGACCTAATTGTAAATGAGCAGCTAATGAAGATGCTTCAGCAGAAACGCCTTCCATTAAATCTCCATCACCACAAATAGCGTATGTATAATGATCTACTACATTATACGCATCACGGTTATATTTAGCAGCTAAATGTCTTTCAGCCATTGCCATACCTACAGCAGTTGCAATACCTTGTCCAAGTGGACCAGTCGTTGCATCTACACCAGCTGTATGACCGTACTCAGGATGTCCTGGAGTTTTGCTTCCCCATTGACGGAAGTTCTTTAAGTCATCCATTGTTACATCATAACCAGATAGGTGAAGTAGGCTGTATAATAACATTGAACCATGACCTGCAGATAATACGAAACGATCACGGTTAAACCACGTTGGGTTATTTGGATTGTGTTTCATAAATTGAGTCCATAATGTATAAGCCATTGGTGCTGCACCCATTGGCATTCCTGGGTGACCAGAGTTTGCTTTTTCAATCGCATCGATGGATAATGTGCGAATCGTGTTGATAGAAAGTTGTTCGATTGAATGTGACATGCTATTCTTCCCTTCGCTTATATTAGTAAACGTTTTATACATTTATATGATAGCTTCCCACGCAAGATTATACAACATGTATCGACAAATATGTTGATATTTTTTTGATTTTTTATAAAAAAATCAATGTTTCCGGGAATGTATGGGCATTCAATATGACATACTTTTTCATTATTTTTATTTTAAAAAGAAAGAGAATTATCTGTATATTTATACAAATTTCTTCTATTCTTACTTTTTTAAAAACATAAAAAAGCATCTAACTTCGATGCTTTTCAAATAAGTTAAACAATCCGTTTCCGAATCGAACTTGAAATCAAATCAATTATAATTACCATTAAAATAATACCTAATAAAATAATCCCAACACGAGACCAATTCCGTGAACTCAGCGCAAAAATTAAAGGTGTACCAATCCCTCCCGCTCCAATAACCCCTAAAACCGCAGCGGATCGTACATTAATTTCAAATCTGTATAACGTATACGATAGAAAATCTGGTAACACTTGTGGTAACACTGCATACCAAAGTATTTGAAAACGGTTTGCTCCTGTTGCTAGCAACGCTTCCGTCGGTCCTTTATCTATGTTTTCAATTCCTTCTGAATATAGTTTCCCTAACATTCCAATAGAATGTAATCCTAAAGCTAATACTCCTGCAAAAGAGCCTGGACCAACAGCTTTTATAAATAAAAGAGCCATAACTAATTCAGGAAACGTACGAACAAAACTAAGTACAAATTTCCCAGATCCTGAAGTTAATTTTCCACTACTCATATTCGTTGCCGCCCAGAAGGCAAACGGAACAGATAAAAATGCAGAAATAAATGTACCTAATATCGCAATTGCCAACGTATCAATTAATCCATGCAATAAATCTTCACCATCTGGCAAAGATACATACGACCAGTCTGGATTTAATATCCCTGTCATAATTGCTTTCGTGATTTCACCTGCTGTGTCCTTTATCCCTTCTAATGGTACTCCTGAAAAGGCCCATACATATACAACTGTAAGTGCTATTAAAATAATCCAGCGATATATACTCGGTTTCTTCGGTTTTGGCACAATCATCGTCGTTCTATTCATTATAGTTTCTCCCGCAACAATGTACTAATGTAGTCAATTAACAAAACAACAATAAGGGTATAGATAATTATAGAAGCAGTTTGTTGATATTGTAAAAATCCAAGTGTACGATCATAATATAGTCCAATACCACCTGCTCCTACTAAACCTAGAACAGCCGCTGCACGTACATTCACCTCAAATGTATATAGTACATAGGAAACAAAGTGTGCTTTTACTTGTGGAATGACTCCATAAACAATCCATTGTACCTTAGTAGCCCCTACAGCTGTCATCGCTTCTAGTGGGCCAGGGTCAATTGATTCAATTGATTCATACAACAATTTCGCTACAAGTCCAATTGAAAAAAAAGTAAGAGCCAAAATACCTGGAAGTGGCCCAATTCCAAAAATCGCTACGAAAATAGCCGCCAATAATAAATCTGGTATTGTTCGTATAAAATTTAAAATCATTCGAGCTAGACTGTATAAAAATGTGTTAGTAAACACATTACTTGCTGCAAACAATGCAAGTGGAATAGCTAAAATCGCTCCTAAGGTCGTCCCAATAATCGCCATACGTATTGTATCTAACATCGCTGTTGTAATAACTTGAAAATAACTCCAATCAGGTGGCACCATTTCTTTCAATAGATCTACGATATTTGGAAAACCGTCTACCAATTTTGAAAATGATGCATCTACTTGTACACTACTACTCCACAGCATTAAAATAACTAAAATAAACGTTAACATATGTTTCAATTTACTCGGCGGCTTCGGTATTTCATTTGAATATATCGTCACGTCATTCATTTTACTGCCACCTCTAATAATTCGCTTTTCTGAGCAACGTCCCCATAAATTTCAGCAAATTTTTCATCCGTTGCTTCTTCTACTAAACCGTCAAAAACAATTTCTCCTGCATGTAATCCGATAATGCGTGTCGCATATTGTCTAGCCAAATCAATAGAATGTAAATTTACAATTGTCGTGATTCCAAAATCTTCATTAATTTTTTTCAAATCATCTAGCACTTGCTTTGTCGTAAGTGGATCTAACGATGCAACAGGCTCATCTGCCAATATGATTTTTGCTTCTTGCGCCAATGCTCTAGCTATCGATACACGTTGCTGTTGTCCTCCTGATAATTCATCAGCACGCGCATATGCTTTTTCTAAAATATTCACTCTTTTTAATGCTTGAAATGCGAGCTCCACATCTTCTTTCGGAAACAAACCTAACGTTGTACGTAATGTGGAATGATATCCAACACGACCAGCTAATACATTTTTTAATACTGTTGATCGCTTTACAAGGTTAAAACTTTGGAAGATCATACCGATATCCCGGCGCATACGCCTTAATCCTTTTCCTTTCGCAGAAGTAATAGACTCACCTTCAATAATGATTTCTCCTTCGGTAATCTCATGAAGACGATTTACGGATCTGAGAAGTGTAGATTTTCCAGCTCCGGATAATCCGACCATTACAATAAACTCACCTTTTTGAATCTTTAAATTTATATTATTCAATCCCCTTGTGCCATTCGGATACATTTTGGAAACATTTCGAAACTCTATCACACATCTTACCTACTTTCAATGTATTATCAATAACTAAAAAACGGCAAACTAACTGAAATCTCACACCTTCCAGCTAGCCGCCATTTCACTATGTATTATTGCGTCTTCACTGTCTTTCCATATTCACGAACAATATCAAATTTACTATCATCAGATTTAATATATCCTTCATGAGAATATACTTCTTTAATGATTTTACGGCCTTCCTCATTTTTTCCAATTTCAATGAAAGCATCTTGTAATTTCTTGCTCCACTCTGCATCTAAATCCGAGCGTACAGAAATTGTATCGTTCGGAATTTTCTCAGTAAATTTCACTATTTTCGTTTGATCAAATATATTCGGATAATCCTTTTTTACAATATTACGAGCATCTTGGAATACAACAGCTGCATCTACATCACCATTTAAAAGAGCAATAAGTGACTGATCATGCCCTTTTAATGTAACAGGTTTCACATCCTTTAGCGGATCAATTCCCTCTTTTAATAGAACAGCTGCAGGCCATACATATCCTGCTGATGATGTTACATCTTGATAACCAATTTTTTTACCTTTTAAATCTTTTACACTATTTATATTAGAGTCTTTTTTAACAACAAACTCAGATTTATAATAATCTACTAAATCTTTTGTAGGAGCTCCTGTTTCATCCTCTACTCCAAAACGTTGTGCTTGCAAAATTACATTTGCAGCCTTCTTTTCATGTGCTAATACGTACGCTGTTGGCGGTAAAAATCCTACATCTACTTGTTTAGATGCCATCGCTTCTACAATTGTATTGTAGTTAGTTGAAATACTAACTTTTACCGGAATATTTAATTTATCGCTTAATAGCTTTTCCAATGGTTTTGCCTTTGCCTCTAACGTATCCGCATTTTGAGAAGGAACAAATTGAACATTTAAGGTCTTTGGTACATAACCTTTTTTCGTATCTTCATTTTTACTTGCACTGGACTCTTTCGTCCCGCAGCCACTTAATAATCCGGCCGCTAGTACAACTGTTGTACTCATTGCAAAAACTTTTTTCAACATATTAATGCCTCCATTTTTCTTGTTATAAAATAACCTTCCGTAAACATGAAGAAATATATCACATATTTTGATACACAATTGGGTATTTACAGAATCTTTACACATTCTATACATTCACATCAAAATTCACTTCACATATTTGATATGATTAATTGGAAGATAACAATAGAAAAGGTGAGTCATATTGGAACAAAATCAAACTGTAACTTTAAACATCTTATTAACAAGCGATATACATGGCACTGTTTATCCTATTCACTACCAAGATAACTCCCCAGCAGAACTTGGTTTAGCTAAAATTTCTACTCTTATAAAAAAAGAACGTTCCCAAAATACAAACGTTCTTTTAATTGATAATGGCGACTTTATTCAAGGAACACCATTTACTTATCATTACGTTACATACGAAAAAAACAAAAAAAATCCAATGTCCTTATTAGCGAATTACTTACAATATGACGCTGCAATTATCGGCAATCATGAATTTAATTACGGGATGAATATATTAAATAATGCTGTGACTACTGCGAACTTCCCGTACCTATCAGCAAACATATTAGATAAAAACATAAACAAACCCTATTTCGGAAAACCTTATTTAATCAAACAGATTGAATCCAATATAAAAATCGCTATTTTAGGGGTAACAACACATTACATCCCAAATTGGGAACAGGCCCATCACATTAAAGATTTACTATTTGAAGATGCATTAAAGACTACAAAAAAATGGGTTTCTTATATTCGCGAACATGAGAAACCCGATTTATTAGTCGTAGCCTATCACGGTGGATTTGAAAAAGATTTACAAACCGGGGAACCTACTGACGTGTTAACAGGTGAAAACCAAGGATATGCAATGTGCCATGAAATTGAAGGCATAGATCTTTTACTAACAGGTCATCAACACCGAGAAATTTCTCACACAATGGCTAACGGTGTAACAATTTTACAGACCGGATGCAATGGACACTCAGTCGGCAAAGTAAAAGTAACATTCGAAAAAACGAAACGTAAATGGGTAAAAAAAGAGAGCTCTTCTGAATTATTATCTGTACAAGGAATTGAAGCGGACCAAGATGTACTTTCATTGGTAGCCGATTACGAAGAGAAAACACAAAAGTGGCTTGATCAACCTATTGGAATCATTCAGGGGGACATGCAAATTTCAGATGCTATGCAAACTCGTTTGCACGATCATCCTTTTATCGAATTCATAAATAAAATACAGATGGATATAGCTCAGGTATCAATTTCTTGTACAAGTTTGTTCCATAATACATCTCCAGGTTTCCCGGAACATGTAACAATGCGTGACATCGTTTCTAATTATATTTATCCAAACACATTAAAAGTAATTAGAATAACTGGAGCTGATATAAAAGCCGCTCTTGAACTCTCTGCTTCTTATTTCACATTAAAAACAGATGGATCCATCATCGTAAGTCCTACCTACATAGAACCAAAACCACAACATTATAATTATGATATGTGGGAAGGGATTTCATATGTATTAAACATTTCAAAACCAATTGGTGAAAGAGTAGAATCTTTACAGCATAACAGTGCTCCTCTTAATATGAATGAAGAATATGAAGTTGTAATGAATAATTATCGTGCAAGTGGCGGGGGAAATTTCTTTATGTTTCAAAACAAACCGGTAGTAAAAGATATACCCACAGATATGTCTGAACTTATCGCTAATTATATATTGGAACATAAAACGATAGAAGCAACAGTTAATAACAACTGGAAAGTTATTAAATAACGATTTTTACAAATAAAAAAAGATGGGCTTCGCCCATCTTTTAATTTAATTTTGCATTATCTTGCTTTTTTAAAGCTTTTAATTTCGTCGGTGTAACATCTGTACCTTCTTCATTAACAACTTTAATTCCTTTAAGTTCGTTTAACATATTTTGACGAAATCCTTTTAAATATTGTTCACGTAGCGATTGACGCTCACGTTGCTCTTCTTCAGTTAAACCTTCAGCTTTTGCTTTTTTCGCTAAGAAGTTAATGCGTTCAACGAGTTCGTGATTAATCATCTCGAATCCCCCTTCTAATCAAAACTGATTATTATCATACAATAGTTACTCTTCTTTATCAAGCAATTGCTTCGTATACTCTACATATCTACGATGTACAGTCGCCTTTGAAACATTATGACCAAATCCACGTAATGTTGCTGCAATTTCTTCAAACGTGAGTTCACTTTTTCGCAAACGTACAATTTCCTCAATTGGCACTTCTTTTTTCTCTCTTCCTACACTTAAATGACGATTTTTTAAATTATTTTCTGGACGATAACCTTTTTCTACTGCACGTTGCATACCTCGTTTAATTTTCAAATTATGAATCTTTCTTTGATATTCTTCAACAATACCAATAATATCTAATACCATCGAATCAGAATCCGACAATTGTAATTCACCATTATGTGTATGCGTATATACTTTTATGCCTTCTTTATGTAAACAATGCATTAATGCGATCTTCGCATTTCCTCTACCAAGGCGCGTTTCATCTTGTATAAGTAACACATCAATTTGTTCGTCTCGAATTGTATCCAGCACCTCTAATATACCGTCACGTTCAATTGTATATCCACTAGCCTGCTCTTCAATCACCTTAGTAACATTCATTTGATAGCGCTCAGCTAAATGCAATAATTCATCTTTTTGACGTAATAATGATGTTTCTTGCGCTTCTTTCGTTGTACTCACACGTGCATAAATAATTGCATTCATTTTGAACCCCTCTTTCTCCCTATTATTTCCCTATAGTGTAACATAAATCCGCCATTTGTTCGAACTTATGTTTGTAGAATGTTTTTTCACATGTTATACTTATTAATAAGAAAAATGAAAGAAAACGAGGTGTTAGAAAACATGGAAAAGTTAACAAAACGCCAGCAAGACATTCTCGACTTTATTAAGCTAAAAGTACAAGAAAAAGGATATCCACCTTCCGTACGTGAAATTGGTCAAGCAGTCGGCCTCGCTTCTAGTTCTACAGTGCACGGACATTTATCACGATTAGAAGAAAAAGGATACATTCGACGCGATCCAACAAAACCACGTGCCATTGAAATTTTAGGTGAAGACCGAATGGATACGGAAACACAATCTGTTATTCAAGTTCCAATTGTCGGAAAAGTTACTGCCGGTTTACCAATTACAGCGGTTGAAAGCGTAGAGGAACATTTCCCACTTCCAGCTAGTATTGTTGCTGGAGCAGACCAAGTGTTCATGTTACGTATTTCTGGAGATAGTATGATTGAAGCTGGTATTTTCGATGGAGATTTAGTTGTTGTTCGCCAACAACAGTCTGCATATAATGGTGAAATTGTAGTCGCTTTAACAGAAGATAACGAAGCAACTGTTAAACGTTTCTATAAAGAAAAAGACCATTTCCGTCTACAACCAGAAAACTCTTCATTAGAACCTATCATTTTAAAACAAGTGTCAGTTATCGGGAAAGTAATTGGCGTATATCGTGATTTACATTAAAAATAATAAAAAGAAGATAATTACCTTATTTATATACGGTAATTATCTTCTTTTTTTGTATTTTGATAGATTTCCATACATTCTATTTCTTATTAACGAGTTTCAATCGTCACATCTCCCGCAGCCGTTTTACCGCTAATCTTTTTACTACCATTGCCAATTGTTACGTTATTATTTTCTTCATTAAAAATTGTTACATCTCCGGCAGCACTTTGCCCAGTAATTACCGCATCTTGTGGTTTTTCCGATAAAGTAATATCTATATCTCCCGCAGTTGAACTTGCTTCTAGATTATACTTAGAATCATGATCTTGAATATTTATTTCCCCACTTGTTGTTTTTGCGGTCACTTTCCCTAATACCTTCTTAAAGTTCACCTCACCAGCTTTTGTCGATCCCTCCACATTCTTAGCCGTTACTTGTTTCAACTCTACTTCTCCAGCAAGTGTTCTAACACTTACGCTATCACTTTTCACATCACTCATTTCGATTTGTCCAGCAGATGAATTTACTTTTACATCTTGATAAGAGCGTTCGGGCACAAGGAGAGTCAATTTAGACGTTTGAAACCTAAAATCATAAAAAGAAAAATCAAATGAAGCACCTTTTTCTCTTTCCCCAATAATTTTTAATGTGTCACCATCTTCTGCAATACGAATCTCTTGTTTACGTACATCTCCTGATTGCTTTACATAAAAAGAAGAATCAGGAGATTTTTGGATAACAATATCTCCGGCATCTAACTTAACTTCTATATTTTTTAATGTTTCGTTTTTAATTACATCTTCTTTATCGCCTTTTTCAGCAGTTTGTACTGCTTTTTCATATGTTTGGGAAATTCCTATTACTCCAATAATGATACAAGCGATAGCGATTAAAAATAGTTTTTTCATCATTTACTCTCCTTTTATCATTTTGAAGTTCCATATTACATATCGTACACACAATCTCTTAAACCACTTTGTACTATAAAAAGCGATAATACATAACAATAAACCTACTCCAACAAACGTTATACTAACGAAAAGATCCAACCATATAAAAGTACCCATAAATACTTTTCCAATAACGAAAAATGGTGTTACTACACTAGCAATACCACCAATCCAAAAAGAAAATATAAAAGCAACAATTGCGACTAACGGGCCTAACACAATAATAAAATTAAACAAACTAAGTCCAATCGCTGCCATAACAGCTCTTGTCACATTTGAAGTCGATGGATTTTTTTTCATTTCATCGAAGCGATACATCGCAAGTAACTCTTTTGCGATTACTTTCGGAGAACCAAGGCCCTGAATTATTTCTGATTCAGTTTTCCCCTCTTCTAGTCCAAACTGAAAGTGCTCTTCATAATCCAATAAAATATCTTGCCTCTCTTCCTCTGGTAACTTTCTAAGATAACTTGATAATTCTTTAAGAAACCCTTCTTTACTCATCCCATTCCACCCCTTCAATAATTTCTTGTACCCCTTTCGCAAAATCACGCCATTCTGTTACTAACAAATGAAATTGCGTCTTCCCTTGCTCTGTTAATTGATAATATTTACGAGGTGGCCCTTCCGTAGATTCCTTTAAATACGTTTGAAAATACCCTTCTTTCGTCAAACGGCGTAATAAAGGGTATACTGACCCTTCCGATATTAAAAATTTATTAGAAATTTGCTGAACAAGTTCATAACCGTAACTATCTTTACGTTTTACAAGTGCTAATACACAAAGTTCAAGCACACCTTTTTTAAACTGAACGTTCAAGTGCCATCCTCCTTTCCTATCTTAGTACTGTTCAATACACGGTACCTGTTTTATCCATAATATACCACTTGGTATTGTTTATTGCAAGGTACTAAGCTATATTTATTCCCTAAATTTAGAAAATAAACTAACGAACCCCTGAATAAGACTGCGTTATAACTAAGCATCATTCAAGGTTTCATTTCATTTACATTAGACTTCATTCACTCTTTCCTCTTGAAGAATCCACCACAACCTTATTCACTATAGCTAATGAGAAAAAGCCCCAATACTTATCGGTATTAGGGCTTTTTCTCATTATTATATATTAATCGCATTCCTATTTGAGAACCTGCATACGCGACAAATACTTTAATATCATATTTTATTTCTCATCCCCGTTTCCTAAGATTTTTTGCTTAACATCTGATAAATCCTTCGACAACGAACTAAATGCTTTCGCTTGTTCTTCAATGACCTGTTGATTTTTTTCAATAACTTTTTGATATTGTTCTTCGCGCTGTTCATTCTTTTTTTGCGTAGTAAACAGCATCCATACAAATAAAGCTGCGAATGCTCCTTGTTGAATCATTGAATTGAAGATTTGTTCTTCCATCGTTTTCATCTCCTTTTCAAAAATTAAAAAGAATCACACGAGTGATCCTACTCTCATATCCTTATCTCACATTAAAATGTTCTTCTTTTACCCATGTGTTTTGCCCAATATCGATATAACCATCTTTTCTTGCAAAAATCCCATAAGGCACAGACCCATCTACATTACCAGTCCATTCACCATTCGGCCCTTTATATGTGTTAATACCATAACCTGCTGGATATTTTGAATATGCATAGAACCACTGTACATCAAGATGTTCTTGCTTCGCCCATTGCTGCCATCCTAGGCACAGCATATTTTCATTACCACCATACCAAGCACCATCTAAAATTAAATATGGAGTCTTAGTATTAATTACTTCACCAGTGAACCAAGCATCTTTATTACCACTACTATATAAATTAATACCCCAACCCTCTGGATATTTAGATGTCGCAATTCCAAGGCCTTTTGGTTGTATCGGTTTATTATCGTTATTACCGTTGTTAAGTGCTTCATTTATCTTCTTAATAAATTGATCCAGCCTTCCTTCATCAAGCATACGATGTGGGCAATGCTTGCCACTCCAGGACTTATGTGTACGTACATTACTAATTGGAATATTGAAGTGTTTCATTAACTGAGCAATAACAATTGCTGCATTATCTTCTGCTTTGTAATATTTATCCCCACCACTTAAAGAGTAGCAAATTTCAACCCCGATAGATTTACGATTACCATTTCCGTTACCATCACCAGCATGCCAAGCATTACGATCGAATGGAATACCTTGTACTGCCTCTTTATCGTCTACTGCAACATGGAACGAAACTGAATTATTATTTCCAATCATATAAGATATTTCGTTTTCAGCTGATGCATCATTGTATGTATTATGCACTGTGATGAATTCCGGTGTCATTGTATTGGGACACTTTATACCATATTTACTTGAGTTAACTAATTTTTGTCTAATTTCCATTGCTGAACATCTCCTTTTTATTCTCTTGTTTTTTCACCTAAAATTTCTACTGTGTTACTAAGTACATCTGATGGCTTAATGCATATACGGCTAGCATTTTCTATAGGTGATTCATTGTTATCACTTTCTTTCAAAAAAAAAAGAGCAACTATGTGTCCGTTGCTCTTGCTCTTCCATTAATTTCTCTCTACTCTTCGCCCACCGGTTTACAGAGATTAACCTCACCTCAAAAAATCATCATATAATGCTTTTTGTTTATCTAATTTAATATTCATGGATTTCGAGATACTACTTTACATCAAAATGTTCTTCTTTTACCCATGCATTATTTCCAATACCCAGGTAACCATCTTTTCGTCCTAAAAGTCTATACGGAACAGACCCATCTACAAAACCTGTATAATTTCCGTTAGGACCATCATACGTGTTAATACCGCCACCTGGTGGATATTTTGAATAAGCACTGAACCATTGCACATCGAAATGTTCCAGAGCAGCCCATGCCTCGTTTCCGAGACAAATCATAGGATTTTCAAACCATGCTGCATCTATAATAAGGTACGGTGTTTTATCATAAATTACTCTCGTAAAATGTCCACCTTGTGGTTGGCTATATAGATTAATACCCCCATTATTTGGATATTTATTTACAGCAATTCCAAGACCTACTGGTTGTATCGGTTTATCAGTATTGTTGCCACTGTCACCTTTCCCCAAATAATCTAGTGGATTCACAGCTTTACTCTTACTAGCATCCCAGCGCCCTTTATGCAATTCAAAATGTAAGTGTTGGCCACTAGACTCCCCTGTGTTCCCCATAACCCCAATAGTTTGTCCTTGTGTAACATAATCGCCTACTTTTACTGTTCGAGAACCACTACGCATATGAGCGTATACAGTTTCCCATGTAACTCCATCAATAGTATGCACAATCATAATACATTCACCATAACTAGATGAAAGATAAGAACGACTAACCTGCCCGCTAGCTGCTGCATAAATCGGATGATAGCCCGCTTCAGCAAGGTCTACCCCATGATGATCTGGTCTACTACCTCTAAAACCACTTGTTACTCTTGTTGTATCTGTAGGATAAATAAATTTTGCCATATTAGTCTTCCTTTCTATTTTTACACAATATAAAAAAGGTGCTTGAATGAGCACCTTCGTTCACTGTCTATATTTATTATTTTTTGGATGTATTTTAGTTTTTCAAATCTTAAGATTAACCGAACGAAAAGCTCCCCGTTATTATCTAACATCAAAATGTTCTTCTTTTACCCATGCATTATTTCCAATACCCAGGTAACCATCTTTTCGTCCTAAAAGTCTATACGGAACAGACCCATCTACAAAACCTGTATAATTTCCGTTAGGACCATCATACGTGTTAATACCGCCACCTGGTGGATATTTTGAATAAGCACTGAACCATTGCACATCGAAATGTTCCAGAGCAGCCCATGCCTCGTTCCCGAGACAAATCATAGGATTTTCAAACCATGCTGCATCTATAATAAGGTACGGTGTTTTATCATAAATTACTCTCGTAAAATGTCCACCTTGTGGTTGGCTATATAGATTAATACCACCGTTATTCGGATATTTATTTACAGCAATTCCAAGACCTACTGGTTGTATCGGTTTATCAGTATTGTGGCCACCTCCATCAAAATTCACATATTGCTTAACGATTTCAGAGTAGAAAAAATTCCCTCCATTTTTATATCGGTAACCACCATTGTATGCCACTGCGATAGGCTGATTATATCGAACCATAGCACCAGTTGTATTTCCAAGAGATGGTGCAACAACCGTTTTAGAATACAGATCTGCCACCGGTAATGAATGCTGTTTATTATTAGATGCTAACCAGCGAAGGTAAGCTCGTCCAAAATTATATGATTGAACAATGGCACTTAAATCTGTAATGCCATTTTTCTTCGCATCATCAAAAGCACCCTTTAAATGCTTCACTCCGTAATAAATTGAATCTTTCGGATTTTTAATCGTATTCATTGCCCATCCTTGTGATTCACTGGACTGCATAATATCAGGTGTCGTTTCAGAATTCCCTCCACTTTCTACCATAATAACTCCAAGCACGTAAGGAACTAACTCAGATACACCTTGTGCAGCACATTCACTTTCTACCATTGATTGCCAACGTAACACCTGTTGTGGCAAATTCTTTGTTTTGACTGAAGCAGCTAATAAACTCATCATTAAACATCTCCTTATTTTTCTATTATTTTCGCCTGCAAAACTACTACTTTACTAAATATAACTAGAAGCTAAAGACCCATTAATCCATCAAATCACTTCATGTTACTCACCTTCTTTCACAACAAAAAGAGCAACCATAAAAATAGTTGCCCTTTCGTCGAAATCTTATATTACTACTATAAATCACTTTTTCAATACTTTCTGTACACTGCATGTATCCTACAAAAAGGTAACATTAAAATCCATCTAAAAACTTGACAATCTTCCTTATTTCAGCGTGTTTCCGGCGTATATAACCTGTACTATAATGTAATTCAAACGCAATTTGTTCTAAAGTCATTCCATCAACATATTTCATTTTAAGTATTTGATGATCCAGTCCTGTAAACTTATTAATCAAAAGCTTTAAATCATACTCTTCATTCATCTTATGAGCTAATTCATATTCAATTGCTTCAATCCGCCCTTCTACCTTAGCCCCTTCCGATTCAGCGGTTAACCTTACATTTTGCAAATCACCGCTAATCCAACGCTTCAATTCGGCTTTTGATTTATCTAAGTTGTATTCTAAATAAGCAATTTCTTCTTCTAACTTCTTATAATCTTTGAGCCATTCGAACACTTACTGATTCACCCACTTCCGTTCTTTTTACAAAGTCTCTTAATACTAATTTAATAGAATGAATATGCTTATTAGCCTTTTCAATCTTTATTACTCGTAAATCATCTAGTATTTTTTCTTATGACCTATATTTATTTAACACTTCTTGTAATCTCTCACGCTCTTCATCAATAGACTGCACAGTTTTTCTTTCCTCTTCTAGATTTGTTGATTCATCATCTTTATATAACCAATCGGGTACAATCTCTTTTCTATTTGAATACTTCCTACCTGTCCCGTTATATTTCTTTTTCTTGCTCATTTCGAAACGTCTATCTATTATAGCCACATCAACTAATGTTTTAACTTCTTGCTCCTTCCAATTCCTCAATATAGCCTTAATGTAGTTCCATCTTGGTGCATTCTCATCAACGGCTTTATTAATTGCATACTGAATTAACTCATCACTAAACAAATTACAAAAATCTCCCAACTCTGCAATTGCAATTTCACTTAACGGAATGCCCATCCCCTTAATAAAGTTACAACTTACTTTAACCCTCTCATTAATAAATACACGAGAGTCTAATTTATCCATATCATCAAAATGATTAGTATTTTGTATATTAGTATTTCGTTTATTAGTAGTTAGTCTATTAGTATTTAGTAGTGTCTGATTTTCCACATATGGCTTTACCACATCTTGGTTTTCCACTTGTGGCATGTTCCTTTGTGGCGTTTCGTAAATTTCCGTATCCCACCTTGTAATTTTTTTCGTATTCCCATCACGAACAGGATAACGTTTTACATAACCTAATTCTTTTAATTCCTTAAAACCTGTACGGAGCGAATCTTCTCCATCCTTAGCATGTCGAGCTAATTCGCTAATATGAAAAGTCCAATCGTCTGGTAATGTAAGCGCATAGGCTAAGATTCCTTTCGCTTTCCATGACAACCTTTCATCTTTTAAACCAGTATTATTTATAACAGAATAATTACTATCTTTTTTCACTCGAATAATCCCCATACTAGCCACCTCATAAATTCTCAAAAACGGTATTCAATGTTATACTTATCTAGAGATATTTTTTCTTATAGAATCCGCTGCAACGGATTCTTTTCTTATTCATTCAAAACAATCATGCTATCCATATCTATTTTCTTCTAAACCTCTCTTATTCCTCAAATTCAACATCCACTTGAATTTCGATATTCATTGGAATTTCTTGTGTTATACGAATCACATTTTGACTCATTCCTTTTTGAATAAGCTTTCTAACCTGCTCTTTTGCATCTTCTTTTGTTTTAAATTCACTGACAGTTGGTAATCCTGCTAAACTGCTAGTAATTACTAAAATCTTTCTTTGCATGTTCTTTCCTCCTACTGAATGTCTGCCATATTTATTTGTGAGTTTTTAACTGTAATTTCTTCATTTAAAACAGTTGGGATTGAATATTCTTCATTAATAATTTGTATTGCTCTATCCAAATGATGACGCTTAATAGCTTTATAACTATTCACACCAAATTCCCGATGTAACTGACTGTAAATATCTCTATATAACTTCCTTCTAAGGCCGATATCCTGATAAGAATTTGAATTTTTACCTCCCAATAACATAACACCTAACCTTTTTACAGCCCTTGTTATTTCTTCACACTCGATAGCATACAGCGGCGTATTTTCTCGCAATCCCTTCACCTCAGACTTAATCTCTTGTATCTCCTGGGTATGCCCTTCTAACGCAGCAAATGTTAACTTTAAAACCCCCATTGGATCCTTTGGCACATTTTGTTGATTTTGTATATACTGCTTCATTCGTTTGAACTCTTTCATGAATTTAATTTTTATTCCAACCGCTTCTCTACTGGTATATCCCATCACAAGTAACGTAAATGCTTCTTCTGTTAAATCATATTTAGGGATTCGCCTGTTCTTTGAATTCATATAAGTGGACTCGTGAAAATTTTCTCCTCCAAACTCTTCACCTACAGATACAATTTGTTTTCGAACTTCCTTCAAAACGTCGAAGTGATCTTTTTTGAATATCTTCGCAATTACCAAACTATCCGTTACTACTTTTCCATTAACTTCAAATACTAATGAACTATGTACTGATGAGTCAGTTAATTGCCCCATCCTCATCTCCTCCTCACTACTAATTTTGAACTATCTTTATTGTATTGAGATAATTTCGCACTACGCATAATTCGTTGCTTTCTTTTTACAGATTAACTAATTATCGAAATTTAAAATAAATACTATGATATGAACCCTTTTATTAAGTCATTATTCAATAATTCGGTTATCCATTTTAAGCAATTCTCCTCCGATTTCAATTCGCTTCGTTTTCTTCAAATTCAAAGAGATATTCCAAATTATGTTCTGGAAAAAAAGTTTTCTTAATTTCAAAAGCTTCATCATAATAAAAACGAAATTTACCATTTATTTTGTCGCTCACTGTTGCGTGGCGAAGTTTCAGATGCGAAGAAATTTGTGTAATCATAATTCTTTTTCTCGCCATCTCTGCACGCAAATTCGAATACATCGACTCACCACCTATTTTTTGTACGATATTGCGTTCATTTCCATTTAAATATAAACTCAATTTCGTATTTAGTCAACAAAAAAACGTATTTAAATACTTAATTTCGTATACTTTTCTATTTACTAACAAATTCAGTTAGGTTATGATATATACAGAAATACGCAATATCGTATACATTTTAATATGAAAGATGGTGAAAGTAATGAAAAAAGCAGAGGTTGTAACACGCTTAATAAAAGAAGCTGGCTATAGCAAAAGAGCCTTCGCCGAAAAAATAGGTCTCCCCCCCACAACACTGCAATCCATGTTATCAAGAGGGATTGGTAAAGCATCTGTTGATAATGTAATAAAAGTTTGTAAGGGATTAGGAATCACTACTGATGATTTAGAAAAACTCGCAACTCAAGAGGACAATACTGTTAAAGAAGAAGTTTCTATTTATGAAACCATCCAAAACGATCAATCAAATATTATTCATATTCCTATCATTGGTTCTGTAGCAGCTGGTACACCTATATTCGCTGAAGAAAATATCGAAGGCTATTTACCAATGCTGAGTACATTTTTAAACAAGCGTAAAAAGTATTTTTATCTTACTGTAAAAGGCACTAGCATGAATCTCGAATTTCCTGATGGTTCTTATGTTTTAGTAGAGGAAACTCCTTATGTTGAAAACGGACAAATTGCTGTTGTAAAAGTCAATGGTTATGATGCTACCGTGAAAAAGATTTCAAAGTCTGGAAGCATCATTACTTTAATACCATTGAGTAATGATCCTATCCACGAACCAAAAACTTACGATCTTTCAGCTGAAGATGTAAAAATCATTGGTCGCGTTGTACAGGCAGTAAAGAATTATTAAGTTATAGCACAAGTGATTTAAAAAAAAGATAAAATCACTTCTTTTGAAAAGATTTTCTTAGTAACATGATTCAAAATAACCAAAAACAATCCATTATCTAGTAGTTAACATATCCAATAACTTCACTAAAAAAGCCCTGATACCGTAGTATCAAGGCTTTTTCATTTCACAAATTATATAAAACTTACATTTATCTGATAATGTTTTTCTATGATATCACTACTTGTTATTAATTATTGGCTTTTATGTGGCTGTTTTTCATTTTGCAACCATATAAAATTGTAATAATAGGGAATTAAAAAACCCTTGATACGAGTTGTATCAAGGGTTCAAGCCTCTTAGTAAAGAGACATATATTGATCGCGTTCCCATTGGTGAACTTGTGTTCTAAAGATATCCCACTCAATCTCTTTCGCTTCGATGAAGTGCTCAAGTAAGTGTTCTCCTAGTGCACCGCATACTACTTCATTAGATTGTAATGTAACTAACGCTTGCGCTAATGTTGCTGGTAAGTCAACGATACCTGCTTCTTCGCGCTCTTCTTTTGTCATTACATAGATGTTACGGTCTACTGCAGCTGGTGGAGTTAATTTGTTTTTAATTCCATCAAGACCTGCAGCTAATAATGTAGCCATTACTAAATATGGGTTTGCAGCTGGGTCAACACTACGTACTTCTACGCGTGTACTAATACCACGAGATGCAGGGATACGTACTAACGGGCTACGGTTTTGTGCAGACCATGCTACGTAACAAGGTGCTTCATATCCAGGTACTAGACGTTTGTATGAGTTTACAGTTGGGTTTGCTATCGCTGTAAATGCTGGTGCATGTTTTAAAATACCTGCGATGAAGTGACGAGCATCATCACTTAATTGTAAGTCACCGTTTGCATCAAAGAATACGTTCTCACCATTTTTAAATAATGATAAGTTACAGTGCATACCTGAACCGTTCACACCGTATAGTGGTTTTGGCATAAACGTTGCGTGTAAACCATGTTTACGAGCAATTGTTTTTACAACAAGTTTGAATGTTTGAATGTCATCACATGAGCGAATTGCATTTGCATATTTAAAGTCAATTTCGTGCTGCCCTGGAGCAACCTCATGGTGAGATGCTTCAATTTCAAATCCCATTTCTTCAAGTTCAAGAACGATATCACGACGACAGTTTTCCCCTAGATCCATCGGCGCAAGGTCGAAGTATCCACCGTTATCGTTTAGTTCTAATGTTGGATTTCCTTTTTCATCAACCTTAAATAGGAAGAATTCTGGCTCTGGTCCAAGATTGAAGTCTGAAAATCCTAAAGCTTCCATTTCTTTTAACACACGTTTTAAGTTGTTACGTGGGTCTCCATCAAATGGAGTGCCATCTGCATTGTAAATATCACAGATTAGTCGAGCTACTTTACCTTTTTCAGCTGTCCAAGGGAAAATTACCCAAGTGTCTAAATCAGGATATAAATACATATCAGATTCTTCAATACGTACGAAACCTTCAATCGAAGATCCATCAAACATCATTTTGTTATCAAGAGCTTTCGTTAATTGTCTCACTGGAATCTCTACGTTTTTAATTACCCCTAAAAGGTCCGTAAATTGTAAACGGATATACTTTACATTCTCTTCTTTCGCCAAACGGAAAATATCTTCTTTTGTGTATCTAGACATTATAAATTCCTCCTTAGTCCCTCTAATCGCCTTCAGAATCAGTTATCTTTAGTGAAAAAATCTTGAAATGTCACCTTGTCGCAATGAAGTTCGATTGAATCTACCTGTATGTTGTAGTTCATCTCGAAGTATTTTGCGAAGCTCAGTTTTTGAAATTTCTTTCGTTTCTTCTTTTACTTTCACTGCTTCTGTTTGATTTTCTTTCATTAGTAACACTTGCTTAATACCAGCCATATTCAAGCCTTGATCTAACAAATCTTTAATCTCTAACAACTTATCTACATCGTTAAATGAAAATAATCTACGATTCCCCTTTGTACGGGTTGGAGAAACAAGATTATGCTCTTCATAGTAGCGAATTTGACGCGCAGACAATTGTGTTAAATCCATAACAATACCAATTGGAAACAGCGGGGCAGAACGTCTATCTTCTTTCATTTTTCAGTTCCTCCTTCGCCTTAACTGCTTCTCATTTTATAACATGTTATGTTTAGTGTCAATAGATGTTAGCTTTTCTTACATGATTTTTTTATAAATTTTTTCATTCTTTTTTCTAATCGCATAAATCGTTACTTTTATACGAAAAAAGCTGCCGATATCGACAGCTCCCCTTTAAGAAATTGTTAATAAATTCTTTTCAATCAATTCATCAATCGCAGAACAAATCGCAATTTTAACATGCGAATACGTTAATCCACCTTGCACATATGCAACATACGGTGGTCTAATCGGACCATCAGCAGACAATTCAATACTTGCACCTTGAATAAATGTTCCCGCCGCCATAATTACATCATCTTCATAACCTGGCATATAGTTTGCATACGGAGTAAAATGCGAATTAATTGGAGATGCATATTGAATCGCTTGGCAGAAGGCAACCATACGGTCTTTATCATCAAATTGAACAGATTGAATTAAGTCTGTTCTTGGTGCATTCCACGCTGGTGACGTGTTCATTCCTAACTTTTCTAAAAACGCAGCTGTAAAAATTGCACCTTTCAGCGCTTGTCCTGCAACATGTGGCGCTAAGAAGAACCCTTGATACATTTCTTGCAGACTGTATAAAGACGCTCCAGCTTCCGCACCAATTCCCGGAGATGTTAAACGATATGCACACGCTTCAACATACTGTTCTTTACCGACAATGTAACCACCAGTTTTTACAATTCCCCCGCCTGGGTTTTTAATAAGCGAACCCGCCATTAAATCTGCACCAACATGACACGGCTCTTGCTCTTCAATAAACTCCCCATAACAATTATCTACAAACACAACAACATCAGGTTTAATTTCTTTAACAAACGCGATCATCTCTTTAATTTGAGAAATAGTAAACGATGGACGAGTAGCATAACCTTTCGAGCGCTGAATACCGATCATTTTCGTATTACTATGAATCGCTGCTGCAACAGCTTCAAAATCAACAAGCCCACCTTCAGTTAGCGGAACTGCATTGTAACCAATATTATATTCTTTAAATGAACCTACACCTTTCCCACGCACACCAACGATTTCCTCTAACGTATCATACGGTTTCCCAGTAATGTACAATAACTCATCTCCTGGACGTAAAATACCGAATAACGCTGTAGAAATAGCGTGAGTACCTGAAATAATTTGCGGACGAACAAGTCCAGCTTCCGCCCCAAATACATCAGCATACACTTTTTCTAACGTATCACGGCCAATATCATCATAACCATAACCTGTCGTCGGGATAAAATGCGAGTCACTAATTTTATGTTTACGAAAACTTTCTAATACACGAAACTGATTACTTTCAATTACTTCATCCGCACGTTTATGTACTTCTGTAATCTGATTCTCTACTTCTTTTACGATTGGAGCAATTTTTTCTCCATTTTTCAAACGATCAAACATTTTTATTTTCTCCTTCTTCCACTAAAAATCTCTTTAATTGCACATTAAGCGATGAATGAGTAAAAATATACCCTGCACAATCATATACAAATTTATCTTCCAGAAACTCCATCTTTGCTAATAGCGTTTCCGTCTTTAAAAGCGTTAATAACTTACCTTCACTCGGAGGGATTTCTACTCGATAACGATCCATTTCTTTCTTCATTTTCATTTCTATCGCTTCTTTTATACGCAATAAATCACTTTCTTCAAAAGCACTAGTCATTAAGAAATCACTTTTCGGAAACGGAATAAAGTTTTGATGTAATTCATCTTTTTTATTATATAACGTAATAATAGGAATATGATTAATTTCAAGTTCTGATAATAATCGTTTTACTGTTTTTTCATGCCCTATGTAGTTAGGATCCGCAGAATCAACTACATGTAAAATAATATCTGCTTCCCCCGCTTCTTCCAGTGTTGAACGAAAAGCAGCAATTAATGAAGTGGGTAAATCTTGTATAAAACCAACAGTATCAGTTAGTAATACTGTATAACCAGAAGGTAAGGGCATCTTCCTCGTCGTTGGGTCTAGTGTTGCAAACAGAAGGTTTTCTTCAAACGTATTAGCTTCCGTTAATCTATTAAACAGTGTCGATTTCCCTGCATTTGTATAGCCTATTAATGAAATTTGAAATACTTTATTGTCTTTTCTTCTCTCACGATATCTTTTTCGGTGTTCCACAACAACTGCAAGTTGTTTCTTTATTTCATCCATACGCGATCGAATATGACGACGATCCGTCTCAAGTTTCGTCTCACCCGGTCCTCTCGTTCCAATACCACCACCAAGACGTGATAAGGACAACCCTTGCCCCATAAGACGTGGCATTGTATATTGCAACTGAGCTAATTCTACTTGAAGCTTACCTTCCCTCGACTTCGCACGTTGCGCAAAAATATCTAGTATTAGTTGCGTTCGATCAATTACTCTCGAATCTAATACTGAGGATAAATTCCGAATTTGACTCGGCGTTAATTCATTATTAAATATAATAACATCCGGCTCTAATTCTTCAGTTAGCATTGTAAGCTCTTCTAATTTCCCTTTACCTATGTAAGTTGCCGGATGAAACTTTGGTCGTTTTTGCGTTGTTGAAACTAACACTTCCGCTCTCGCAGTCTTAGCTAGTGATGCAAGCTCTTTCATGGAATGCATAAATTTTTCATCATCATCTTGCGGCAATTGACAGCCTACTAATATGACTTTTTCTTTTTCTTCCATCAAATATGTTCACTCATCCTTTTCGAAATTTAAACCTTCTAATATAATAGCAGAGGAAGCACATTTCATCTAGTTAGCGGGGGAGAAAATTCATGGCATGGGAGATTTTTAGCATCATAGGCACAATCGCTTTCGCACTAAGCGGAGCCATTGTTGCAATGGAAGAGGATTATGATATTTTCGGGGTGTATATTTTAGGAATGGCAACCGCATTTGGGGGAGGTGCCCTTCGTAATTTATTAATCGGTTATCCGATTGTCGCGTTTTGGCAACAAGACATGTTATTCCAAATCGCACTTTTATCAATGACTATTATTTTTCTTTTTCCAAATAAGTTAATTAGACATTGGAAAAAGTGGGAAAATATCACTGACGCTATCGGCTTATCAGCATTTGCTGTACAAGGAGCATTATATGCTCAAAAATTAAATTTACCAATTAGTGCCACAATCGTGGCAGCTGTTTTAACTGGTATCGGCGGCGGTATCATTCGCGACCTTTTAGCCCGCAGAAAACCTCTCGTTCTTCGAGCTGAAGTATATGCCTTTTGGACAATTTTAGCAGGTTTCTTAATTGGCGCTCAAATTATTGTTAGCGATTGGGCCCTTTACATTTTATTCATTTTAATTGTTTGCTTCCGCATGGTTTCTATTCATTACAAATGGCATTTACCGCACAGACGTATCGAAACGAAAGAACGTTCAATGCATAAATAGCAATCTAACCTCTTTACATATCGTAAAGAGGTTTTTCTTTTCTAACGATTTTTTCTTTATATAATGTTTATACTAATTTTTAAAGTGAGGTGAATACAAATGACAAACCACGTTAATAAAGGAGCTCAAAAAAGTTCAGTAAACCAATTTGGACACGACCCTAATTCAGCACACGAAAAGAGCGCTAAAATGGAACGCTTCCATAAAGCGCACCAAGAAAAAGCAAAAAAAGAGTAAACGAACTTATACACAAAAATAGACGCACAGTTTATGTACTGTGCGTCTCCTCTTCGAGCATCAAATCCATACTCGATATTCCAATTAAATCATTTTTATCATACGTATCTTCTTGCAACAACCGCATCGCCTGTGTACGAATTGATTTTTCAACAATATTCCGTACATATCGCCCATTACTAAACGATGTAATTTGCGACGAATACTTCACCGCATGTAAATGATCCCTAAATTTCCATTCAGCTTCTTTTGATAACTGATATTCACGATCTTCATACATTCTCTTTCCAATTTCCAATAGCTGATTTACCGAGTAATCCGCAAATTCAATAATAAATGGAAAACGAGATTGCAGCCCTGGATTTAATGAAAGAAAGTGATTCATCTCTCTTGAATATCCAGCTAAAATCAATACAAAACCATGTTGTTTATCTTCCATATGTTTTACAAGCGTATCAATTGCTTCTTTTCCAAAGTCCTTCTCTCCTCCTCGAGCTAAAGAATACGCCTCATCAATAAACAAAATACCTCCCATTGCTTTTTTTATTAAGTCTCTTGTTTTTTGAGCTGTATGGCCGATGTACTCTCCTACAAGATCAGCACGTTCAGCTTCAACCAAGTGGCCTTTCGATAGAATATTCATCTCAAACAGCAATTTTCCTATCATTCTAGCAACAGTTGTCTTCCCTGTACCCGGATTCCCTTTAAACAGCATATGAAGCACTTGCTTCTCAGACTTCAATCCCTTCTCTTGTCTTTTTTTATTCACATAAATCCAAGCATATATTTCTTTTATTATCTTTTTTATATCATCCATCCCAACAAGCTTCCCCATCTCTTCTTCAATTCTCTGCAGCATTTCATGTTTAATTGTAGTTTCATTTGAAATTACCGTTTTATTTTCTGCGGCTGGCAAAGAAATTTTCTTTCGATGGTTTAACACAATATTAATTTGATTGTTGTTTTTCTTTCGCATCGATTGTTCCATACAATCACCTCATTTTATCCCGCTATTTGCGAGCAGTAAGACTCCCACCTCGACATTCAGCAAACGCTTGGTATTTAAGCGGGAGATAACCGCCCGTAAATGCCCGATTGGTTCAACTAATAATCGCAGAGGATGAACAAAATCCCCACTGATTATAGTTTCACTTTATCCACTCACCAAATATTATTATTCCTGTCCCCCTTGTAAATGCCTATTTTCAGAAAAGTTTGCTATAATATAAGAAATAATTAAGGTGGTGGGACTATGGAGACAACGGAATTCCATGATACAATACAAGCCTTTTCTATTTTTTTATTGAATAAAGGCCGAAAACCCTCAACTATTAAACGTTATGTTTATGACGTTGAAGACTTCGGACATTGGTTAGAAAAAAACAAAAAGCTCCCTTCCAGTAATATATGGGCTACACTTTGTACAAAAGACTACGAAGATTACTTTTCCGATTTAAAAACGAATCGACATTACTCAGAAAAAACGATGCATCGTGTATTTACTGTATTAAATAGAATGCATCACTTTCTAAACATTCCCAATCCATTGAAGAATATGGAAATATCTATTCAACCAGACCGTACACTTCGTAACGAAGATTTCATTTCACCTGATGAAGAAAAAAGATTAAAGTATATAGTCACTTCATTAGAAGGACTTTCAGAAAAACAAATTCCTGTGCGCCCTTTATTAATGGATCGCAATATTGCTATTTTAAATCTATTGATCGACTACGGTTTATCCTTACAGGAACTTACAGCATTAACAATGCATCACGTTCACTTTGAAACTAACACATTGTCAATCCCAGCAACCGCAGGTGTAGAAAGAACAATTACATTAGCAAAAGAAGACAAAAAACAACTATATAATTATTACAAAAGTATCCCAGAACCAGTTCGTCCTAAGTATCATAGTGATGATTCATTGTTTGTCGCATTTGATTTTAACCGTGGAACATACAGGTGGGTATATGAAAATGATGCACCAAAGGCATTAACGGAAATTGCTATACAAAAAATGATTCGCCTCGAAGTGGCTAGAGCCAATTTACGTAAAGGAATTTCAGGACAACATTTTCGTAACACCTATATTTTAAACTTAATAAAAAAAGAAACTCCTGAATCAGAAATTATAAAACTCGCTGGATTCAAATCAAAAATTTCATTAAAGCGATATTATCAATACGCAGAAAATAGAAAAAACGCCTTATTGTAAGGCGTTTTTTCTATTTTTTCTTTAAACAAACGATTTTACTATGACCATTTAACTAATTTCTGCATCTACTATGATGAGTTTCGTTCACATTTTCGTGAGAAAGGAGAGATTTAATGTCTCGTTATAACGACAATCAAAACAAATTCTCCAAACCATGCTTTCCAAGTAGCGCTGGACGAATCCCAAATACTCCATCAATCCCAATTACTAAAGCTCAACTTAGAACATTTCGTGCGATTATTATTGATTTAACAAAAATAATCCCAACACTTTTTGCAAATCCATCTCCCCAAAATATTGAAGATCTAATCGATACATTGAACCTACTAAGTAAATTTATTTGTTCACTAGACGCTACTTCCTCCCTGAAAGCACAAGGGTTAGCTATTATTAAAAACTTAATAACTATATTAAGAAATCCAACCTTTGTAGCAAGCGCTGTATTTATTGAGCTTCAAAATCTCATTAACTATTTACTATACATTACAAAATTATTCCGAATTGACCCTTGCACACTTCAAGAGCTTCTTAAATTAATAGCAGCATTACAAACTGCTCTAGTTAATTCTGCTTCGTTCATTCAAGGACCTACCGGACCTACTGGACCAGCAGGCGCTACTGGTGCTACCGGACCTCGAGGTAACACGGGCGCTACTGGCGCTACCGGTGCCACTGGACCTCGAGGTAACACGGGCGCTACCGGCGCTACTGGACCTCAAGGTAACACGGGCGCTACTGGCGCTACCGGTGCCACTGGACCTCGAGGTAACACGGGCGCTACCGGCGCTACTGGACCTCAAAGTAACACGGGTGCTACCGGCGCTACTGGTGCTACTGGACCTCGAGGTAACACGGGCGCTACTGGCGCTACCGGACCTCAAGGTAACACGGGCGCTACTGGCGCTACCGGTGCCACTGGACCTCAAGGTAACACGGGTGCTACCGGCGCTACCGGTGCCACTGGACCTCAAGGTAACACGGGTGCTACTGGTGCTACCGGCGCTACTGGTGCTACTGGACCTCAAGGTGTTCAAGGTAACACAGGTGCTACCGGTGCCACTGGCGCTACTGGTATAGGAGTTACCGGACCTACCGGACCTTCTGGCGGGCCTCCTGGACCTACTGGACCTCAGGGACCTCAAGGTAACACAGGTGCTACTGGTGCCACTGGACCTCAAGGCGTTCAAGGTAACACAGGTGCTACTGGACCTCAAGGTGCTCAAGGTAACACAGGTGCTACTGGTGCCACTGGCGCTACTGGACCTCAAGGTGCTCAAGGTAACACAGGTGCTACTGGTGCCACTGGCGCTACTGGACCTCAAGGTGCTCAAGGTAACACAGGTGCTACTGGACCTCAAGGTGCTCAAGGTAACACAGGTGCTACTGGACCTCAAGGCGTTCAAGGTAACACAGGTGCTACTGGTGCTACCGGCGCTACTGGACCTCAAGGTGCTCAAGGTAACACAGGTGCTACTGGTGCCACTGGACCTCAAGGCGTCCAAGGTAACACAGGTGCTACTGGTGCTACCGGCGCTACTGGACCTCAAGGTGCTCAAGGTAACACAGGTGCTACTGGTGCTACCGGCGCTACTGGACCTCAAGGCGTTCAAGGTAACACAGGTGCTACTGGTGCTACCGGCGCTACTGGACCTCAAGGCGTTCAAGGTAACACAGGTGCTACTGGTGCTACCGGCGCTACTGGACCTCAAGGTGCTCAAGGTAACACAGGTGCTACTGGACCTCAAGGCGTTCAAGGTAACACAGGTACTACCGGCGCTACTGGACCTCAAGGTGTTCAAGGTAACACAGGTGCTACTGGTGCTACCGGCGCTACCGGACCTCAAGGTGTTCAAGGTAACACAGGTACTACCGGCGCTACTGGACCTCAAGGTGTTCAAGGTAACACAGGTGCTACTGGACCTCAAGGCGTTCAAGGTAACACAGGTACTACCGGCGCTACCGGACCTCAAGGTGCTCAAGGTAACACAGGTGCTACTGGTGCTACCGGCGCTACTGGTGCTACTGGACCTCAAGGTGTTCAAGGTAACACAGGTGCTACCGGTGCTACCGGCGCTACTGGACCTCAAGGTGTTCAAGGTAACACAGGTGCTACCGGTGCTACCGGTGCCACTGGCGCTACTGGTGCTACTGGACCTCAAGGTGTTCAAGGTAACACAGGTGCTACCGGTGCCACTGGCGCTACTGGTATAGGAGTTACCGGACCTACCGGACCTTCTGGCGGGCCTCCTGGACCTACTGGACCTCAGGGACCTCAAGGTAACACAGGTGCTACCGGCGCTACCGGACCTCAAGGTGCTCAAGGTAACACAGGTGCTACTGGTGCTACTGGACCTCAAGGTGTTCAAGGTAACACAGGTGCTACCGGTGCTACCGGCGCTACTGGTATAGGAGTTACCGGACCTACTGGACCTTCTGGTGGACCTACCGGACCTACTGGGCCAACTGGACCTAGCTTCCCTATAGCAACAATTGTTGTAACAAACAATATTCAGCAAACAGTACTGCAATTTAATAACTTTATTTTTAGTACTGCAATTAACGTAAACAATATTATCTTCAACGGCACAGATACAGTTACTGTTATTAACGGTGGTATTTATGTAATTAGCGTATCCATTTCTACAACTGCGCCAGGATGCGCTCCACTCGGAGTAGGAATTTCAATTAATGGAGCAGTCGCAACTGATAATTTCTCTTCAAATTTAATAGGCGACTCACTTTCATTTACTACAATCGAAACATTAGCAGCTGGTGCAAGAATTTCTGTTCAATCTACTCTTAATGAGATTACGATCCCTGCGACAGGAAATACTAACATCCGCCTTACTGTATTTAGAATCGCTTAAATTTCATCATAGATTGTTTATGACAAATAAAAAAAGAGCGAGGAAACTCGCTCTTTTTTTGTTATGTACAATAATTCATTACTATTCTAATTCAATTGAAACATTTTTTTGTGGTACAAATGTAGAAATTGCATGTTTATAAATAAGCTGTTGCTTACCTTCTGTTTCCAGCAGGACTGTAAAATTATCAAATCCTTTAATTAGTCCACGAAGCTGGAAACCATTTAATAAGTACAGCGTAACAAACGTATTTTCTTTACGGAGTTGATTTAAAAACTGATCTTGAATATTGATTGATTGCTTCATGTCGAATCCTCCTCTTTTTCTCTACTTACTATTATTCGACTTTACTTGTAACTTTCCTTCTATGTATCGTAAAATTTCTGACGTTTTTTCACCGTCTGTAACATCAAACCACGTGACATCCATTTTATTACGGAACCACGTTAATTGACGCTTTGCATAACGACGCGAATTCGTCTTTAATTGTGATACCGCATCTTCTAAAGGGGCTCGATTCTCAAAATAATCATAGATTTCTTTATATCCAATCGCTTGAATAGATTGACAATCTCGTATCCCTCTATTATACAGACCTTCTACTTCCTCTAATAGGCCTTGTTCCATCATCAAATCCACTCGTAAGTTAATGCGATCGTATAGCATTTCTCGATCCATTGTCAAGCCAATTAATGAAACATCATAGAGTAACTCTTTTTCTTGTTTCTCAATTTGGTCACTCATTTTTTCACCCGTCGTGTGGAAAATTTCTAACGCCCGAATGACACGTCGTACATTATTTGCATGAATACGCTCCGCACTTTCCGGATCTACTTCTTGCAATTTTTTATGTACATATTCCACACCGCGTTCTAAAGCTAACTTTTCCATTTGCTCTCGGTATATCACATCACCAGCATCATCTGTAAACTGATAATCGAATAAAACAGATTGTATATAAAGACCGGTCCCACCAACTATAATTGGTAATTTACCACGTTCTGTAATTTCTCGAATATGTTTGCGAACACGTTCTTGAAATTCCGCGACAGAAAATGAATCTTCCGGATTTTTTATATCGACCATATAATGTGGAATTCCGTCCATCTCTGCTTGTGTTACCTTTGCAGTTCCAATATCCATCGTTCGATAGATTTGCATGGAATCACCACTAATAATTTCACCGTTCAACGCTTTGGCAAGATCGATACTTAACTTCGTCTTTCCAACAGCTGTTGGTCCAATGATGACAGCAACTTTTTCACGTTGCACTTCTCCCATAGCATTCAACTCTCTTTATGTAATATACTCCATCTATTGATTATACCCAATCTTACCAATTTTAACGGCATGATTGCAAGTTCTTTCATTTCGGTACATGAAATTACATATAAAAAAGAACATAGTTTGTCCAATTCTGCATATACATGATAAAAATAGTTTCGAGAGGATGAGTTAACTATGAAACAATCCACCATCAATTTTTCATCTTTGACAAAAGACCTCATTTTAGCTACTTCTACAAAAGAACAAAATTGTTCACAAGAGGAATTATACTTCGCCCTAAATTGTTTACTACGGGCTTTTCATTCTACTCTCCATGAAACAACATCACATCCAGAAAATAAAAATACAGAATATATACAAACACAATTTTGCAGTGCATATAAAATTATTACAGGTAAAACTATTTATCCCTTTCAATAATCCATAAAAAGCGGCTGCTTACATAATTTCAAGCAACCGCTTTTTATATTAATATCGATAACCTATTGTATAACTTTCACTTTTACAGATTTGCGCCCCCAGCTATTAGCACTACCATCTGAACCGACTAATACATCAATACGATTTCCTTTAATCGCACCACCAGTGTCTCCAGCAATCGCTTCTCCATATCCTTCTACCCATACTTTTGATCCAAGCGGAATTACTTTCGGATCAACAGCAATTACTTTCATATTTGGATTTGCTGTTAAATCATGCCCCATTGCAGTTAATACACGACCACCATACGAACCATTCTCACTCGGATCTGCTGTATATGCCGTCGCTTCTACTGTAATTTCACGACCACCAGTAGGCGCACTTGTTTCAGTAGATTTCGCAACTGGTTTTGCAGCCGGCTTTTCTTTTACCACAGGTTTACTTGATTCTACATTCTTAATAGAATCGTTACTCTTAACAGACTCTTTATTCTTAACTGCTGTATTATTTTTAACCGGCGCTTCTTCTTGAGCTACAACCTCTTTCTTTTCAATTACAGGTGCCGTTCCTGTTAAAAATGGCACGTGAACATATCCGACTTTTCCATTGTAGTCGAATTGTAACCATTCATTTTGAACTTGATTCGTCGTTTCAATCACATCATTTTTATTAAGTTTACCTAAAATTTCAGAATCAGTATTCGCTCCAGCACGAACATTTAATACGCCCGCCGTTACATAATATGTGCTCTTTGTAAAATCAGCACTTACAAACGCTTCCTTACCGTTTAACTTAATTTTTGTCCATCCATTCTCTGTATTTATAACATCTAGTGTATTCCCACTTAACACTTTACCTACAAGCTTTGACTCTACATTTGGGTTTTCTCTAACATTTAATACGTCTGTTGTTACAATTGTTTCCGCTTTAGCAGAACCCGCAAAAATCCCAAGACCAAAAACTGCTGCTGTTGCTATACTTAATAATTTTTTCATGAATAGCCTCCATTTGCTTTGTTTTCGTATTTTCATTATAGCAACAGATTTTTAGAATTTTTAGAAATCACACAATTACAAAGCATTCGTAATATACAATTAACGAGTTGTAACATAAATTTCCATATTAATAAAATGTATTTCTCATACAATCTCCAGTGGTTTTCATATATTTTTCATATACGAGCACAAGAATTTTTTTCCAGAAAAAATTACAGTGTTACTTTTTTGTTACAAAAAATTCACAATTCGTTACATCTTTTACCAAAAAACATCAATATTCCATTGTTAACTTATTTTTTTGTAATAAAAAGAGAGCAGCTACTAAAAGCTACTCTCTTTTTATTTGTTATTGAACTTTCTTTTTCCAAACACCTAGCATAATAGCCGAGACAATTGTTCCAATTAATATAGAGAAAATATATAGTAACGGTTTATTTACTAACGCTATTACAAATAATCCACCATGCGGTGCCGGTAATGTAATTTGGAATAACATAGATAACGCACCTGCAATACTTGAACCAACAACACAACTTACGATTACTCGAACCGGATCTGCAGCTGCAAACGGAATCGCACCTTCTGTAATGAACGATGCCCCCATAATATAATTTGTTAAACCAGATTTACGTTCCGCTTCTGTAAACTTTGATTTAAAGAATGTAGTTGCGAATGCAATCGCAAGTGGCGGTACCATACCACCAGCCATAACTGCTGAGTGCACTCCAAAATTCTGTGCTTCTATTGCAGCAATACCAAACGTAAATGCCGCTTTATTAATTGGACCACCCATATCAATTGCCATCATACCACCTAAAATAAGACCTAGTAATATAGCATTCGTACCATTTAAACCATTTAACCACCCTGTCAACATTTCATTTAATGCTACTACAGGCGGAATTACTACTTTTTGCATTACAACTCCTGTAATCAATAATCCAAAGACTGGATATAACAAAACAGGTTTAATTCCTTCTAATTGTACTGGTAGTCCTGAAAATAATCTTTTTAACCCTAAAACAACATATCCAGCTAAGAAACCAGCAATTAATCCACCTAAAAATCCAGCATTCGCATTCGCCGCTAAAAATCCACCTACAACACCAGGCATAAAACCAGGACGATCAGCAATAGAGCTTGCAATAAATCCAGCTAAAATTGGTACAAGGAATAAAAATGCACCTGTTTTTCCTCCACCAATTGACATGAACAATTCAGCTAAAGGACCTTCCGCCTTTATACCACCAAACGAAAATGCTAGCGCTATTAAAATCCCGCCACCAACAACGAATGGAAGCATATTACTTACACCGCTCATTAAATGCTTATAAATTCCTAATCCTTTTTCTCTCTCAATACTTTCTGTTTTCCCATCCTCTTTTACACCTTTAAAGATTGGTGCATCTTGTTTGACAGCTCGTTTAAGCAGATTTTCCGTTTTTCTAATCCCATCAGCAACTGGCACTTGAATGACATGTTTACCAGCAAAACGATTCATTTCTACTTGTTTATCTGCCGCAACAATAATAGCTGTTGCACGTTCAATATCCTCTTTCGTTAAACCGTTTTTAATACCTGTTGATCCGTTCGTTTCAACTTTAATCGCTATTCCTAACTCTGCCGCTTTTGCTTTTAAGCTATCCGCCGCCATATATGTGTGAGCGATTCCAGTTGGGCAAGCTGTAACAGCAAGTACGTACGGTTCATTTCCTTCTGGTTTTGCGACTTCAATCTCTTCTTCTTTTTCATTCTCTTTTTCATCAAATAGTTGAAGAAGCTCACTTTCATCCTTCGCTTCTAATAGTTGCTTGCGAAACCCTTCATCCATTAATAATGTCGATAAACGAGACAACGTTTCTAAATGAGTATTATTCGCTCCTTCACTTGCAGCAATCATAAAGAATAAGTGTGCCGGTTGTCCATCAAGCGACTCATAATTGATACCGCTTACACTTCTACCAAAACAAATCGATGGTTGTTTAACAGCCTTTGTCTTCGCATGAGGTATTGCAATACCTTCCCCTATTCCAGTCGTACTTTGGGACTCCCGCTTTAAAATAGCTTCTTTAAATTCCGTTTTACTATTTAAACGATTTGCCCCGTTTAATTTCTCAACTAATTCATCTATGACAGCTTCTTTATTTGAAGCTGTCAAATCCATAATGACTGTATCCCTTTTTAATAGTTCTGTAATTTTCATATGTTGCTTCCCCCTATCGCTTAGCTACAATTACTTGCGACAATAATTCTTCTACTTTTTCCTTCTTACATAAATCAGCTGAAAATGCTGTTGCACTCCCTGTTGCAACGCCGTATTGAAATGCCTTTTCAATATCTTTTGTCTGTTCATATTTGCCTACAAACCCTGCAACAAGAGAATCTCCGGCCCCAACTGAATTAATTACAACACCTTTTGGAACAGTCGCTTCATATATACCTTCTGCCGTAAATAATAAAGCTCCCTCTCCAGCCATCGATACGATAACGTGTTTTACACCTTGTTCAATTAATTTTCTTCCATAAGGTAAAACGTCCTCTACTGTTGAAAGCTCCACTCCAAACAACTCACCAAGTTCATGATGGTTTGGCTTAATTAAAAATGGCTTATTTTTAATTACATGTTGCAGTGCACTTCCACTTGCATCTACTACTACACGAATACCTTTTTCAGCTCCAAACGCAGCAATTGATTCGTAAAAAGTACTTGGAATAGAGATCGGTACACTCCCAGCGAGTACAACACAATCTCCAGGTTGCATACTCTCAATTTTTTTCATTAACTGTTCGAACTGCTCTTTTGTTACAATAGGACCTTGGCCATTTAATTCTGTTTCTTCTTTCCCTTTTATTTTCACATTAATGCGAGTATCTTCATCTACTTGGACGAAGTTTGTTGTTACACCTTCGTCATGTAATACCTCTTTAATAAATTGACCAGTAAATCCACCAGTAAATCCAAGTGCTATATTTTTAACACCTAAACGCTGAAGAACACGAGAAACATTAATTCCTTTTCCTCCAGGAAACTTCATATCTTTCTCCGCTCGATTTATTGTTCCTAAATCAAAAGAAGGAACTTGCACTACATAATCAATAGATGGGTTTAAAGTAACTGTATAGATCATTGTTTATCAGCCTCAATTACATTGGTTTGTTTTTTATATTTTTCTAAATCAATTTCTAAATGGTTTGTAATAATATTTGCATCTTCAACATTTGCAATTTTCGCAAACGCAACTTCTGAAAACTTACTTTCATCAATTAAGAAATATCCTTCGTTTGCTAATGTTAGTGCCATTTGTTTTAGGAGCGCTTCTTCTGGATCTGGCGTTGTAAAGCCAAGCTGTTCATGTACACCATTTGCACCTAAAAAACATTTATCAAAGCGATACTTCTGCATACTTTCCTGTGCCATAGCACCGATTAAAGCTTTCGTCCTACTCTTCATCATTCCGCCTAGTAAATACGCACGAATATTATTTTCAACTAAAGCTTCAATATGCATAAGTCCATTCGTAACGACAGTAACATCTTTATTGATTAAAAATGGAATCATTTCAAATGTTGTACTCCCCGCATCTAAATAAATACAATCACCTTGTTCAACAACGCTAGCTGCATAATTAGCAATTTGTTGTTTTATTTGAATGTTTTTGGATGATTTTTCAACCATCGTTGGTTCTTGCCCTTTTCCTGTTAAAACAGCGGCACCACCATGAACTCTTTTTAATAACCTTTGCTTTTCCAATTGTGCTAAATCACGGCGAATTGTCGACTCAGAGCTTTCTGTTCTTTCAACTAATTGCTGTAATTTTACAACTTTCTGTTCTTTTACAAGTTGCAATATCATTTGATGACGTTCAGGAGTTAACATTTTATTCACCTCTTCTTTGATTACAGTATAATGAAAACGGTCACAAAAATCAACCATAAACAATCAAAAATAATCACAAACATTCATAAACGTTTATAAAAAGCAAAAAAAGAAACCTATTCGATCAAACAATCAAATAGGTTTCTTTTCTAAATTCACTTATAAAGAAGCTTTATATATACTTAGAACATCATCTTTATTTAATTTTTTAAAGTTACCAAATTCACCATACGCCATCGCTTTATTAGCCATTATATCAATTTCATTTTCTCCAATACCGTAATCAGCTAATGTTGCTGGCGCTTCAATTGAAGTCCAAAATTGACGCAGTGCCTCAATTCCTTCTAACGCCACTTCTTTATCTGTTTTTCCATCTGTTTCTATTTCAAATACACGAATAGCGAACTGTTTAAAACGACTTACATTTTCATCTACGACATGCTTCATCCAGTTAGGGAATAGAATTGCTAAGCCGCCTCCATGCGGTATATCATGAACAGCAGAAACTGCATGTTCAATATTATGAGTTGCCCAGTCACCTCTTACTCCCATCGCTAAAATACCATTTAACGCCATCGTTCCGCAATATAAAATTGTTTCCCTATGCTCATAATTTTCTAAATCACTTAAAAGCTTGGGAGCTGTCTCAATTACTGTTTTTAAAACAGATTCACAATAACGATCTTGTAGTTCTGTATTCGTTCCATGATGGAAATATTGTTCTAATACATGTGACATAATATCTACCATACCATAAATCGTTTGATCTCTCGGCACAGATGCAGTATGAACTGGATCTAAAATTGAAAACTGCGGGAATGTAACTGGGCTTCCCCATCCATACTTTTCATTCGTTTCCCAATTTGTAATTACCGAGCCTGCATTCATTTCAGAACCTGTCGCAGCAAGAGTAAGTACAGTACCAAATGGTAATGCCTCACTAGCAAATGCTTTTTTCGTTACAATATCCCATACATCTCCATCATATTTACTACCAGCAGCAATCGCTTTCGTACAGTCGATTACACTTCCTCCACCAACTGCTAAAATAAATTCGACTCCATTATCTTTACAAATTTGAATCCCTTTCTTTACAGTTGATACACGAGGATTCGGTTCAACACCCGTCAATTCAAATACTTCTGCATTAATATCCTTTAAAATAGAAATCACATTATCATAAATACCGTTTCTTTTAATACTGCCTCCTCCATATACGAGAAGAACCTTCTTACCAAACTGTGGAATTTCAGTTTTTAACTGTTCTAATTGATCTTTACCGAAAATAAGTTTCGTTGGATTACGAAATACAAAATTTTGCATATTTCTTTACCATCCCTTCTATTTGAAAAGCAACTATACTTTTGTATACCATATTTTTTTCATTTCACAAAAAGATTTGCTTAACAAAAAAGCCCCAGCCTAAAGGCTGAGACTTTTATTGATAATAAGGTGAGATCATTAAGTACACAATAACACCAGATAAACTTACATATAACCAAATTGGCATTGTCCAACGTACAATTTTACGGTGACGTGTTAATTGATTTGTAAAACCAAATACAAGTGCAAACAATGCAAGTGGTACGATAATTGCTGCTAGGATAATATGTGTAATTAAAATGATGAAATACACATATTTAATGAATCCTTCTCCTCCAAAATGTGTTGCCGGTGCTAAGTAATGATACGATAAATACGACACACAAAATAGTAAAGTTGTCGTAAATGCTGCAAGGATGAAACCACGATGCATTTTCACATTCTTTTTAATAATAGAGAATAACGCTGCTAATAAAAATACGAACGTAAAGCTATTAAAAATCGCGTTTAACATTGGTAAAATCGTTACATCAAAATGTACTTCTCCTTCATAGCCAACAGGTCCAAAGAACAAAAATAAAATAATCGCATTTACAATTACAGAAAGCGTTATCACAATAGGAGCATAGCTTTTCTGATTTGTTGATTGATCCACCAAAATGGTCACTCCCTCTTCCTTCAAGTATGTATACGTAACCTCACTATTTTAACATATTATTCACAGTGTAAATGTGACAATAGTTTGACACAGCAAGACAAAACAAAGAAAAAAATCCTTCTTAATAAAACTTCTTAAGAAGGATTTTATCGCTTTATTATTCAAATAGCAACGCGATTAATTTTTGTTAAAAAATGTATCGCTATATGCTTGAAAAATTTCAGACACTTGATATCCCATTAATGAAATTGCTGTTAATGAAAAGAAACCAATCATAAGAAATCGAAACCACATATAAATCTCCTCCTTGTATTTAGCTTAAAAAACGTTAGCTACCTTACAAGTTGCGTGGCACTCTTCATCATCACTTTCCTTCTTCTTTACAATTGCTGTAATAAATCGAATCATAAAGAAAACTACAAAAGGAAATTGTTCGTAATTCACATTGGCATAGTTTAGCAACGGCTCGCGCTGCACATCGAACGGAGATGAGAAGGAATAGAACATACCTTGCTCTTCCATATATACAATTACAATTTTCATGCAAAATACTATTCCTAGAAACGAAACAATATCTTGCCATTCTGTCGTATATAACAGGTTATACAGCTCTAATACGTACTCTTCCATCATCATCCCCCCTTCCTTTTTTACCATTTTGCTCGCCTTCGTATAAAAAGTCAAGAAAAAAGTTTATATCCACTATGACAATAGTAATTACTTGTTTCTATGATTATATATGATTCTTTTATAGCAATGACTGGGTGTAACTCTCTTCGAAAATAAGAAAATTAGAATCGAACAGATTCCTCATTCTTACTTTTAGGATTCAAAACTGTGCTATTTTTATTTCTATTAAAAATAAAATAAGAAAGTATGATAAGAACTGTAACAAACATTGTTAAAAGTGCTTGTGAACGTAAAGTATCAATTGCGAACATCGCAACTAAAACTGCTATAATAGCAGCAATTGTAACATACGTTACATACGGAAAAAGCCACATTTTCACTTTCAAATTTTTTTGTTCTACTTTCCCCATTTTTTTACGCATCTTTAAATGCGAAACTGCAATAACGAGATAAACTAGTAACGCAATCCCGCCAGATGCATTCACTAAAAACAAAAAGACTTTATCTGGAGAAATGTAACTAAAAACAACTCCAATATAAGCGAAGAACGTTCCAAATAAAACCGCTCGAACAGGAACACCACTACTGTTCAATTTTAAAAATGACTTTGGCGCATCTCCTCTTTCTGCCATTGAAAAAAGCATTCTTGAATTTGTATATAAGCCTGAATTTAAGCAAGAAAGTACAGCTGTTAAAACGATAAAATTCATAATTTGTGCTGCCGCTGGTATTCCTATATGTTCAAGTACAGCTACAAATGGACTTTTTAATATGTTAGCTGAATTCCATGGCAGTAGCGTAACAACTACCGCTATAGACCCAATAAAAAATACAAGAATACGCCAAATCACACTGTTTGTTGCTGTTTTTACTGCTTTTACAGGTTCTGCAGATTCACCAGCTGCTACTGCTACAATCTCTGATCCCATAAATGAAAATATAACAACAGTAATTCCAAGCAAGACCGAACTTATACCGTTTGGCATAAACCCACCTTGTCCAATTAAATTCGAAGTGCCGGGTGCTTCTGTTCCTGGAACAAATCCTAAAATAACAGCAAGACCTAGACAAAGGAACAAAACAATACTTATTACTTTAATAAAAGAAAACCAATATTCAAACTCTCCAAATGATTTCACCGAAAAAACGTTCGTCAGCGTTAATAAAATTGTTAATATTAAACTTAATAACCATAGCGGTATTTGTGGAATCCAATATTGGATAATACCAGCACCTGCTGTGGCTTCTATTGCAATAACAATTACCCAGAAAAACCAGTATAACCAGCCTATTGTATAACCCGCCCATGGACCAATTGCTTCTCTTGCATACGTTGCAAATGAACCACTTGTCGGATTTACAGCTGCCATTTCTCCTAGCATTCTCATGACGAAAATGACTAGAAGTCCTGCTAATGCATATGAAACGATAGAACCAGGTCCTGCCGAATGTACAACGGCACCACTTCCAACAAACAAACCAGCCCCTATTACGCCGCCAATTGAGATCATTGTAATGTGGCGTATTTTGAGATCTTTCTTTAGATTTTTATCCAACTCTTGTACATCCCCTTCCAAACTAAATTTTGAAATTTATGTAAGAGTACTGTGCGAAAGATTTTGTTCTATACGTTAAAATATATCAAAATATTCTGAATTTAACAATTACAATTCAATCTCCTTCAAAAATTATTTCATTAGGTTTAATACTTTCCCACACACAATTGTTGAGAAAATTATAGTCCTCTTACAAAAGAAAGAATTTTCAGATATTATTAAATAAACAAGATTATACATCTAGACAACTTTTTGTATAGGAGTGTTGATATGTTAAACAAGTTCAAATTATTTTGTTGTATTTTAGTAATGTTCTTACTACTACCGCTATCCCCTTTCCAAACACAAGCAGCAAACAATTTAGGTTCAAAATTACTCGTTGGATACTGGCATAACTTTGATAACGGTACTGGCATTATTAAATTAAAAGACGTTTCACCAAAATGGGATGTAATCAATGTATCTTTTGGTGAAACTGGTGGTGATCGTTCCACTGTTGAATTTTCTCCTGTGTATGGTACAGATGCAGACTTCAAATCAGATATTTCTTATTTAAAAAGTAAAGGAAAGAAAGTAGTTCTTTCAATAGGAGGACAAAATGGAGTCGTTTTACTTCCTGACAATGCCGCTAAGCAACGTTTTATTAATTCCATACAATCTCTAATCGATAAATACGGTTTTGATGGAATAGATATTGACCTTGAATCAGGTATTTACTTAAACGGAAATGACATTAATTTCAAAAATCCAACTACTCCCCAAATCGTAAATCTTATATCAGCTATTCGAACAATCTCAGATCATTATGGTCCAGATTTTCTATTAAGCATGGCTCCTGAAACAGCTTATGTTCAAGGCGGTTATAGCGCATACGGAAGTATCTGGGGTGCATATTTACCAATTATTTACGGAGTGAAAGATAAACTAACATACATTCACGTTCAACACTACAACGCTGGCAGCGGGGTTGGAATGGACGGTAATAACTACAATCAAGGTACTGCAGACTACGAAGTCGCTATGGCAGATATGCTCTTACATGGTTTTCCTGTAGGTGGTAATCCAAATAACATTTTCCCAGCTCTTCGCTCAGATCAAGTTATGATTGGGCTTCCAGCAGCACCAGCGGCAGCTCCAAGTGGTGGATACATTTCGCCAACTGAAATGAAAAAAGCTTTAAATTATATCATTAAAGGAGTTCCGTTCGGAGGAAAGTATAAACTTTCTAACCAAAGTGGCTATCCTGCATTCCGCGGCCTAATGTCTTGGTCTATTAATTGGGATGCAAAAAACAACTTTGAATTCTCTAATAATTACAGAACATATTTTGATACTCTTCCCTTGCAAAAATAATAAAAAACAACAATAGGTTATAGGACCTATTGTTGTTTTCATTTACCGTAAATCACCATATCTCGTTCATCAAAATCAAATTGAGAATGATGATGTGGAATTGAATACATTAGTTACTATTTTGCTTCAATACAAATACTGAAAGTTCTGGTACACTCCAAAATCTAACAGGCATTCGGGTTGTCCCAATACCTCGATTTACATATAAATATAACAGCTTACTCTTCCCCTCTACTTCATACATACCTTCAACATAATTCTCAGCTAGTTTGGTAGTAATTAATGGACCTACAAAAGGAATTTGGACTTGTCCTCCGTGACTATGTCCTGACAGTTGAAGATCCATTGGGTAACGATTTATTTTGGTTACAACATCCGGCTCATGTACTAATAACATGTTGAAATCATTTTGTTTCAAGTTTTTTAAAGTTGAATCTATTTGTGGCTTCCCTAATAGAAAATCATCTAAACCTGATATTGTAATATATTTGCCGTTTTCCACTTTAATTTTCTGCACTTCATTTACTAATACAGAAAAACCAGCTTCCTCCATATATTTTTTGTAAAATAAACTACCGCCCCCGCCCCTATCATGATTCCCAAACACAGCATATTTCCCTAAGGGCGCGTAAATTTTCTGCAAAATAGCCTTTGCTTCTTCTCTTTCCGCACTATAAGACCCAAATTTATCTATTAAATCTCCAGTAAAAACTACGATATCTGGATGTATTTCATTCATCTTCTCCACCAAATGTTCAAGTTGCTTCAATGTAAACTCTGGCCCTAAATGTACATCTGAAAACTGCAATATTTTTTTATTATTAAACTCTTTAGGAATTGTAGAAGCTTCTATTTCATTCCACGTAACTGTTACTAGTTTTCGTTCTATTTCTGTCGCATAATAATACAAACTTACTGGTATCATTAATATACTTATAAAACTAATAATAAATATCTTTATGATTGATTTTTTTCGTTCTTTTTTTACATGATTCGTATTCATGTTTTCACCTCTACAAACACTTTAAATCCTTATTGTTACATTCATGTGACAACATGAACAATGTTATCAATTTTTAATTCCCTCTCTATTCACTTTGACAATTTTATACAGAAGTCATAACATATTTTTATAATACATAGATTTTTGAAATTTTTTCTATTCATTCCATCATTTTATTACGGAGGGATTATTCATGTCTGTATTTACACCAGAAGAAATTACGGAACTTGCTGCGAATTCAGGAAGGAAAAAAGCTCATTTATCATTGCTCCCTATGCTAATTCTTGGTTTTTTTGGTGGTGCTTTTATCGCATTAGGGTATTTACTCGATATTCATGTTATTGGGACAATGCCAAAATATTGGGGATCATTTTCTAGTTTTCTAGGCGCTGCTGTATTCCCTGTTGGTCTTATTCTCGTTATTCTTGCAGGCGGTGAACTAGTAACTGGTAACATGATGACAGTTTCTATGGCCTGGCTCCAAAAGAAAATTACTTTATTTTATTTCATACGAAATTTAGTTATTGTTACATTTAGCAATTTCATAGGAGCTGTATTCGTAGCCTATTTTTTCGGTCATATCGTCGGCTTAACTGAAGGAGCTTTTTTAGCGAAAACTATTTCTATCGCTCAAGCGAAACTACAAGATACACCATTGCAAGCATTTATTTCTGCAATCGGATGTAATTGGCTCGTTTGTTTAGCTGTTTGGCTCAGTATGGGAAGTAAAGAATTTATCGGAAAGATTATCGGTATTTGGTTCCCGGTTATGACTTTTGTTGCGATTGGATTTCAACACGTTGTAGCCAATATGTTTGTCATCCCAGCCGCGATTTTTGCCGGTCATTTCACTTGGGTTGAATATTTTCCAAACTTTATTTTTGTTTTCTTTGGAAATTTAGTAGGAGGTATGTTATTTGTAGCACTACCTTACTTCATATCTTATAATAAGAAACTACCTTCTTATCAAGAGAAGACTGAAATGAAAAACAAATCTCTGTCCGCTTAAATGGAATGTCTATAAAGTGCCCTAAAAAATATTACAAATTTCATTTTTTTTGCGAATATATGTACGTACACTTGTTCTCGAATGTTTTATACGTTATAATAACAACTTAAATAGCATTATTTACATATGAGGTGAAAAACATGAACAAAACAGAATTAATTAAAAACGTAGCACAAAATGCTGAGATTTCTCAAAAAGAAGCTACTGTAGTTGTACAAACTGTAGTAGAATCAATCACTAACACTTTAGCTGCTGGTGAAAAAGTACAACTTATCGGATTCGGTACATTCGAAGTTCGTGAAAGAGCTGCTCGTACAGGCCGTAACCCACAAACTGGTGAAGAAATGCAAATCGCAGCTTCTAAAGTACCTGCTTTCAAAGCTGGTAAAGAACTAAAAGAAGCTGTAAAATAATGAAAAATATCCTTCTCATTTATGAGAAGGATATTTTTTTCATAACATAATTAATAAAAATCTGACCATTATGCTGTTTCTTTTGTTCCTTTATGCAAATAAAACCTTTACTTTCAAAGAAAGATTTTGCTGTAATACTCGCTTCTGTATAGATTTCCCTATGCCCTAGGTTCACTGCTTCTTTTTCTAACTTCTGTAATATCGATGAGGCTATCCTTTTCCCTTGATAATATTTATGTGTAAATAAACGATCTACGTAATGATCCTCATTATAATCTCCAAATCCGACTATCACACCGTTATGATCCGCTACATAACTAATATTCTTTTCTAAAGACTTTAACCAGCTTTCTCTATCTAGTCGATCTGGTGCCCATGCTTGTAGCTGTAACTCATTATAATCTTTTGCATTAACCGTATGAACTGTTTCATAGAACAATTGTAATACTTGATTTAAATCTTCTTTCTGAAATGTTCTAATTATAATATCTTTTAACATATATAAGTCTCCTTACCAAACTACCTCTTAACTTTTCTACTACATACGATTCAATAATTCTTCTTTATTATATCGTTTTAATTTCTATACGAACAAAAAAACAATACTTATTCAAAGTATTGTTCTTTAATTCTATTCAATTACTTAATGTAACTTTTTAAGATTTTAATTTAACTCTTTGTAATCGTAATGCATTTAATACAACGGATACAGAACTAAATGCCATCGCTGCTCCAGCAACCCAAGGGGCTAAGAAGCCTAATGCCGCAATTGGAATTCCTAACGCGTTATAAGCTAATGCCCAGAATAAATTTTGTTTAATATTTCTTATCGTCATTTTACTCATAAAGATCGCATCAGCAATACTATTTAAATCACCGCGGATTAACGTTATATCCGCTGCTTCCATCGCTACATCCGTTCCCGTTCCAATTGCCATACCAATGTTCGCTGTAGCAAGAGCAGGAGCATCATTTATCCCATCTCCAACCATCGCTACTTTCTTACCATTTGCTTGCAGTTTTTTCACTTCTTCTGCTTTTCCTTCTGGCAATACTTCTGCAATTACGTGATCAATACCAACTTGCTTTGCAATCGCCTGAGCAGTTTGTGTATTATCTCCTGTAATCATCACAACGTCTAGACCCATTTTTTTCAGTCTTGCGATAGCTGCTTTTGAAGTATCTTTCACAGTATCTGCAACGGCAACTATACCAGCATATTCTTTATCGATTGCAATAAGCATTGCTGTTTTTCCTTCTCGTTCTAGCTCTTCCATTGATTTTGAAACTTCTTCAATATCAATATTGAATTTCTTCATTAATCGACGTGTGCCAATTAATAATTGTTTTCCTTCTACGACTGATTCGATACCGAATCCAGGAATCGCTTCAAACGTCTCTGAACTTGGAATATCAATTTTCTTTTCTTTAATTCCTTCCACAATCGCTTCTGCAAGTGGGTGTTCAGAATTTTTTTCTGCCGCACCTACTAAACGTAGTATTTCTTCTTCATGGAATCCATCTGCTACAATTATATCTGTTAACACAGGCTTTCCGTTTGTCACAGTACCTGTTTTATCTAGAATAACTGTATCTAATCGGTGCGTTGCTTCTAAATGCTCTCCACCTTTAAATAAAATACCATACTCAGCCGATCTTCCTGATCCTGCCATAATAGATGTAGGCGTTGCAAGACCTAATGCACATGGACAAGCGATAACAAGTACTGCTATCATTTTCTCAAGTGCTCCGCCAAAATCACCAGGTGTAACAAATATCATCCATACTGCAAATGTGATAATCGCAATCACAACTACAACCGGTACAAAAATACCTGAAATTTGATCCGCTACCCTTTGAATAGGAGCTTTTGAACCTTGTGCCTCTTCTACTACTTTAATGATTTGAGCTAATGCAGTATCTCTGCCTACTTTAGTTGCTTTCACTTTTAAAAAACCATTTTTATTTATTGTCGAACCTATTACTACATCCCCAATTGACTTATCAACAGGAATACTTTCACCCGTTAACATCGATTCATCAATCGCTGATTTTCCTTCTACAATCTCACCATCTACTGGTATTTTTTCACCAGGCTTTACATAGACGATATCACCAGCTACTACTTCTTCAATCAAAATTTTTATTTCTGTTCCATCTCGCACAACTGTAGCTGTCTTCGCTTGTAAACCCATCAATTTTTTAATTGCTTCTGATGAGCGCCCTTTTGCTTTCGCTTCAAATAATTTACCTAAAATAATTAATGTAATAAGTACCGCACTCGTTTCAAAATATAAATCTGTCATATGTTCCGAAGAACCAATAGATTGAATACTTAAATATACACTATAGAAGTACGCGGCCGACGTTCCAAGCGCCACGAGAACATCCATATTAGCACTTTTATTGCGTAACGCTTTATAAGCCCCAACATAAAACTGTCCACCAATGATAAATTGAACAGGAGTTGCAAGTGCTAGTTGCACCCAAGGGTTCATTAACATATCCGGTAAATAAATAAATGACGTAAATGAGAAATGACTAACCATTGCCCACAATAATGGGAAAGATAAAATAAACGAAATAATAAACTTCTTCTTTTGTCTTTCAATTTCTTGTAATCGATGATCAGTTGATGCATCTTGATCATCTGGTTTCACTTCTAATTTATATCCTAGCTTCGTAATCGCGCTCTTCATTTCATTTACATTAACTTCATCAGGATTAAAGTCTACTGTGGCTGATTCTAAAGCAAAATTTACTGTCGCCTTGTTCACACCATCTAACTTATTTAAACGCTTTTCAACTCTATTTGCACATGCTGCACATGTCATTCCTGAAACAGTAAATTCAGCTTTATCACTTACAATTCCATATCCTAATGATTCAACTTTTTCTTTAAATTGTTGCGGATTTGTTTTAGTTGGATCGTACATTATTTTTGTTTTTTCAAGCGCAAAATTTACATTTGCCTCATGAACACCTTCTACTTTTTTTAGACCTTTTTCAATTCTATTTGCACATGCCGCACATGTCATTCCTGATATTTGAAGATTGGCCTCTTTTTTTTCATTCATGTCTCTCACCTCTATATACCCTTATGAGGTATAATTATTAGCAAAATAAATCGTACTTCATTTAAAGTACGATTTATTTCCATATCTAAAAATAATTATTGAACATCGTATCCTTGATCTTCGATTACAGCAACGATATCTTTTAATGTTACAGCAGACGAGTCGATAGTAACTTCAACAGTTCCTTCTGCTAATTGAACCTTCACTTGTTCAACACCGTTTAGCTCTTTCACACTGCTTTCGATAGCATTTACACAATGTCCACAAGACATACCTTCAACTTGTAATGTTAACTGTTCCATTTAAAATCCTCCTCTTGTTTATTCATTGTTTGTTAATCACAATTACATCTTACCATACCCCCCTAAGGTAATCAATGGTTTTGTATCATGATTTTTCAATTATTTTCTAAAAGTTTATTTTACACACACTTTTTCACTACAATACACCAAAATCCAATATGAGGGTAAACAAAAAAACAAGCCAGTTAAATACTAGCTTGTTTTTACGCTTTTGAAAAACGTTCAAATACTGTCATTAATTCTTCAATTGCTTCGTCACCATTTCCATTTTTAATAGCTCCTGAAACACAATGACTCGTATGATTTTTGAGAACGCCCATTCCTACTTTTTTCATCGCTGCATTAATCGCTGAAATTTGCACTAAAATATCTACGCAATAACGATCATTTTCAATCATGTTTTGAATACCGCGGACCTGTCCTTCAATTCTCTTTAATCTATTTATAATCTGTTCTTTTTCTTTTTCTGATCTATGTGTTACTGCTTCATGCTCTTTATGATCCATATTATCACCTTCTTAAAGTTTCTCTTCATCCAATAAAACAATTGTTTTTTATGAGTATACCAATTATAGCATTAAATATCTACGCATGATACCCCATAAGAGTATATTTACACTTTATGATTATTCTTAACAACTCATTAGCTTCTTAATCTCAATTTTCAGTATACCCTTTCCTTTTTGTCAAAAAATCATTATATCTCTCATCAAAATTCAATAAAGTGAAACAAGAATAAGCGGGGATTACCCGCCCCCGCTTATTCTTCGTCTATAATGTTTAAATTTAAATTTTCAGATATTTAATCCGAGAATTTTTCTTTCCATATATAATTATTGCTGATCACATACTTTTGTATCATTCACTACTGAAGTTCCTTCAACGGTTACCGTATGAAAACAGTCATTTACTCGAACTGTCACAACATTATCTTGCCGATCAATGATATGATATTCATTAAAATTTTTATTTAGAGCACTGCGAATTTGTTCTCCTTCATAAATTGGAATGCCATGCGATAAAACCCAAATAAGTCCAGCGATAGCAAGAATAGTTTTCATACGATCTACCTCCTTGGGAATATAGTGAACTTTTAATCCATGCTTTTTCAACTCTACGAATCATGATTGAAATAAACCAAGCCTTTTGGAAATAAGTTCATTTCGTCTATTTTATGTTTATGCTAATTGTGACCGATTTGTGACAACTTTTTGTCTCTTTAGACGAAAAGTTGAAACAAAACTTTCGAAAAGGACAATTCTACATATTAAAAAAGGTTATGGAATGTTTTATCCATAACCTTTTTTCCTATACGTAACTAATAAACCTCAATCCTTTACTTAAAGACGTCGGCACAACAGATGCATGATTCTCCCCTTCAGCTTCATAAAACTTAAATTTAAGTTTATCGTGGTTTACTTGGAGAAGGCGCTCTGATAATTCATTTGCACCTACAACCATATGTTCTCGTTCAAGTGATCCAACTGTAAGGAACACTCCTGTTTCAAACTTAGCATTGTTTAATTCAATTATAAGGTTCTCTTCTTTTTCAAGAACGGATTTATTATTCCACCATATAGATGGACTACTAATAAAATAATTTTGAAAAGCATTCAAGTTTGTAAATAGTATATGCAAAGCGAATAGGCCACCTAAAGAATGCCCAAATAAAGTTTGCTTACCTTTATCAATCTCAAAATTCTTTTCAATTTGTGGTTTCAGTTCTTCTTCAATAAAAGTAAAGAAATTATGTGCTCCTCCTGTTTTAGGCCACGGTTTACCGTCTGGTTTTAAAGGGGCATCTTTTGAAATTACGCTAGGCGTAAAATCATAGCACCTTTCTTCCCCTGAAAATGCGCCTTCAATTGGATAACCCACTCCTACTATAATAGCTGGTGAAACACCGGTTTTTTCCGCTCTTACTGATTGTATTTTAACTGCTTCATGAAATGTTTGAAAAAAGGCATTGCCATCTAATACGTAAATGACAGGATATCCTGAATCCGGTGCTGGTTGCCTCGGCTTTGAAATATGAATTTGATATTCCTTACCTTCTAATTTTGAATACATTTTCCACTGCTCTGTATTAGATGTTATAATCTGCTGTTTTTCAACTGTAGTATTCACCCTATCCCCCCCTTTTTAACTTGTTACATATATTTCGATTTTTTCTTCTTGAGATACAACGCTATCATAACCGAAACAAACAGGAGCCCCGTTATACGGATCAATCATGACACGTGCATCAATATGAAATACTTCTTTTAACACTTCATTTGTAATGATTTCTTCTGGGCTACCAGTTGTAACAATTTCTCCTTCCTTCATTGCAATAATTTCATCTGAAAACCTTGCTGCATGGTTAATATCATGTAATACCATAACAACCGTACAATTATGTTCTTTATTTAACTTCTCCACAATTTGTAATACATCTAATTGATGAGACATATCAAGGTATGTAGTTGGCTCATCTAATAGCAACACTTCTGTCTCTTGTGCTAATGCCATCGCTAGCCATACCTTCTGTCTTTGGCCACCTGATAAATTTGCAATTTGTCTCGTTCGAAATTCAGAAGTTTTCGTTATATCTAATGCCCAATCAATCATTTCTTTATCTTTTGTCGTTAACTTATTTACGTTATTTCGATGTGGATAGCGTCCATAAGAAATTAATTCTTCCACTTTAAGTTCACCTGGTGCAATTGGAGTTTGCGGGAGTAAAGCTAACTGCTTCGCAATTTCTTTCGTTGGAATTGTATGTAAATCCTGTCCTTGCAAATATACTTTACCGCTTTTTTGTTTTAAAATTCTTCCCATTGTTTTTAACAATGTCGATTTACCGCAACCGTTTGGACCTATAATTGTCGTTACTTTTCCTTCTTGTATTTCCACATTTAAATCGCGAAACACTGTAAGCTTTTCATAACTTGTTTCTAAATTTTTTGCACTTAAAATACTCACTTTTATTCCTCCTCTTACGCTTTCGCCTTATAAAGTAAATATAAGAAATACGGTACACCGACAATAGAAATAACGATTCCAACTGGTAGCTCTACAGGTGTAAAAACTGTTTTCGCAATAAAGTCTGAAGCAATTACAAGAAACATTCCGATTACGCCGCACGTAGGAATTATATACTTATGTTGAATACCGACAAGCCTTTTCGCTATATGCGGTGCCATTAAGCCAATAAAACCGATACTCCCTGAAACAGCAACACATGCGCTCACAAGCCCGATACTACTTAATAGTAAAATCGATTTCTCTCTTTCTACTGAAACACCTAAACTTGTAATACTCGTTTCTTCCAATTGAAATAAATCTAATAAATAAGCTTTCTTTTGTATAAGCGGAATTAAGATAATAAGCCATGGTAACATAGCCACAATATACTTCCAGTTCGCACTATATATGCTTCCAGACACCCACACTGCGGCCATTTCAAAATCAGTTGACTTCATTTTGAGTGATAAGTACATAGAAAAGGCTCCAAATCCTGATCCAATTGCAATCCCTGTTAATAAAAGTCGCTGCGAATCTAATTTACCGTTTTTCCAAGAAAACAGATAAATGATGATAGCTGCACCTAATCCGCCTACTAAACCAAACATTGGCATCATCATAATAGAAACCCAGTCTGTGCTTTTTAATTGCCCTTGAAAGAAAAACATAAAAATGACAATCGCTGTTCCTGCTCCGGCATTTACGCCTAAAATACCTGGGTCCGCCAACCCATTTCTCGTAATCCCTTGAATAACGGCACCCGCAACACCAAGGCCTAATCCTACTAATCCAGCAATTACGATGCGCGGAAGGCGAAACTCAAAAATAACTAAATCATGTTCTGGTACTGGATCAATTCTAAACAGTGTTTTAAATACATCTGTAATCGTAATATCGAACGTACCATTTGTTAAACTAATATAAATAGCACATAGTATTAAAAATATAATAATCCCCATCGTCATTCCGAAACGTTGACTTGAACTTTTAGGCATGTCGCTCTCCTCCTCTAGTACGGATTAAATAAAGGAAGAAAGGAATTCCAATTAAAGAGGTAACGACTCCAATAGGTGTTTCAAATGGATAGTTTACAAATCTACTCAAAACGTCACATAACGCTAAGAAAACGCCACCAATAACACCTGCACATGGCAAAATCCACTTATAATCTACCCCAATTATAAAGCGGGTAATGTGCGGAATAATTAAACCTACAAAACCAACTTTCCCCACTAAAGCAACTGCTGTTCCTGTTAAGAAAATTACCGATAAAATTGCCATCGCTTTAACTAGTTTTGTACGTTGCCCTAAATTAATAGAAACCTCTTCGCCTAATGAAAGAATGGTAATAGATTTTGATATTAACAGTGCTAAAATTATTCCAATTATCCCAAACGGTATCGTGATTTTAATGATATTAGGATCTACTTGATCTAACTTTGCATTAAACCAAAAACTAACATTTTGAGAAATTTGGAAATACGAAGCCATTGCAGCCGATACACTACTTAAAAATGTTCCAATAACTGTTCCTATAATCGCTAACCTAACTGGTGATAAGCCATTTTGAAGGAGCGAACCAAAACCAAACACGATACCGGCTCCTAGTGCAGAACCAATCATTGAACATAAAACCATACCAATTGATGACATTCCCGGAAGAAAAATCATGCTAAGTGTAATAACAAAGGCAGCGCCATCCGTCACACCCATAATAGAAGGGGATGCAAGATAGTTTCTTGTCATCCCCTGCATAAGTGCTCCTGATATGGCTAGAAATGCTCCGACTAAAAGAGCTGCAACTACCCTTGGTAAACGTGAAGTAATAATAATATTATGATTTACATCGCTTGAATCAAAATGAAATAATGCGTTCCACACTGTTTCAGCGTCAATACTTTTTGCCCCATACAAAATCGAAAGTATAACTGTAAATAAGATGAGTATGGGTGCTATACATAATATAGTTACTGGTACTGCATTTGTTTTCTGCATATCATTCAACGCACCTTACTTATTGTATTATTTAGATAATTTTTTCACTGCTTCTTTTAAGAATGCTGTTTTACTCCAAGCTGTACCACCTTGTGCCATTGGGTCTACAACATTTACAAATACTTTCTTTTCTTTCGCAGCGTTCATACTTTGCCAAATTGGATTATTTTCAATATCTTCTAGCACTTTCGGTTTATTATTTTCACTTGCTTCGTATTGCAAGAAGATATAATCAGGATTAACTTCAGCTAATTTTTCTAAAGAAATTTTTTCTTGTGCTTTTACCGTTTTAAGTTGTTCTGGAGCAGTTAGTCCAAGATCTTTATAAATTACAGGGTTAAAGTATACTCCTTCTGGGTATAGGAATAAGTCATTTGCTCTTAGTCTAATGACAAGTACTTTTTTATCTTTTAACTTATCTCCTAGTTTTGCTTTTGCTTTTTCAGCGTCCGAATTGTAGTCTTTAATAATTTTTTCTGCTTTATCTTTTTTACCAGTTAATTCTCCCATTAACTTTAAGTTATCTTCCCAATTTGTTGAAACGTGTGATACCGGGAATGTAGGAGCTACTTTCGTAAACTTTTCAGCTGTTTCTGCTGGGAATTTCGTACTTGATGTAATAACGTCTGGTTTTAATTGAAGTAATGTTTCGAAATTTGGTTCCATTTTCTCACCAACAGATTTCGCACCTTCTAAATCTTTCTCAAGATACTTCGGTAATTTACCACCAACAGTAATGGCACCAACTGGTTTAATTCCAAGTACTGCCGCATCTTCCATTGACTCTAAACTAGCTGTCGCAATTTTATCTACTTTTGCTGGCACTGTATATTCTTTACCTAAATATGTGATTTTTCGTTTTTCATCTTTTTTCGTTTCCGTAGCTTTTGTCTGTTGTTTTTGCTCGCCTGAAGTTTTATCCGCACTATTACATGCCGCTAAACCTACACTTAAAACTGTAACCATCCCTAATGTAAATAACTTTTTATTCATCTTTATATATCTCCTCTCGAATTTTCCAAACTATATTCTCAATAAAATTTAACTATATGAAACTTGTCTTACATATATATTTCATTAGATTAATAATTCTATCCAGAACTCATTCTCGTTCACTTCCCCTAAGCTATAATTCTTTTATACCTCATCCATTGATAATATTTTTCATTGATAATGATTATCGTTACTAAGTATATATTTAATATGCAATTATTTCAAGAAAGATTTGAAAAATTTTAACAAACTGAATTAAAAAAGAAGTATCCGCCTAATGTTAGATGGATACTTCTTTTTTTAGAAATTTATATGTAATTCAACTGGACAATGGTCAGATCCCATTACTTCACTATTAATTTTCGCTTCTGTTATTTGGTCTTTCATTCTTTCCGAAACAACAAAATAATCTAAACGCCATCCGATATTTTTCGCTCTCGCACCCATACGATACGACCACCACGAGTATGCACCTTCTTGATCAGGATAAAGGTAACGATATGTATCAACAAACCCTTCTTCTAAAATACATGAAAATTTCTCTCGTTCCTCATCAGAGAATCCAGGGTTTTTACGATTACTTTTCGGATTTTTCAAATCGATTTCTTTATGAGCAACATTTAAATCTCCACAAAAAATAACTGGTTTTTTCTCATCTAATCGTTTGATATAGGACCTGAAATCATCTTCCCATTTCATTCTGTAATCTAATCGTTCTAATCCACGTTTTGAATTTGGTGTATATAACGTTATCATGTAAAAATCTTCGAATTCTAAAGTAATAAGTCGTCCTTCTTGATCATGCTCTTCAATGCCTAAACCATATGTAACTGAAAGCGGTTCTTTTTTTGAAAAAATAGCCGTTCCTGAATATCCTTTTTTCACAGCATAATTCCAGTATGTATAATATCCCTCTAGATTTAAATCAATTTGTCCTTCTTGTAATTTAATCTCTTGTAGACAAAATATGTCAGCACTTGATTCCTCAAGATATTCCAAAAATCCACCTTTTGCGATAACAGCTCGCAAACCATTTACATTCCATGAAATTAACTTCATTTATAGTCCTCCTCTTGATGTTTATTTCCAAATTTCATGCTATCACAAAATAGAAAACAATCATATTTTCACCTTTGTAATCTTGCTCTTACATTTATGAATACATACATACGCACTTTATTCAGGTTATACTAATTTCAGAGGTGATGTTCTATGCACAAGGAAGGAGTTACATTAACAAATGAGTATTGGCAAGCAATTATTCATAATGATTCTTCCTATGATAGCAAATTCTTTTATGCTGTGAAATCAACTGGAATCTTTTGCAGACCATCATGCAAATCAAGAATACCGAATAGAAACAATGTACGAATTTTTCATCATGCAGAGCAAGCATTAAGTAAAAACTTTCGCCCGTGCAAACGTTGTAAGCCAAACGGGATCACTTTACCTAATGAAGAGTGGGTAGAACAAATTAAAGACTATATCGAAAAGCATTATGACGAATCCTTAACTCTCGACATGCTTGCGGAAATGTGTCACGGTAGCCCTTTTCATTTACAGCGTACTTTCAAAAGAATAATAGGGCTAACTCCTATAGAATATATACAACAATTCAGGGTTCTTAAAGCAACCGAATACCTTTTACACACAAATCAATCTATTAAAGAAATTAGTACTGCTGTCGGGATAGAAAACCCAGAGTATTTCGCAACTTTATTTAAAAAGAAAACCGGATTTACTCCTACTGAATATCGAAAAAAGAACGAAATGAAAGAGGGATACGATAATGAATTCCTACAAAAATAATTATATATATTGGACGCTACTTACACATGAAAATTGGCGATTTCATATTGCTGCAACTGAAAATGGACTATGCTTCATTGGATCACAAGAAGAAAACTTTGAAGAATTAAATATATGGGCTAGAAAAAAACTGCCCCAACATATATTGATCCATAGTCCAGATTACTTGCAAATATATACGAAAGAAGTTATCGAGCATTTAGAAAACAAGCGAGAAACTTTCACATTTCCTATCGATGCTTATGGAACTAATTTTCAATTATCTGTTTGGAATGCGGTACGTGAAATTCCTTATGGAAAGACATATTCTTATACAGAAATTGCTGAAAGAATTCAAAAACCTAAAGCTGTGCGCGCCGTTGCTTCTGCTATTGCTGCTAACCCTCTTCTTATTACAATTCCTTGTCACCGCGTTATTGGGAGGAATGGGAAACTAACCGGATTTAGGGGTGGATTAGAAATGAAGAAAAAATTGCTTACATTAGAAAAGGTGCAGGTGGAATTCATATGACAGCAGAATATAATAGCGCATTATCTGTAGCAGTTCCGAAAGAATTTTGTTTTCAAGAAAATTTACGCTATCTATCACGTTCGAACAATGAATGTATGTTCCATATTGAAGACAACAAAATTTATAAAGTTATCCCTGTTCAAGATGTAAATCCTTTAGTTGAAATTAGTGTAAATACAGATGGAAATATTCAAATACATTGTTTAGAAGAACCATATACATCTGAAAAATCGATACGTGAAGCTGTAGTTAACTATGTAAAAGAATGGTTTGATTTAACTACTGATTTAGCCCCATTTTATACATTAGCTGAACATGATTTACTCCTTCAAGGACCAATTGAACAATATTATGGCCTTCGTACTTTAGGCATTCCAGACTTATTTGAGGCACTTTCCTGGGGAATTATCGGTCAACAAATTAACCTAACATATGCTTATACGCTAAAAAGGAGATTAGTTAAGCAATTTGGAAGTTATGTAGAATGGGACGGTAGAAAACATTGGATATTCCCATCACCTGAAACAATTGCAAATCTACATGTAAAAAATCTTCAACAATTAAAAATGACGACTAGAAAATGTGAATATTTAATCAGTATTGCGAAGCTTATTACAGAGAGAAAATTATCAAAAGAGGATTTACTGCAAACACAAGATGTAAAGGTTGCTGAGAAACAATTAACTGCTATCCATGGTATAGGACCATGGACTGCCAACTATGTTTTAATGCGTTGTTTAAGATTTCCTTCGGCTTTTCCAATTGATGATGTTGGTCTGCATAATGCAATTAAATTTATAACAGGTTCCGAAAATAAACCGACAAAAAATGAAATAAAAGATTTCGCGGCAAACTGGGCTAATTGGGAGTCTTATGCGACTTTTTATTTGTGGCGAGTACTATATTAAAAGAACCAAGTAGCACATTCGTACTACTTGGTTCTTTTTTAAGCTTGCTCCTCAAAACGTCTTGCAATTTCCACAATAACTTGAACGGCTTTTTCCATAGTATCTACCGAAACATACTCAAATTTACCGTGATAGTTTTCACCACCAGTGAAAATATTCGGCGTCGGTAATCCCATATATGATAATTGTGATCCATCTGTGCCTCCGCGAATCGGATGAATATTTGGTTCAATGTCTAAACTTTTCATTGCTTCATATGCAATATCAACAATTTCTCTTACCGGTTCAATTTTTTCAAGCATGTTATAGTATTGATCATTCATTTCTAAAACGACTGCATCTTCGCCATATTTTTCTTGCATAGTCTTCACAATATTTTTAACGTTATTTTTACGTGCCTCAAAATTTTCACGATCAAAGTCTCGAATAATATAATACGCTTTACTTTGCTCAACATCACCATTTAAAGAAAGTAAATGATAGAATCCTTCATAGCCTTCTGTATATTCTGGCGCCTCTTCTACTGGTAAATACCCATTAAACTCCATAGCAAGTTTAGTAGCATTGCGCATTTTATTTTTCGCTGTTCCAGGATGTGTATTCGTTCCGTTAAACGTTAACTTAGCACCTGCAGCATTAAAACTTTCATACTCTAAACCACCTAATGGACCTCCATCCATCGTATAAGCGAATGATGCACCAAACGCTTCTACATCAAAATGCGCTGGCCCACGACCAATTTCTTCATCCGGTGTAAATGCTACTCTTATTTTCCCGTGCTTAATTTGCGGATTATGTATTAAATGGTTCATTGCAACCATAATTTCTGTAAGACCAGCTTTATCATCTGCTCCTAGAAGTGTTGTACCATCAGTTGTAATAATGGTATGTCCTTTATATGATGGTAATTCCGGGAACTGCTCTGGTGTTAACACAACATTTAGCTCTTCATTTAACGTAATTGCATTACCATCAAAATTTTCATGAATTTGTGGTTTGACGTTTTTCCCTGTAAAGTCTGTTGCCGTATCTAAATGGGCTAAAAATCCGATTACAGGAACATCCTTGTCCGTATTAGCTGGAAGTGTTGCCATTACATAGCCATTATCATCCATCGTTACTTCTGTTAACCCAATCTCTTTTAGCTCTTCCACTAATAACTTACCAAACTCAATTTGTCCTGGTGTTGTTGGTACTGTATGACTTTCTTCATTTGATTGCGTATCAATTTTTACATATCTCGTAAATCTTTCAATAAGTTCTTGTTTCAAGTTCATTCACTCCCTTTTATGTTTCTCCCTGCATTATAATCCTTAAAACGAAATATTTTAACTTTTTTGACTGTGAAGATATATATTTCATTTACATTGTTAACACTTTTAAACGAATGATAAAAAGACATAATATTTGTACATTAAAACTGTAACAGGTAACATACATAATTATAAAATATGGGAGGTTGTAAAGATGAGGCTAACTCTCTTTCGCTATTTTCTTTTTTTCTTAGGATTAATTTTCTTTGGCCTTGGAAACGCTCTTGCAGTCAAAGTTAAATTTCTCGGCTTGCACCCTTGGGAAGTTTTAAATATGGCTCTCTACCAAAAGTTTGGATGGACCATCGGTACGTGGAGTGTCATATGTGGGTTATGTCTCGTTCTAATATCTTTACTAGTAGATCGAAAATATATAAATGTGGGGACATTTTTGAATGCACTACTTATCGGTCCCATTATGGACTTTTTCTTACAATCAAACATGCTTCCAGACGCTAGTAATTATTTATGGATAAACTTACTCATTTTATTTTCTGGTATTGCCATTACAGGTATCGGGGGAGGTATGTACGTTGCGGCTGGGATTGGCGCTGGACCCCGTGATGGATTCATGCTTACTATTTCAGACAAAACAGGACTTTCTATTAGCCGTGCTAGAATCATAGTAGAATGTATTGTACTAGTTATTGGATTTATGCTAGGAGGTCCTGTTTTCATCGTAACTTTTCTGTACACCTTTATTCAAAGTCCAATCTTTCAGCAATCATTTAAGATGTTTCAAACACTTTTACATACTTTACATGGCAAAAAGAAAATTAGCGAACATATTTAAAGTACAGCTTAATACAAATAAATCCACCCTATTTACGACTCTCATCGCAAATAGGGTGTTTCTGTTTTTATCTCGCAATTTAAGAATATATACTACTCATTTACAATAAAAGTATATACATCATCATAAATACAGCCATTTACTTTAATCACATACTTCCCAGGTTTATTAAAACTAATTGTGTATTTATTTAACTGAATTGCTTCTTTATCTCCAGAAAGAATATCAATGCTTCTGCCACTTAATACATACAATTCATTTAGATTCATCGTTACATCAATTGTATTGAAATTTTCTACTTTCACTTGCTGTGCTTCCGCAACGCTTACACTTGGTTCTAAAAACAGTAGTCCACTTAATCCAATCGTCCCCGCTAAAGCAACTCCCGCAAACTTTTTAATCTGTTTCATTACAATGACCTCCTTATAGATTTTGCGTAAAGGTAATGTCCTCCCTTACACCACAAAGCCTATATGTAATGAAATGAAAAGTAAACGGGGACTGTAAGACAAAATTCTACATCTTTTTCTCCTATTGAATATAAATCCAACGTTTGGAGTTTTGACACATTTAAAATTGTTTCCCTAAACCAATTTCTCCATAATTTATTCAAAGACTGAATAATTACTTATTTATTTAACATTCTAACAATAGTTGATAAAGATGCTTTCTATTCAAAAAAAGACTTTGCTATAAAAGTAACTTTTACAACAAAATCCATGCAACTAATTTTATTCAGCTTTCCATAATCTCTCTACATTCATTAATTGTTCTTCTTTAAATTCCATCTTATATATATCCGGTTTTGACGTATTCATTAAAAATTCAAAACCATATTGTTTATCAAAATAGTTCATCATTAATGTCATGACAAGCCCATGTGTACCAATTACAATTTTGCATCCTCGAAAATCCATTAAGATTTCTTTTAATACTTTCACTACTCTTCTCTGGCAATCTACATATGACTCTCCTTCCGTTCGTGCGAAGTCCGGATTAGAGAACATCTTCTGTACAAGTGGATACACCTCCTTGTCTGATATAACCTGATCCTCACTTGAAAACATACACTCTTTAAGATTTTCATATACTACTATTTCTTTTTCATGGAAATTAGCTGACTCCTCTATCGTTAACATAGCCCGATTATAAGGACTGGAAATAAAAGTATCAATCCTCTCCGCTTTTAATATGTCAGTTACTCCACGGGCATCCATATGTCCCCTCTCAGTTAACCCGCGCATTCTTTCATTTCCTTCTAGTTTTGGTGATTCACCATGTCTAACCATATAAATATATGTGCTCATAATTTCTCCTTAAAATTTTTTATAAAGTGAAACTTTAATCAGCCCTCACTAATCGGGCTGCCCGGCAAATAGCGAGATAAGTTAATAAATCAAGTTCATTTATCCCATTTCAACACTTAGGGGTAATACTAAAATACTTTATAAACTGTGCTGATTTGTTCGTCTAATCCATTCTCCTACTAAACTCTCAAATAATTCAGGCTGCTCAATTTGCAAATTATGCCCTGCCATATCTAACACTGCTAACGTTGCCCTTGGATATTCTTCAATAATTTCTATAATATTTTGATAACCTACTGATATATCTTGTCTTCCAGTCAGTAAAAGAACGGGATTTTCATATTTTTCATGCTGAAAATCCATAGTAAGAGAGTAATTCTTTTGCAACCTTTCAATAAATTCATAATTAGCAACATCTAACCCAGGCTTAATTTCTTCTTTAAATCGCTTATATGTATATTCATTTGCTATTACAGCTAACTCACAAAATTCCTCTCTTTCTGTGGAAGTGAGCGTATTTAAAAATTCCTCATCTTGTACAATTACCTGTTTATCTGGAAGAATCCTTTTTTCTGGCTCCGCTACAACAACAGGACATACTAATAATAATCCGCTAACTCTCTCAAACATCTTTGTAAGTATACCTTTGGCTAAATAGCCTCCATATGATTCTCCTACCAATAAAAATTTTTCAGTAGAAATGATTTCCTCAATAAATGTGATAAGCACATCTACTATACGATTTGAACTATTTATCCAATTTGGAGCATTCGATTTTCCCATTCCAGGTAAATCAATATATATTCGCTTATAACCTTCATATTTCTGAAATACTGATTCCATACATTTCATCATTAACCTATGGTCAGGAGCGCAGCCATGTATGATAATGACCGGTTTACCCTCCCCCACAATTTCATAGTATATTTCTGCATCTTTAATTCGATATATCATAAAAAAACCTCCCTATTTAGTGGCAATACTATTCCACTCTGTAAGAATACACGTTCTTATTTTATATCTTTTCCTAACATTTCTACAAATATTAATTTTCAGACTAAAAATAAAAATCCCCATCATTTTATATGCAATTTTGCATCTCCACTTACAAATCACTAAAAAAACTTTACAATTCAAAGGATGACTAAATATACAATTTCTATTTAAAGTCTTGATACAGTCTATACTATCAACCGCAATATTTTTTCAACTTTAAGAATACTTATACTCTTTAACACTTTCCTTATAAACATGATTTTTATAAGGAAATCTGATACAATTCTTAAATAATATTATTATGTATAGATATAACGAACATAGTGCATAATTAAAGAAGGTGATTTCATTGAAATTAAATAAAAATTTACAATTATGTATATTAATCGGAACATTAATATGCTATTCAATCTATTTTATGTTTTTCTATCTGTTCCCTACTCATTTTTCAAATTCAGATGTACGCTTCGCTTCACTTGTCGTTGAAGCCATTACATTTGTATCACTGATTTACTCTATATATTCTAAAAAAGTCAGTTCAAATCCGTTTTGGATATGTATTACAATAGCAATTGGTAGTTTTTTATTAGGGAAAATAGTATATACATATCAAGATAGCTTCTTCGAAATTCCAATAGATCGTTTTACTATTTCTGATGTATTTTACATGTTTTTTCTATTTTTCTGTCTTATCGCTTTCTGCTATAAAATTTTAAAGGAATGCAATAAATGGGAAAAAGCGTTCTTTATTTGTGATATATGCATAGTGCTTACTTCCATATTTACATTAGAATGGTATTTATTTAATCAGCCAAATTTAAATATATTCGCTCTTTCACTAGGGGATGTTTTCCTTTCATTTTTATATCCAATTGCAGATTTATTATTTCTACTGCTAGGTGTTAGTCTCTTTTTCCGTCCAACAATTTTTAATTCCAAACGGAAAATTTATATATTTATTTTTGTATTAATAAGTTCTGCAACTTTTAACTATATTTATTTTTACTTAAATAACCACTTATCAACAGAAACAATAACATTATTACGTCTTTTATATAGAATACCTATATTACTTATTGCAATAGCTGGCTCTATTTCAGAAGATCATAATAGCCATAAAAATTATTTCATTGTAAACCCTATAATAGGAAAAAAAGCTTTAGTTGTATTTCCCTATCTTGCTGTTGCAATACTAATCGGGTTTACATTAAAAGAACAAACATCATCTTCAACTCTCATTACAGGGAATTGTATTACTTTTATTTTCGTACTCATTCGTCATTCTATCGTACGTATGCAAAACAATTCCTTAACAAAACGTTTGCAGGCATTTAATGCCCAACTAGAAGAAAAAGTTACTGTACGGACGTCTGATTTAGTTCATAAATCAGAGGCTCTTTCTCAAAAACAACAAAAGTTTAAATCATTATATGAATATCATCCTGACCCTATTTTCACCATTGATTTAAATGGAATATTCTTAAATGTAAATAAGGCTGGGAGTGTACTACTTGGGGCACCAACGGATGAGCTACTAGGTGAAACTTGTTTTTCAATCATTTTAGATGAAGATAAGCATAAGCTAGCATTGGCATTAGAAAAAGTGAAACAACAAGAATCGGCATTCTTACAACTTAGTTCTCAATATAAAGATGGCTTTACTTATTTTTTATACGTTACAATCATTCCTATTATAATAGACGGACAAATTTCAGGAAGCTATATTATGGTGAAAGATATTACTGCACTAAAAAAACAGCAAGAAGAAATAAAATATTTAGCATTCCATGACACTGTAACGAAAATTGGGAACCGTGCCTTTTTCCATAAGAAATTAAAGAGAGTTATAAAAAATGCTAAAATAACAGAAAGCGAGTTTGCATTATTATATTTAGATTTAGATCGCTTTAAAGCAATTAACGATACACTTGGACATTCGTCAGGAGATTACATATTAGAAGAAGTAGCAAAGCGATTCCAATCATGTCTTCCATCACATACTCATCTTTCAAGAATCGGTGGCGATGAATTTACAATCATAATTGAAAACTATACTGACGAAGATTACTTATTCCAATTATGTAACCAATTATTTGAATGCATGAAAAAATCATTTATCATACATGAGCATAAATTAACTTTATCACTGAGTATCGGTATCGCTATTTATCCACATTCCGGAATCGATACCGCTACACTTCTGAAAAACGCTAATGTTGCAATGTATGATGCAAAAGCAAAAGAGCTTAATTCTGTCTCTATTTATGACGATGTAATCGCTAAAAAAATTGAAAGACGATTACGATTAGAAAAAGATTTACCAAACGCACTACAAAATGAAGAATTGTTCCTTTTGTATCAACCTCAAGTTGATAGTGAATCTAATAAAATTATCGGTGCAGAAGCTTTAATTAGGTGGAATCATCCTGAATTAGGTATTATTTCTCCATACGAGTTTATTCCGATTGCAGAAGAAACACTACAAATTATTTCAATAGGAAAATGGACATTAGAGCAGGCTTGTAAGCAAATGAAACGTTGGCACGCACTCGGATATTCACATTTAAAAATAGGTGTAAATTTATCTGCTAAAGAATTTGAACAAGAGGATTTTGTAAAATCTATTTCTTCTACTTTAACAAATACAGGTTTACCAGCAAGCTCTCTTGATCTTGAATTAACAGAGCGAATTGCAATGATGGATGAGCGAGAAACATTGATAAAACTGCGCACACTAAAAAGTTTAGGGATTCACATCTCAATCGACGACTTTGGTACAGGTTATTCTTCGCTAGCCTACTTACCTTTGTATCCAATTGATACGTTAAAAATCCCGAGAGAATTTATTACAATGTCTGAAACATGTGATGATGGAATGGAAATTATTAAAACGATCATCACATTAGCAAATACATTAGGAATGTCTGTCATTGCTGAAGGTGTAGAAACAAAAGAGCACGTAAATTTCCTTCAAAAAAATAAATGTCAGTTTATTCAAGGTTATTATTACAGTAAACCTATTCATATTCATGCATTTACTGAGCTATTAGAAAACGGCATTCACCGATAGTACATAACTAATTAGAATAAATAATAATGAATTTGAACAAATATAGTAAAAAGGAAAGAAGATACCTTCTTTCCTTTTGTTTTTCTATTTACATTTCTATTACTTCACCACTTCATTTATTATATCTATTATTTGATGAATTCCCTCATCATTTGTTTTCTTATATCCATTCATGTTTTGAATATATTTCTCCTTATTTGTATACAACTTATTTACTGCATGTATAAATGTATTCGTACTTACTCTGTCTTGGAGTATAACTTCAGCATATCCTTGCCGTGAAAAATATTCAGCATTTAAAACTTGATCTCCCCTACTGGAACTGTTAGTTAACGGGATAAGCAACATCGGTTTCTTCAAAAATAACAATTCAGAAATAGCAGTAGAACCCGCTCTGGAAACTACAACACTTGCCATATTTAGTATATGCGGCAACTCGTCGCCTATATATTCAAATTGCATATACCCCTCCATGCCAATAGATGGGTCTACCTTTCCTTTACCACATATATGAATAATATTAAAGTTTAATAGTATTGTATCTAAACATTCCCTTACCATATCATTTATCCACTTAGCACCTTGACTCCCACCCATAATTAATAATACTGGTTTATCTTGCTGAAATTCACAATATCTTCTTCCTCGTAATACGTTACCCTTCTCAATTTCTTCCCTTACAATTGGTCCTACATAAACCTTCTTCTCATTACTTACATTTTCTCCTGTCTGAGGAAATGTTGTGCATAGCTTTGTAGCAAAAGGTAATGCTATTTTATTGGCAAGTCCTAATGTGCTATCTGGTTCACGTATAATTATAGGCACACGATTTAACCATGCTCCTATAGCTACAGGAACTGAAACAAATCCTCCTGCTGAAAAGATAACGTCAGGCTTTGTTTTCTTAATTAATTTATAACTTTGTAAACAACCTCGTATAATTTTAAAAGGATCTTTAAAATTTTCCCAATCCCAATATCTCCTAAGCTTGCCCGTTGAAACACTATTGTATTTAACATTTTGCACTAATGATTTTTCAATTCCATTTTTTGATCCAATATACTCGACTCTCCAGCCTTTCTCTATAAATTTAGGAATTAATACAATATTAATCATAACGTGTCCAGCTGTACCGCCCCCAGTAAAAAGAATCGTTTTGCTCATAACTTATACCCACCTTTATTATTAAAAATCTAGCTTTCTCTTTACCTTTTAAATGTAAATAAACTTATTATTTTTTATATAAATCTTTAACTCCACCTCTATATCTTGTAAAAGATCGTTAATGAGTTCATAAAAATCATTTCCATACTCACTACACTCGTATTGAGCAAAGATTTGAATCACATATCTAGTTTCCGTCTCTAATGCTGACTTTATTTGATTAACCCTTTTTTCTTCTACATACGCTTGATATTTATGTATTGCCTCATAAAGATGCAATACATGCGCTTCTTCATCTCTCCAATCCAACGTATCAACAATTGAAAGAAATAGCGTATTTTGATTATCTATTATTTCATAATCATTCATATATTTCTTACACCCTTTTTTTGTTTTTCATTGCATGCAGATGTCACTACACTTCGCATACTCAAGTACATCTTTTAATGATTGATGAAATTCAATTTCTGGGATCCAACCTAACCTTTTTATTTCCTCTATTGCTAAACTCTCATTTGAGTCGCTCCCATTTTTCTCTGTTTCCTCTATAAAAAAATTTAGCTGTGTTAATTCTTTATATTGTTCTAGTACATTTAATAAAGATCGTTTTACTCCTGATCCGATATTATATTGTTTTCCATTTATTCCATCTCGTAATAACACATGATACGCTTTAATCGCATCACGTACATCTAGAAAATCTCTACTATCTTTCAAACTGTTTACTTCAATAATGGATTTACTTCTACCTGATTCTATATCTAACATTTTCTTTGCGAGAATCGAACAAATGCCATTCGATTCCCCTGGACCAATTAAGTTTGAGGGCTTTGCAATGATAATATTTGAATCCATTAATCCTCCCCAAGCCTCTGCAATAATGACTTGCATCGTTTTACTTAAACTATATGGATTTGAAATTTTTATTTCGTTCATACTATCTGCTTGCAAAGCAGATCCTATAACTAATGTTCTACAATGCGAGGCTTCTTGCTTAATTGCTTCTAATAAATATAACGTTCCTATTACATTAATCTCTATATACTCAAGAGCAGCTGTCCAAGATTCTATAACCGAATTCCTTCCTGCTAAATGCAATACGTAGTCTGGCTTTATTTGTTTCATTACCTTCATTACTTCGCTCTTATTAGTTAAATTACAAGTAATACCATTTCTAATTTTTTCTCTATGTGCACGATTTTGAAACATAGGAATTACATGAAAGCCCTGCTCTAAAAAATATTGGCAAGCATGGCGTCCTGTGAAACCATTTGCACCAGTTATTAAAAGGCTCGCATTTTTTTTCATCGCAAAAACCCTCCTTTTAATAGCATTTGTTTCACCTCATGTTTTGCAAGCAAGTCTTGTTGAGAACTAAAACTCTTCACATCCACTAGCGGATAGCTAGAATAATATTCTTGAAGTCCTTCGATAGGAATCGTCGGTAGTACCACAAAATAATTTTGATCAAAACTTATACTTGTTTTACTCTCTACCTCAGATAGAAGCATTTCACTTAATTTTTCACCCGGTCTTATCCCTACCTCTTTCACCTTAATATTTTCTTTTTTTGAATCTTCAATTAATATTTCTGCTAAATCTGTTATTTTACATGCCGGCATTTTCATAACAAAGATTTCCCCGCCTCTACCTTGATATACGGCTTTAAATAACAATCCAACAGCATCTTCAACTGTTAAGAAAAATCTAGTCATATTCGCATCGGTAATCCCTACTTCTGAAGATCTTTTAATTTGTTGTTTAAAAAGCGGTACTACACTTCCACTCGTTCCTAAAACATTTCCACCACGAACACAAATGAATTTTGTTTTCTTCGTTTGTATATTCGCATGAACCATTAATTTTTCACCAATTGCTTTTGTCATCCCATACGTATTTGATGGATCAGCTGCTTTATCCGTTGAAACATATATAACTTTTTCAACTTGCATCTGTGTAGAGGCTTCAATTACATTTTGCGTACCATGTATGTTAGTTTTTATAGCTTCATAAGGATAATACTCACATACTGGAACGTGTTTTAAAGCTGCAAGATGGAATACATAATGTACACCTTGGCATGCATAGACTAGTTGATCTTTATCACGAATATCTCCAATAATAAATTTTAGCCTATCATCATTTATAAACTGTTGCTGCATTTCAAACTGAACCGTTTCATTTCTTGAAAAAATTCTAATTTCTTTCGGTGATTTTTCTAATAGTTGTTTTATAAGTTCATGCCCCCACGAACCTGTACCACCAGTAATTAAAATTATTTTATTTAACATTCCTTTTCCTCCTACGAAACATCTCAATTTAAATAATATTTATTGAATTATTTTCAATTGATTCAAATCATAATCGTCGTTTGTTACATTTAATTGACAAAATAAAAAAACAGAAACTATTAAACTTAGTTTCTGTTTTTCATTTCACCTCACAACAGTAAGATTTTTTATACTGTTTGCATGATAAATAAATTCCTTGTAAAAAAACACCGCTCATTTATTTCTTATACTCGTAATAAAATAAATAGAATGATTCATAGCCAATAATCATGTTTAAATTTATGAAAAAGGGAGGTAACGGAATGGACCGACACAATTCATATCATACATATAACGGACCTTCCAAAGCACTGCCTCTCTCCCTATTCGATGTAAAAAATGAATTGAAACAAAAAAGCAAACTTATTCCTTCTGATACCATGTATAAATTAACGAAAGAAGAGCAACTCATCATCAACAAAATAAAAATACAAACAGAACAGCTAAATAAAAATAATGTTACAAGAACACGCGCATACTACCAATTTTACATTCAATATCCAGAAATACATTGGGCACTGCTTGGGCATATGGTATCACGTAACGGCGGTTGGAATATGACTGATTTAAAGGGCGATTTATATACGAGAATTTTATCAGAGAAAGATCAATTCATATTTTTTTCTTTTTTAGAAAGAGGGAATTGGCTTATTTTCCAAGATGTATACCCTCAATTTTTACTTTACGAACAAAGTGTAAAGAGATCACAAAAGTTATTTCACCTTCTCCCTCACCTAAATGTTTCTACATTTATGGAAACGATGTGGAACGATTTTTGGAAAACAGGCAACAAAAAAACATTAGCGATTGCAACTATTGTTAATGAACAAAACTACTTAGAAAAAAGAGTGATTCAAAATGTACAATTTAAAAAGACTGTACTAAATAGTATTGGATTTAAACTCTTTGATTTCTTTCAGTTTAATCATATCCTTTTCCCATTCTACGAAAATGATAAAAAACAAAAAGTATTACTATTTGGTGATACAATGAAACATTTCACTTCCTTACATGAACGCATATTAATTGGAAAAAGATTGTATTCATTATTATTTCGAGATACACATGTTTTATCTCAAATAATAAGCTGGGCCCAACATCATCCGCATACAGGCTCAAGGAAAGATTACTGGCCCCATTTATTTTCAAGTGTAAATGAATCTTTTTCCCGTGAGTTTTATAAGCGCCGAATAAAAAAATGCCAGTTGCGAAGTGGCGCTTATCGTATATACAGTCCTTCACTCGTCTATGCATGGCGAGATATGAAGCATGAAGAAGTTGACAGTGAAGATTGGTTTACCGATTGGCAAGTTGTAAATTACTTAGTTGATAAGGAGGAAAATATAAATGGACAAATTACAGAAGACTACTGCAAAACACTCGAAAAAATTGAACTCGCAATTCTCGCAAAGAAAAATGTCCTCCTCCGAGAAGAAGAATGAGTTTCTAGCATTAGTAGTTACAATCTTTCTCTCTTCTATTATTGGAACTTGTTTAGATGCTTTTTTTGTTCATAAACAAATATATTCCTTTCCAGCTAGACCCTTCTCATCCACATTTTTAGTTAATATAGCTTTTACATTGTTCGTACTGCCGATTTTAACAGTTATCTTTATACACATTTCAAAAAAATTATCTAAAGTTTCTAGAATTCTATTTATTATTTCGATCGGTATTTGCGCTAGCCTTTTTGAACAGATTGCTGAAAGTTTAGGTTTATTTGTACATAGTGCGAATTGGAACCATACATATTCTTTATTTGGTTATATGATTTTTTATTCTTTTATTTGGAACGTATATAATTGGATAAAAAAATAAAGAGACCATTATAGGTCCCTTCTTAAGCATACTCTTCCATTATTGCTAATGGTGCCAGTGTTTGAAGGCTTTTAGAGCGTAAACGATAGGCAACGACTTTCTTCTTATATTGCTTAATGACATCAACATGTTCCTCATAGCTATATAGAGAAAACCTAATCTCTTTATTCCCTTTCTTCGTATCAATGACTATTGGTGTCCCTTCTCCGTGCGGCGGGAAATAATGTTTATCTAAAAACAAAGCCTCATTAAATTCATGAATAACTTGTAGTTTCATTTCTCCCTCTATATTTTTTCCATCTATCGATATAGAAGTATTTTCCGCCTCAAGCTTTTGATGCAATTCAAATTTACTAATAATTGATTCTACAACAGAAGTGGGCATGCTAGAAACTAATACTTTAATAGCTCCAAAAACAAATAATGTAACTATAAACCATGTTGTCATTGTTATCATCTCCATTACATTTAAAAAATAAATTTCGTTCCATACGGTATTAGTATACTAATGAGTATTCCAGTTACAATCATCGTTACCGAACCGATAGTCGCTTCTTTCTCGCCTTCCTTCACTAAACGGCTCACACCGATAATATGTGATGCACAGCCCATTCCAACTCCTTTTCCAATCGTACTTGTTATACTGAAAAGCTTAAGTACTGTTGGTCCGATAATAGCACCTGTTATTCCTGCAACAACTACAAAACTAGAAGTCATAGATGGAATACCACCAATTTGATCCGCTAATGATAAGGCAATAGGCATCGTTGCTAACTGTGGTAAAGTAGTTAATATAAGTTCCTTATCTATATTTAAAATTCCGCCAATCACTACATTCATACCCGTTACAGCCACTATACCTATTACTACTCCAATAAGTATCGATAAAAAATTTTTCATAAGTATCTTTCGCTCTTTAAATAGAGGTATGGCTAATGCTACAATTGCAGGGCTCAATAAGCTTGAAAGAATGTCTCCTCCATTTTCCCTATACTCATGATGAGAAATACCAAAAATCAAAAATAAACAAATCATAATTGCCGTAACTGTTAACACCGGTAACGTAAATGCAAACGTAAATTTTTTATATAGCTTTGTCGCCAAGAAATAAATTGCTACAGTAATAATAATTAAGACCATTTGAATCGTGCACCTTGTCGATTTTATTTTTTTGTTGTTATTAATAATTGACTTATATACCCTGAAACAATCAAAGTTACTACAGTACTTGCAACTACTAAAAGGAATATAATACTCCCCTTACTTAAAAGAAAAGACCCGTATTCCATCAGCCCTGTTGTCGAAGGGATTAAAAATAACGGTAAAAATACGATTAACTTTTCCGCACCTAACTCAAACCATTTTAACGGTAAAATGCGAGTGGAAAGGAGCAGGAACAGCATTAACATCCCTATTAAACTTCCCGGTATTGATAGATGGAATATTTCCTGAATCCACGTACCCACTAAGCTAAATATATATAGCACGCCTACTTGAAGTAAAAGCATCACGTACTTCATTTCTTTCCCTCATTTCACTATCACACATCCATATTATGAAATTTCATTTAGCGTGTCGGCAAACCGTTTAATTCCAAGTTGAATTTGTTCTATATTCGCTCTACCAAACGTAAATCGTATATATTCATTTTTCGAACCTAAAACACTGCCCGGAACAAATGCGACACCATTCCGTATAGATTCACCTAATAAGTGATATTCATCAAACTTTCCTTTCACTTTACACCATACATGTATTCCACCCTCTGGCACGAAACATTCAACTCGGTCTCCCAATGTTCCTTCAAGCTCTGCAATTAATTCATCTCTTCTTTGCTTCAATTGTCCACGAAGTATCGTAATATGTGTATGAAAATCCTTTGATTCTAAAAATTGATTTGCTACCCACTGCGTAAATACACTATGGCCAAAATCAACTTGTTGCTTTGCATCTGCTAAACGCTCAATTACACGTGTAGGACCAATTATCCATCCAATACGTAATCCTGATGCAACAATTTTTGATAATGAACTTATATAAAGAACATTTCCATTTTGGTCCATTGATTTTAATGTCGGGTTCACTTCTCCATTAAAAGAAATTAAACTATACGGATCATCTTCTACAATTGGTATACCGAACTCAGAAGACAGTTCTAAAATTTTTTTACGTCTCGCTAATGAAAGCACAGTACCTGTTGGATTTTGATAATCTGGATTCAAAAATACCATACGAATGCGATGCTTTTTGTGCAAATCGATTAAGTCATCTGGATTCATTCCATGCTCATCAACAGGTAAATGAAATATGTTTAAACCGGCCGATTTAAACATTGGAAGCGAAAAACAATATGACGGATCTTCAATCGCAATCGCATCGCCAGGTTTTAATAAACATTGAACGATAAGATTAAGCGCCTGTTGTGCTCCAGACGTAATAAGAATAGAGCTTGAATCTGCTTCAATTTGTTTATATTGCTGAACATGTGCTGCAATTGTTTTTCTCAACATCTCATTTCCAAGTGGATGGTCATAGCCGAGATTTTCCATAAATGTTTTCTCCGCCAAAATTGTTCGAAATCTATCACTCGGAATTAATTCTGGTGACAGTTCACCACTCGCTAAATTAATTAAATCATCTTTTTGTGTTTCCGTTCGAATTTGTTGAACGAGTGGTACGTTAGGTAAGAACGATCCATCCTCCACGTACCTACCCCAGTTCGGTATTCGTTTATGTGAGACACCCCATATGTCTGTATTAACCCGTGTTCCGCTTCCCTTTTGCCGTTCTACTACTCCAAGTGATTTTAATTCTTCATACGCAGCTACTATTGTACTCCGGTTCACCTGTAATTCCTTTGCCAATATACGCTCAGAAGGTAACTTACTATCAGAAGGAAATTCACCTGAAGAAATGCCTCTTTCAATATAATCAGCAATTTGTTTATATACAGGTGTCTTATCTGCACGATTTGGTTTCCATTCCATCTAGTTTCCTCCTTTCAAAACGAACTATCCTCATTTTTTACTAACAGTATTCACCGTAAAAATAGTATTAATTAGTCACATTTTCTTATCCGTAAATGGATATATCCAAAATGGTTCTCTTTCTGATTACTCAATAGCTTCTGAAATTCCAACTTCATACTCTCATTTCCAGTTCTTTTACAAACTATCAAATCATTACCGCATACCATGTTACCCCGGCCAGTAGAACAAAAAGAAGAAGAATATAGATTGCAGATAAGTTTTTCACATTTCTTTTTGTAGACTTACCGTAATTCTCCTCCACGTTTCTTGCAACTAGTACAGTCCCAAATAGCGATACAATTACAATAATAACGACTAGTGAAATTGCAAAACTCATTGTCTTTTCACCTCTCTAAGACCTATCTATTTTAATTAAAGAACTTACATAAAAACCTTCCTCTTTAAAACGTTGATAACATACTACCTTTCTTCTCTTATCATAATAGATGTTTGCAAAAAGCGGACCAACCACTTTCGTGTTTTTTTGCTCATCCACTTAAAAAATAAAAAGCAACTGATCACTTAGGACCAGTTGCTTTTTTCACACGATAATTTTTCATTTAAAATTAATTCGATTTAAAAGTTTCGCCTTTTCATAATGAAACATCGACTGAGATAACTCAAAAATTGTTCCATTTACAAGATACACTGTATTTTCAATAAGAAGCGCCGGATCACCTTCATTTAATTCTAAAAGCTGTGCATTTTCTTTATTTACTTTTTCACAACTAATAACTTTATCAGCAAAACCAATATTTAATCGTAAATCTTCAATGAAATAACTGTATACAGAGCTTAATGCTATTTCTTCGTTCAAATATGGAATAATATCCTTTTTGAAATAACTTACTTCAATAGAGAATGGTTTAGCATCTACAATTCTTAAGCGCTTCAAAAAATACAACCTAGTTCCAGCTTCGCATTGCATCCGCTTTGCTATCTCTTCGTCCGCATCTATTACTTCCAGCTCTAACACTTTCGTTTCAATATTTTGTGAAACAAGATTTTTCGTTAATCCACGTAAACTTCCTAAATTAATGTAATCTGTTACAGAAGTTTCGCGTAAAAACATGCCACTACCTTGCACTTGAAAAATATAACCTCTATTCACAAGCTGACTAATTACTTTACGTATCGTATTACGGCTTACTTCAAATCGATTCATCAACGCTTCTTCTGTAGGTAGTTTTTTCGTTTCATTAAAAAGCCCATCTCGAATGTTTTGCTCTAACACATCTGCAATTTGTTTATACTTTGCACTCATACACTTTCTCCTAAAATACTCTTTTATCTGTTATAACTCTTCCCCTCTCGTTTCGATCACACATTTATACCAATGAAACGAAAGTTTCTTCTTACGTTTTAAGTTATCATTATGATCGACAAAAATAAAGCCATATTGCTTTTTATATCCATTTAACCAACTTAAAAGATCAATCACTGACCATGCATAATAACCTTTTAAGTTAATTCCCTCTTCAATTGCACGCTTCATTACTTTTAAATGCGCTTCAATAAATTTAATTCTCGGAACATCTACAATTTCTCCGTCAATGATTGGATCTTCATCACCAAGTCCATTTTCCGTTACATACATCTTTATGTCACCGTAACGCGCTTTCAACATATGCAATCCCTCTAAGAAACCTTCGGGAGATATTTCCCATCCCCATTTTGTATATGTTTTATCATCCATTTTAACTGTTCGATAAAAACCATCAAAAGAAGGGTTACCTGGAGCAAGCGTTGAGTTTTCTCGAGAATGTTCCTCACTCTTTATATCCATATCGTATCTTTCTACTCGTATTGGTTGATAATAATTCAAGCCAATAAAATCATTTTCTTCTGCATTTTGTTTAATGATTTCTAATTCTTCAACCGTCCAATTAGGAGTCCATCCTTTTTCCTTTAATTGTTGTACAACATAAGACGGATACTCGCCCTTTAAAATTGGATCATAATACCAATACGTTTCATATTCATTCGCATGATTTGCTGCTTGTATATTTTCTTTTTGATCATCCACACTATAAGCAGGTAAGAAAACATGTGTAATCCCAATCTCACCATATTGTTTCAGCTGCTTGTACACCGCAACTGTTTTCGCATGTGCATAAAATACATAATGAGTCGCTTGAAAATACTTTGGAACATCATTTTGGATTCCTGGTGGATGTGCACCTTTTAAATAACCTAATCCACAAAACATTACTGTCTCATTAAAAGTAATCCAATGCTTAACTCTGTCACCAAATGCCTTAAAACAAGTTTCTGCATATTTTACGAAAGCCTCTGCTGTTCTTTTATTCGTCCATCCACCATCTTTTTCTAACGGTAATGGTAAATCCCAATGATATAAAGTGACAAACGGCACAATCCCGTATTTTAAACATTCATCAATTAAGTTGTTATAAAATTCAATCCCTTTTTCATTTACCTTTCCATCTCCAGTCGACAATATTCTCGCCCAAGAAATAGAAAAACGATACGATTCTAATCCCATCTCAGCCATTAAGCGAACATCTTCCTTATATCGATGATAATGATCAACAGCTACATCACCATTTGTTCCATTGTATGTTTTGCCAGGAATTTTTGAAAACTCGTCCCAATTCGTAACACCTTTTCCATCTTCATTCCATGCACCTTCTACTTGATAAGAAGCTGAAGCAGCTCCGAATAAAAAATCATGTGGAAACTTCATAGTATATACCTCCATTTCATTACAACAAATCAAATTCAATCATACATATAAAATTTATAGGTACAAATTTTATATGTATGATTATATCTTATGTTTTTATTTTTTTCTATTATAAAAGTACAATTTCTATTGTTGGTTATTGGAAAAGAAAAAGAAGCGATATATTTTATCGCTTCTTACTCTCATCATCTTTATTCTTTTATTAATGACTTATTCGCTCTTATAACTTCTTGATACAATAATGGTGACCACTTTTCATTTATGTAGTCTTGAATTACCCAGCCCACTCTCAAAGGATTCTTTTGTTTTATATAGTTTGCAATTTCAGGATTTATATAAGAGGCATAGTAATACGGACTATTCCATGCTGTACCACCAGAAGACAAGCTTGTAAAATTAATATATAGATGATTTAAATCCTCGCTATTGTTCATCGTTTCATCCATCGTATCTTTAATAGATTTTACTTTCTCATCATAATTCACTTTATATTTATCTTGTACTGTTACATTTACATTTTGGTTTACAGTTGTGGTAAACGTCTCATTATCTGGCCAATAAAAATTATTATATCCTCCAGATTCATTACTACCACTATATCTTTTTAGTAGTACAATTTTCCCACGAGCATCTCCAAGTTTTATATTTCCTTCTGTTTTTAAAAAGATAGGATCAACAAAATAATTTTTTTCAAACGTACTACTAAATGAACCTTCTGCCCCTTTCATATCCTCATACTCTTTTTTTAAAGACATAATAATTGTTTCACTCGGGTTATCTTTTAAAAATTGTTTCGCTTCATTTATGAATTCATGCAGTGTTACGTAAAGATATAATGGCCCATGATGAAGAACTATCGTATTATCATCTGTTAAACGTCCTCTTATATCAAAAATGCGAGCTCCATGGTCCATTTGATAGCGAAAATCATATTCTTGCGTCATTCCCCACACTTGCTTAATCGGATTTTGCAACTTGAACGTCCCACTATCGTGTGTTCCTGGAATTGAAATTCGTGCTAACGGGATATTATCAGGTATAGGTTGCATCCATTTTGACCAATTTTCAAGCTCATTAACAGAGCTAGCTGCAACTACTCTCTTATCATGTAAAGCAAATACAAATGTGATAAATATTGTACTACATATGAATAATTTCAAAATTAACTTCTTATTGCTCATTATTATCCCTCACTTTTTCTGTTTTTACATCAAACTTATTGAATATAATATAAGCTAGTTCATAAAAAATAAATAACATTTCATCAATATGAAATATTGCATAGAAGTAAAGTTAAAAAATCATTCACATATACTAAATTAGAAAAATTTAAAGGAACTTCATCTGAAGTTCCTTTTGCTTATTTTATGTTCAATACATATGAACCATCTTTATTCTCATATTTATAGACGTATAAATAATATTTCCCTGGCTTTGCATTATAAGTTCCTTTAACTACATTTCCTTCATTTTCACCATATGCTACATAGTTATTTAAATCTGATTCATGATGAAGTACCCATGTCATTCCGATATTTTGTTCATTTAGTAGAGAAATATTAATATTTTCCGGTGAGTCAATTTGGAAAGTAAATACATCTACTCTATCACTATTATGTAGCGTTCCTTTCACCGGTGTATGAAAGTTAACTTTATTTGCCTGTCTAGGCTCATTGTTTGGTTCATTTTCTGTTACTTGTAACTCATTCCCACCGTTTGGTTTTCTTTGTTCATAACCTAAGTTTACTAGTATAGACTTCAAATCTGGTAAAACACCAATTTTATCTGCATATGGATCTTTAGATTTTGTTCCTGTGCTCTGGTTGCTTAATATTGCTCTTAGTTCACTTGGTCTATATGGTTGTCCTAAATTTTCTTTAGCAATGCTTTGTACTAAAGTGGCTGCCCCAGCAATAATTGGCGAGGCACTAGATGTTCCGCTAAAGCTTGAAGTATAAAGATTTACAGCACTTCTACTTTGCTCAGCTGTAGTTGTATCTACATTTTCTCCCCATCCGTACACATCAATACGGCTTCCATAATTCGAAAACCACATACGTTCATGAGGGAAAGATGAAGAGCCAGCTCCTACCATAATTGCACCCGAATCTTTAAAATCTTTACTATTACGATTTAAGACTTGCTTACCTTTTCTATCTTTGAACTGATCTAAATCATTCCACCCATTTGCTCCAGCCTCTATAATTACAATTCCCTTATCTGTACCAGCACGAATTGCATCAAAAATATCTGGTTGTACTTCAACAGGTAAATATTTATCACCATATCCATCAAAGGATGCTTGCGCCTCTAATAATAAAACATCCCCAGCTTCTAACTCATTTACAGCGCTTAATATTGCATCAGCCGTATTATACTGTCCGTTATCTCTTATTTGAGAGATAACCTTTGCTTTCGCTTTTGGCGCAATCCCAATATTCCCGACTTCATTGTCCTCAGAGGATACAATTCCTAGTACAGACGTCCCATGACCGACATGCTGATTTATATTTCTTCCAGACATTAATTCAATATTTTGATGTAATAAATCCTCATGATTTAATAGCCATCCGTATTCCATATCAACAAAAGTAATACCATTTCCATTACCGCCTTGAATTCCCCAGGCGAAAGGCGCATTAATACCGTATGGGGCTGCTTCAAGATAACCTTGTTTTTTAAATCTAGGATTGTTATTAGGATTAAGAGCTACACTTGATGATTGCACTTCAGGTGGCATTATTTTCTCTTGTTTCTTCATATACGCATCTTCTATTAAAGAAGATGCCTTTAACTTATCTACTATTTCTTCATACCCACTATTTTGATTTTGAAGAATATAGTAGTTTAATAAACTTGTAGATACATGATTAGGTGCTTTCACTTCAAGGTTTTGTATTTGTTCCGGGCTTACAGATGTGAATAAACGAGTAAATGTTACATCTGGATATTCTGTCAAAAGATCTTTTATTACTTTATCATTCGTTTGAGATTGTATTCGTTTTTCAATACCATCTTCATATGGCAAATCCAAATCCGCTTTAAATTTTACAATGATTTGCTTATCTGTTTCTTGTTCTATCCCTAATTTACTCTGCTGTTCTATAGAATCAGCATATACACTATTGATAGTGCCTCCTGTTCCTAAAAGTGTTGTAATGATTACAGTTGACGCACACATTTTTTGAAATATTTTCATTACATCAATCCTCCTATTAATAATTATTAATCATTATATTAATCTATAATGATTAATTCTATAACGTATTCCCTTTCTACTAAATAGATTATAGTAATCAGAAATATGAACTTCAATGTATTTTCATATGCAATATTTCATATTCTGACTCTACACTAAACGAATATGAAACTTATAGTGATTATTTATTTTATATGTGCTAATATACTTACATTAATATATTACGCATATACACATTCCAAACTACATTACTTAATCGTTTCACCTTAATTTTTTCTTAGGAGGATTTACAATGAAATTACTAAAAATAAAACATATAATTCCTTTATCTGCGGCCGCAATTACATTCGTATGTAGTCAAAGTACAGCTGAAGCTTCTACCATTCATACAGTAAAAAAGAACGATACACTTTGGGGCATTAGTAAACAATACGGAGTTTCAATACAATCCATTAAACAGGCTAATAATAAAGGAAACGATAAAACCTTTATTGGCGAACAGTTACATATTCCAGGGTCCGTGAAATCAAATGAAATCACTGTTCCTCAAAATGCCAAGCCTGCGAACATTTCTGAACAAATTATTTATCAAGTACAACCGGGAGATTCATTAGAAACGATAGCAAAGCGTTACAATGTCACTGTCCAATCTATAAAACAAATGAACAATACAGTCGGAAACAAGCTTTATACAGGACAACATTTAAAAATCAACTCAAGTATTTCACAAAAAGAAAAAGACTTAATGGCACGCTTAGTTACCGCTGAAGCAGGTGGCGAATCCTATAAAGGAAAAGTAGCAGTAGCCAAAGTTATACTAAATCGTGTAAATGCAAAAGGTTTTCCAAATACAATAACAGGCGTTATTTATGAACCTATTAAATACGGATATGCATTTACTCCTATTACAGATGGAAGAATTAATCAACCTGCAAGTGCAGAAGCAAAAATGGCTGTAGAAGAGGCTATCTCCACAAATGGAGTAGATTCAGACTGGATTTATTTCTACAATCCAAAAACATCAACGGACAAGTGGATTACGACACGTCAAACAGTAGCAGTAATTGGTAATCATGTGTTTGCTAAATAAGATTTAAAATCATTAACAGACCTCTTCACTTAAAAGGTCTGTTTTTTTCTATGTAAGATGTTATTAATCATATGACATAGTTATTTTTTTAACTGTTTCTTCTTTCAAATAAAAATTTTTGTATTTACTCCACCACTCGTAGAAATTAATAAAGCATCAAGTTCAAAAACTCCCACTTTATTAATAAAAGCTATTTCTTAACTTCATAAAATTGTTATACACTAGAAAAATAAAAAACAAACTATTCGTTAGCAGGTGGAAGAATATGTATGATATTACGATTATCGGCGCTGGAGTAAGTAGCATTTTTATGGCTTATTCACTAGCTAAAAGTAACAAAAAAGTTTTAATTCTTGATAAAGGTAAAGCGCTAGAAGATCGCCATTGTCCTTTAGACGAAGGAAAAGTGTGTAATTGTACTACATGTGATAAATATTTCGGGTTTGGTGGTTTAGGCAAATCTGAAGGGAAATTTAATTATACAAACGGATTTGGCGGAGAACTTGAGAAAAAAGTCGGTAAAGAGGGTTTTATACAACTCATGGCTGAAGTAGATGAAATTCTATGTCAGTTTGGTGGAAGTTCGGTTTCAAAATATTCTACTGAAAATTCAAGTCTCACTAAGAGAGCTGAAGCGTGTGGTTTACAAATGCTAACAACAGAAGTAAGACATCTTGGTACTACACTTTCCAGTAACATTTTTCAGCAGCTCTATGAATTTTTACTGACGAAAATAAAGATCCAATTTCATATAGATGTACAACATATTCTGAAACAGGAAGATCATTTTACAATAGATACAAATCAAGGAACAGTTCAAACTAAGCAACTAGTATTTGCAACTGGGCGCTCTGGGGCCGATTGGTTAAAAGAAATGTGCAGTTCCCTAAATATTTCTCAGGAGCAAACACGTGTAGATTTAGGAATTAGAGTAGAAATGAAAGAACATCAATTACGTTCTATATTAAAAGATACTTTTGAAACAAAACTTTCTTATCAAGGTGAGCATTTCACAGCAACTACTTACTGTATGAATCCAAAAGGACGCATCATTCGAAAGTACGAAGAAGGTTTAGTTATGCCTGACGGTCAAAATTTTCGAGAGCAAGGAACTGGCACTTCTAATTTAAATTTCACTTTATTTATTCCTCGCTATTTTCCAACTCTCAAAGAAGCAAATGTATACGCAAGTTCAATTATTAAAGGCATTAACCAAGGACGAGATCGGGTTGTTATACAGCGCTTAGAGGACTTACTAAAGAAACAACCTACAGCGGAAAACAGCATGGAACATAGCCGTATACAGCCTACACTACAGGGGGATTATGGAGATTTGAATCAAGAAATTCCTCAATTATATATTGAAGGGCTCAAAGAATTTTTATTACGTTTAGAACAATTTATACAAGAACCTATTGATCAACATACTTTACTATATGGAATTGATGGAAAGTTCTATGCTCCTACGATAAAAATTAATAATCATTTTGAAACTAGTATACATGGGCTATTTTTAATTGGAGATTGTTCAGGCGTTACGCACTCATTATCTCAAGCAGCTGCAAGTGGTCTGTATGTTGGAAAGTACTTATCTGACATTTAATTTCTATCATTAAGATTCTAGTCAAATATTCCTAATTTCAAAACACTTTACTTATATAGTAAAAATATATTAATAAGCCCTCCTATCCTTCCCGGCTAATGATTAACCGACAAAAAATCGGAATTTTACAAGATACATATGTAATATAACTACATATTTAAAACTGTTGGTATTCAATTCTAATAAATTGAATGTCAACAGTTTTAAAAGTCTCTATCCATTTTCACTTTCATTTGTTCGATATTTTGTAACATCATCATAGTGTTTAATATGGTAGGATGTCTATAAGTCAATTTCACTACAACTATGACTTGTTCTGTCCGTTTCTCAAAAAGAGTTATATTTATGCTACTACGCTTTAAAAATCCCCATTGTATGTATATGAATACTTCAAATTATTCCCTTTAGAAAACAGAGTCTAAATGGTTCATTACACTCTAATAGTTATAAAAACATAATATATAACTTCAGTTAAATAAATTGTATAAAGAAGGTGTAAAAATGAAGAATAAAATAAATTTACAAATGCAAAATATAAGCTTTGTTATAATAATGGCTTTAGCAGTATGGTTAAAAACATATCTTATTACGCGATTCAGTTTTGATTTAAAAATCGAGTCTTCAACGCAAGAGCTTATTTTGTTTATTAGTCCTCTAGCCGCATCATTAGCATTTGTTGGATTAGCATTATTTTCAACTGGTGAAAAGCGAAATTATATAGCGCTATGTATTAATTTCTTATTAACAATCGTACTCGTTGGAAATGTAATGTTCTATGATTTTTATAGTGATTTCGTTACATTACCAGTACTTGGACAAACCTCAAACTTTGGACAATTAGGCGGCAGTATTATAGAAATATTAAACTACAAAATTATACTCGCATTCGTAGACATTGTTTTCTTCTTTATTTTATTAAAAAAGAAATCATTGGTCTTTAAAACCGAACGTGTAACTCATTCTACACGCTTGTTATACTTTCTTTTAACAATTGGTGTATTCTTTGCGAATCTACATCTTGCAGAAAAAGAGCGCCCTGAATTATTAACGAGATCATTCGACCGAGTAATGCTTGTCAAAAATTTAGGCCTATATACTCACCAAGTATATGACTTAACACTGCAAGTAAAAGCCGGTTCACAAAAAGCGCTTGCTGATAGTAGTAAATTACAAGAAACTGAAAACTACGTAAAAGCAAACCAAAGCGAGCCAAACCCTAATATGTTTGGTGCAGCGAAAGGAAAAAATGTAATTGTCGTCACTCTTGAATCCTTGCAAACCTTCTTAATAGGCGCATCAGTCAATGGGCAAGAAGTTACACCATTCCTAAATGAATTCATAAATGAAAGTTATTACTTTGATAACTTTTTCCATCAAACTGGTCAAGGGAAAACATCCGATTCTGAATTTCTAATCGATACGTCGTTGTATCCATTAAATCGAGGGGCTGTATTCTTCACACACGGTAACAATGATTATACTGCAACTCCAGAAATTTTACGTCAGCAAGGTTATTTCACTTCTGTATTCCATGCGAATAACGCAACATTTTGGAATCGTAATATTATGTACTCTGCTCTTGGTTATGATCGTTACTATAATGAGCTTGATTACAAAATTACACCAGAAACAAATTTAAATTGGGGATTAAAAGATATCGAATACTTTGATCAATCAGTAGATATATTAAAAACTGTTAATCAACCATTCTATGCTCGTTTCCTTACTTTAACAAACCATTATCCATTTACGTATGATGAAGATACAAAATTCATTGAACCATACAACTCTGGTAATGGCGTATTTGATCGTTACATCGTAACAGCACGTTACTTAGACGAATCAATTAAAAAATTTATTGAACGTCTAAAGGCCGAGGGGCTTTACGATGATTCTATTATTGTGTTATACGGTGATCATTATGGTATTTCCGAAAAACATAATCGTGCAATGGCACAGTTTTTAGAAAAAGATCAAATAACAGAATTTGATACTTTAAATTTACAACGTACACCTTTATATATTCATATTCCTGGACAAACAGAAGGTCAAACTATTTCAAAGCCTACTGGACAAATCGATATGAAACCTACTATTCTAAATTTATTAGGTGTTGATTCTACGAATGATATTCGTTTTGGCCATGATATGTTTTCAGATGAATATACTGGCTTTGTTGTTTTACGTGATGGTAGCTTCATTACAGATAAGTATGCATACAAAAACAACACTTTCTACGACCGTATAACAGGTGAAATTGTAGATTTACCAAAAAAAGAAGCTCAAGCCCTCATTAAACGTGCACAAAATGAATTACGAATGTCTGACAAAATTATTGAAGGCGATTTATTACGCTTCTCAGAAAGCAATAAAATTAAAACTGGCGAAGTACAAACTAAAATTAAAGAAACAGAAAAATAATCTATATATGAAAAAGGAGCAACTTATTACAGTTGCTCCCTTTTACTTTTATTCTACGCTTGTTTCTAAAGCTACATCCGTATAGGTATTATCATTACCTATATTTAAAATTACTTCACATTGACGCAATCTCAATTCAAAGAGCATGATAGAATCATGATAGATTTCAGGATTTGATTTCATCTTATGTAATATCTCTTGTTTTTCTTGTATTTCTAAATGCGTGTTTTCTACAGCTTGCTTTAAGGAGTTAAATGGATTCCTAAAGAATATATTAATATCTCGCTCTTGTGTGTTTTCAAACAGCTCAAATTGCAAGAAAAATTTCTTCATAATAGAAGCCGTTACCTCAGTATAATCTTCATTTTCTACATACTGTTTGTATTTGTTATATAGCATAGATTTATTTTTAGGAAGAACTCCAAATAATTTACCGGCACTTTTCAGTAAAAATTGTGCTGGCGTAAATCGACGTAAAATATTTACTTCATCCATTTGTATTCTAGTCGTCATCCTGTCAGTATCTCTGCGCCAGTCATCAAGCACTTTAAAGTCACATTCTAACTGTATTCTATTTTCTCCAAATAGTGAATTAAGCCCTTCACTAAGTTCTTCTAAATACGTTTGGCTTTGGAGAAGCTCATTATTAGAAGTTGCAATCCAATTTTGCATAGAAAGAGCAAGATTAGGTAGTACAGTTTGTTCTAAATATTTATGCACTCTTTCATTCATTGCTTTATTTAGTTCCGTATCCATGTGCCCGAAATCACTTTCTTCACTAATTATATTAGAACAACTCTTTAATATCTTCGGGATATTTTCAGTAAGATCATTCGTAATTTCAGTCTTCATTGAACGATATGATTGTGTAATGAAATGAATTTTTTCCCTCTCAAATGCAGTAAGGTTATTAATGCTACCGTTTAGTTTCACTAGCATATCTTCATTCCAATTAATAGCATCCACTAGATTGTTTTCTTTCTCAACACGTTTATCCAAAAGATATGTAATTGTTTTTCGAATGAAATATAATAACTTTTCAGTACGTTCTGCATCGATATGTTTATGATTAAAGTTAAAATGAATAAACTCAGTTAAATCATTTAATTGTTGACTACTTGTATATAACGAAGAATAAGGGAAAATTCTCGCATGTGGGAAATATGTGTTTATTCTCGCTGCCGTATCATGTAATACCCTTTTTACTTCTGCTTCACTGTAAATGTTATCGATTTTATTTAATAAGAAATGAATTTGTAAATTTGGCGTATGTTCTTGAATACTTAATAGAATGTCACGTTCTTTATCAGTAAAAGGTGAATCCGCATTCAATACGAATAGTAATTCGTCTACAGAATTTAAATATTCGAATATCTCATCTCTAGTGTCGTTATTCCTATTAAAGCCAGGTGTCACTACAAATGTAAGTTTATTTTCATTTAAAAATCTGCATGGTAATTTAAATTCAACACACGCTCTATCTCTATATGTTTGATGGTGCTGAGACATCATATTATGGTAATCAGAGACATCTTCCGTTGTTGTAATTGCTGAGTCTGTTATGGCGTTTATTTCTATATGAGCATCATTTTTTAAAACTACTACATTTGAAATTGATTTTTCTAATATATTTTCTCCTAATATAGAGTTAATAAATGTAGTTTTTCCGTTTCCTGAAGTTCCCGTTACTAAAATACGATTTGTTCTTAAATCTGCGAGCTCGTCAACTAGCCATTTAAATCGGTGACCTATTTCTATATTGTGCTTTTGTGCCCATTGTGTAATAGATTCAAAAAGATGTAAGCTGTACTCTAAGCCATTTACATGATTAATAGAATGTGACAGTAAATTTTCCGCATGTTCTATATTTGCTGAATCTATTTTGGAAGGGAAAATCTCATCCCATGCCAATACAGCTGCAGATGGAAATACAGCATAAGATGGATTGACTACCTTTAACCAATTTGCTAACAGATTTGGTATGATATCGTTTAATTGTCTAAGCGTATATTGACCTTGAATTAATGCAAAGTACGTTTCTTCGTAAAGAGCAGAAACTTTGTTCCATATATCGGACGAATGTATTTCAATATGTAAGAAAAATTCATTTATTGTATTAAGCCATAATAAATAATTTTGTTCATCTTTATAACTGTTCCAAAGTGATGAAACCATTTGTGTAAATTGTACTTGATCTACATTATTTAATGTAGCTAATGCATCATAAAAATAGTCTGGTGAAATATGTTTAGTAAACCCTTTATCGATATATCCTTTTAACACCTCAAACCACGGATACGATTCTATTCGAATTAACTCATTCACAGCAAGCTCTACTGCACTATCAAAATCTTGCTGTTCCTCATAAAAGGAACGGGCAATTTTTGTGACATTCGGATAATCAGGATTTAAAGAAACTGCTTCTTTAATAACACCGAAAGCTGAGTCAAAATTATTTTGCTCAATGTAAAGAGAAAGTAATTGTAATCTAATTTCGGTCATCAATATTTTATTATCAGTAGTAACGGAAGTATAAATATTTTCAGCAAATGATAATTGATTAAGTTCGAAATAAGCATCCGCAATATTTTTTTGTGCCCATGGTGCTAATTCATTACTAACCTTCTCCCATTTAAAAATAGCTGCTTCAAAATCTTGATGACGATAATAAAATTCACCTTGTGCAAAACGAATATAAGACCCATCAGAAATCTGATTTTTTTCTTCGTTTACATAAGCTTGTCCAAGTACGTCAAGAGTTGGTTTTGTTTCATTTTCCATTAGGAATGTTTCATAATACACCTTTTTTATTAATTGTTTTTCTAATCTCATCTTTTCCCCCACTATATCTTGAAAATACATTTTTAAGATATGTCAATACTTTTTGTATGTATGCTTTTTATCTTAACAAAGAATATCTTTTGGAAAATTTCATTTTCCTTTCATTTTTCAAGTTAGATTGAATTTTTATGAGAAAAGTTTCAGTTTTTTTTCAATTTCCTTTCAGTTATGAAACAGCATTAAATGTTCCTAATAACCTAATAACACTATAATATCCCACATTATATTATCAGGAAAACCCCATATAAACCATATTATAAAAACAATCTATATTGAATTTATATGCATAATTCACTGTGCTGTCAAACAAAAAAACAACAATAGGAGCTAACAGCTATCCTTACCATTTCTTCTCAAATTGTTTTCCTTTAAAATGTTTCAGTGGTTATGTAATTAAATTCCATTAACCTATATAAATAACTAGTCCAAAAAAAATCTATATGCATATCATGTTATAGTAAAGAATTTAGGAGATCCTAAAAGGAGGCATTTTCATGTTTGAAGATAAATCTAAAATAAATTACCCATATGAATTTACTGAAACTACAACAGTTCCTCTAAAGAACCCCATTGATAAAAAATTCAAGAACGGGACAGGTACACATAACTTTCCAATTAAGAAGCACTATAAAGAGCAAGTTCTATACACTGAAAAAATCAATAATAATAAAAATAAATAATTGTATAGATCCTTATAACAATTAGCCAAATAAGAAGCAACATTTGGCCATGCATAGTTATTTGGTTAGTAATGTAGAAACCTTTATTATACAATTCATGCACCTTTTAAAAAGTGCTGTATACAGCGCTTTTTTATACATAGATAAATTTAAGCTAACGCAACCAAGAAATAAACTGCAAAATTACTCCACCTTATTTTCGTTTAACAATTAAATCTACATATTAAAAGGGAGCAACAGTAAATGTTGCTCCCTTTTGAAATGTAATTTTATTCACCCTACATAACCCTCTTAAACATCTTCTCCAACTCATAAGTAGAATGATGCACAAGAATTGGTCTTCCGTGCGGGCATGTGTACGGGTTTGTTGTTGTACGTAGTTCTTCCAGTAAAGCAAATATTTGATCGTTCGTTAAATATTGATTCGCTTTAATGGATGCTTTACAGCTCATCATGATGGCTGCTTCTTCACGTAACTTTTTAATATCAACTTTTTTTAGTTTAACGACTTGCTCCATCATTTCATCGATAATTTCTGTTTCTTGTCCTTTCGGGAACCACGTTGGATGTGAGCGGACGATAAAGGATTGATGGCCGAATTGTTCTAAAAATAGCCCGACTTTTTTTAGTTCTTCTAACTGTTCTTCGACACGTAAAAATTCAGTAAGAGATAGATCAATACGGTACGGTACAAGTAACTCTTGTACTTCTTGCGCTACTCTTCCTACTTTATCACGGAAGTATTCATAATTAATACGTTCCTGCGCGGCATGCTGGTCAATCATATATAAGCCTTTATCATTTTGAGCGAAAATATATGTTCCGTGCATTTGTCCAATTGGATAAAGCGGTGGTAAGTCATTCCCATTCATTTCAATCTCTTTTATTTCCCGAACTTCTTCTTCTAATTCCTCTAGTTCAAAGTCCTCTTCATTACTGTCCCACGATTTCTCTTCTCGAATTGGTTCTTCAATTATCGGTCTAGTAGATGGCTGCCAACTTTGTTCTTCTCTTATGAGCGACTGTGGTGGTTGCCATTCTTGTTTCGGCGGTTGCCACAGTTGTGCTGGCTGTTTCACAGGCAGCGGTTCTTCTTGTTTTTCATCCATGCCAGTTGGTAAAACGATGTCCGGCATGGATGGTTCTTTCGGCTTCGCATGCTCAAACTGGAACTGTTCTTGCACACTTTCGTCTTTTTCTTTTTTCTTCGTTGTTACGCCTGCATCTGGAATGAGCTGTATTTTTTTAAATGCAGCTTGCAATGTTTCTTCGATAAGCTTTAGCAATTCTTGTTCTTTACTAAAACGAACCTCTAATTTCGCTGGATGTACGTTAACGTCAACTAGCATTGGATCCATTTCAATCGATAAGAAGCCAATTGGATATCGGCCGACTGGCAGTAATGTATGGTATCCTTGCTGAATTGCTTTCATTAGTACAAAGTTTCGAACGTAACGACCATTTACGATCGTTGACATATAATTACGAGATGCTCTCGTTACTTCTGGTAATGTTACATAGCCTTTAATTGTAAAGTCTAAAGATTCCGCTTCAATTGGAACAAGCTTCTTCGCAACTTGAATACTGTAAATCGATGCAAGTACTTGTCTTACATCACCGTTACCTGATGTATGAAGCAATTTCTTTTCATTATGAAACAGTTTTAACGATACTTCTGGATGTGACATTGCAATACGATACACGATATCTGTAATATTCCCGAGCTCCGTATGAATGGTTTTCATATATTTAAGACGCGCTGGTGTATTAAAGAATAAGTTTTGTACTGTAATATCTGTTCCTTTTCGGCTCGCAGTTTTCTCTTGCTTTATAATGTCTCCACCTTTAATGATGAGGTGTGTACCAGGCGCATCACCTGTGCTAGTAATTAATTCTAATTCACTAACAGAGGCAATACTCGGCAATGCCTCACCGCGGAAACCGAGTGTTCTTATACGAAACAGATCATTTTCATCTTTAATTTTACTCGTCGCATGGCGTTCAAAAGCGACGATACAATCTTCTTCTGCAATACCATCACCGTTATCAATGATACGAATTTTCGATAACCCAGCTTCTTCTAAGTGGATTTCAATAGATGTACTATTCGCATCGATAGAATTTTCCACAAGTTCTTTTACGACTGAGGCAGGGCGCTCTACTACTTCCCCTGCCGCAATTAAATTAGAGAGTTGGTCATCGAGTTTGCGAATTTTCCCCATCTACTTACTCATCCTTTCTTTAACTTCTTCTGTAAGCGATACAATTCGTTCATCGCTTCTAAAGGTGTCATATCAAGTAAATCGATTTTTTTAATTTGCGCAAGTACTGCGCTTTCTTTTTGATCAAGCACAGGCTTGTCTTGTTTTTTTGAAGATTGGTCTCCTCCAAAGAAAGATAGTTGTGACTCTTCTTCAGTCTCTTCTTTCTTTTCTTCTATTTCTGCCGGTTCTTCTTTTACAACTACAGGTTCTGGAACAACTTCTTGTACCTTTACTTCTACACGCTTTGGAATAATAATTTCTTCCTGTCCTTCTAGTTGTGCTAACACTTCTTTCGCGCGGGCAATTAAGCTATCTGGAAGCTCGGCAAGTTGCGCAACGTGAATTCCGTAACTTTTATCAGCTGCTCCATCTTGAATTTTATGAAGGAATACTACTTTTCCATTCTCTTCAATTGCTGAAACGTGTACATTTTTCAGTTGATTTAAACTCTCTTCTAACACAGTCAATTCGTGATAATGCGTAGAGAATAACGTTTTTGCACCAATTTGGTCATGAATATGTTCAATGATTGCTTGTGCAAGTGCCATGCCATCATACGTAGATGTACCGCGTCCAATTTCATCGAATAAAATTAAACTTCTTTCTGATGCATTTGCAATTGCATTTTTCGCTTCTAACATTTCGACCATAAATGTACTTTGACCTGAAATTAAATCATCTGCTGCACCAATTCTCGTAAAGATTTGGTCAAATACAGGTAATACTGCTTCTGTTGCTGGTACGAAACAACCAATTTGTGACATAACCGTTACAAGTGCTAACTGTCTCATATACGTACTTTTACCAGACATGTTCGGTCCTGTAATTAAAAAGACATCCATCTCTTCTGGCATAATACAATCATTCGGTACATACAATTTCCCGTTCAATACTTTTTCAACGACAGGATGACGACCATCTTTAATAAAGATTTCACGCTTCGTTGTTAGTACAGGTTTTACAAACTGTTCTTCTTCACTAACTGTCGCAAAACTTTGCAGTACGTCTAATTCACTAATTACTTTCGCTAAATGTTGTAATTTCGGAATAAATACTTTTACTTCTTCACGAAGCGCTGTAAATAAATCGTATTCTAGTTGTACAATTTTTTCTTCTGCTTCTAAAATTAACGTTTCTTTTTCTTTCAGTTCATCTGTAATGAAACGTTCAGCATTAGCAAGCGTTTGTTTTCGTTCGTAGCGGCCTTCTGGAAGTGCTGCAAGATTCGCCTTCGTCACTTCAATGTAGTAGCCGAAAATACGGTTGTACCCGATTTTTAACGATTTAACTCCTGTAATATCACGCTCTCGTTTTTCAAGCTCAGCGATCCACGTTTTTCCGTTTTTACTAACGTAACGATATTGATCAAGCTTGTCATTATAACCGTCTTTAATAATATCTCCATCTTTAATAGAAAGCGGTGGGTTTTCTTGAATACTTCTTCCTAGTAATTCAGTTAAGCTCTCACATGGATCCGCTCCTTGAATTAACCTTGCTGCATAAGCATTATCTAACAAACTAATCGCTTCTAAAATAGCTGGCACTTGAAGTAAAGATCGTCTTAACTGTAATAAGTCCCTTGCATTGACATTACCAAATGCAACTTTTCCTGCTAAACGTTCTAAATCATATACTTCTTTTAATTTTTCTTTTAAATCTTCACGTAAGAAGTAATCATTTACAAATGTTTCAACCATTTCTAAACGCTCTTCAACTTTTTCTTTCTGAATAAGTGGACGTTCCATCCACTGTTTTAACATACGACCACCCATAGCTGTTTTTGTTTTATCCAATAGCCATAATAATGATCCTGTTTTTTCTTTCGTTCGAAGTGTTTCCGTCAGCTCTAAATTTCGCTTTGAATGCACATCAATTTTCATAAATTGATTCGTATAATAAATTTCTACAGGTTGTAAATGATCTAATGAACGTTTTTGCGTTCTTATCACATAGTTAAATAAGCGTCCAATTGCTTTAATTAACTTTGCTTGCGAAACATTTTTCACAAGATGTTCTAATCCTTCAGGAATTGCCGTTGCATCTTCATATGAAATTGTCATTTTTAACGTTTCAGTTAATTTATTTAATTCATCTTTAGAAAATGAAGAATCTACAACAATTTCTTTCGAACCAGTTGCATACACTTCCAATAAAATATCTTCTACTGAACCAGTCAATAACGTTACTGTATTTTGTCCAGTCGTTAAATCATTACAAGCTAAAGCATATGATCCATCTTCAAAATGTGTTAATGCGGCTAAGAAGTTGTTTTCTTTCTCATCAATTGTACGCCCTTCCATCATCGTTCCTGGCGTAATTAGTTGTACTACTTCACGGCGCACTACACCTTTAGCTGTTTTTGGATCTTCCACTTGCTCACAAACAGCAACTTTATATCCTTTTTCAACAAGTTGTTCAATATAATTTTTAGCTGCATGATGGGGTACACCGCACATCGGTATACGATCACTACTGCCACCATCTCGGCTCGTTAATGTAATCTCAAGCTCATGAGCTGCTTTAACGGCATCTTCAAAGAACATTTCATAAAAATCGCCTAATCGGAAAAATAAAAAGGCATCTTGATAGTCTGCCTTAACCTTTAAATATTGCTGTATCATAGGGGTATATTGCGTCATACTTTTCCTCCATAATTCTTACATAGTAATCAATTTTCATATATGTCACATTTCACGGACATCCATATCTCCTATTTCAGGAGTCTATCTTCATTATAACATATTTCATAAAGAATCATGTTCATTCAGCGCCACTTATGTAAAGTAAAAAGCTAGGAAGAACTTCTCCCTAGCTTTCTATTACTCTTCTTCTGCATCAACGATAAAGTTCGGATCTAATTCTTCAAATTCATCATCAGCAATTTGGAAATCATCATCTGATTCTACGCAGCCTTCAGGATTTACACTTACACAAATTTTCGTTTCTCCAACTACTTCTGTTACAAATTCACGTTCTACAGTTACAACAATTTTATTACCGTTTGGTGATACAAGCGCTTCTAAACAATTTGGTGGCTGAATAACACGAGCAATAATTTCTAAATCGTCACCAGAAAAGTTTTTATCACGATAACCAATGCTGACTTCGTCCGTGTAGTTCACGCGTTCTGTTACAACTTCAGTCTTTGTATTTCCATCAAATGAATACCAAGTGTTCACATCATAGAAACCTTCAATTTCCACATGCTTCCCATTCTTTCTTGCTTCGTACGAGTGGTTAATTACCCAGCACCCTAAAATACTTGTTGGTTCATTATTCGATTCACATGTATGCGTTGACTTTGTATACTTACGTCCTTTTCCAACCACTGCTTTTGTAATAATCTCTCTAAATTCGGACATTCGTAACCCTCCTCAATCACTATTCACTTAATCATATGCGTGACAATAGCGGAATGTGTCATTCTTTTTTTGAGAAGAACTTACGTTTAATCAACTAAAAAAAAGAGATGTCAATATGACATCTCTTTAACAACCACAATTTCCTTTTTTACTTTCTACCGCTGCGCCAGTTTCACCCTTAAGTACATCGCCACCAGTTGAAATTAATATTTCATCTGTTACGTTGTTAGAAATTGTACTAGCAACTAACTGTAATAAGTCATTTACATATGTTTGTGAAGATTTAAATTCTTGTACAACTGGAATACTGTCTAACTTATCTTGCAATGCATCAATTTCAGCTTCTACCTTTTTTAAAGCTTCCCATTTCCCGTAATGTTGCAAGTTTACTGCTTGTTTTTGCAGTGCTTTAATTTCATCGATTGCGCGCTTTACATTTTCATTTTTATGAATTTGCGCCTCTGCTTTCTTAAAAAAATCAACCTCTTCTGTTTCAGAAATCATTTTTGCTAATTCTTTCGCTTGTTCAACAATGTCATCTTTCGAATATACTTTCATCTATTATTTCACCTCAATCGGCTCTTCAACTAATTCCCCGTTAAGAGACCAAGTTTTTGCTTCCGTTACTTTTACTTTCACAAGCTGACCAATTAAAGATTTTGAAGCAACGAAGTTTACAAGTTTATTCGTACGAGTATAACCTGCAAGTACTTCCGGATTATTTTTACTTTCCCCATCAACTAACACTTCTACAATTTGACCTTTATAACGACTATTCTTTTCAATTGCCAACGTATTTACTAGTGTATTTAAGCGTTGAAGACGTTCTTTCTTTACTTCCATCGGTACATTATCTTTCATTTTTGCAGCTGGTGTACCTTCGCGAGGAGAATAAATAAATGTAAAGGCAGTATCAAATCCTACTTCACGATATAACGACATCGTTTCTTCAAATTGCTCATCTGTTTCATTTGGGAAACCAACGATAATATCTGTTGTTAATACTGCATCTGGAATTGCTTCTTTAATTTTTCTTACAAGTTCTAAATAATGCTCACGCGAATATTTACGCGCCATAATTTTCAACATATCTGTACTTCCAGATTGAACTGGTAAATGGATATGTTCTACTAGGTTGCCACCTTTGCCAAGTACTTCAATTAAGTGATCATCGAAATCACGTGGATGGCTCGTTGTAAAACGAATACGGGCTATATCAACTTTACGAAGTTCGTCCATTAAATCACCAAGACCGTATTTTACATCTTCAAAATCTTTACCATATGCATTTACGTTCTGTCCAAGTAATGTAATTTCTTTATAACCATTCGCAGCTAAGTGACGAATCTCTTGGATAATATCTTCTGGACGTCTACTTCGCTCTTTTCCTCGTGTATACGGTACAATACAATACGTACAGAACTTATCACAGCCATACATAATATTTACCCAAGCTTTAATATCACCACGACGTACTTTCGGAAGGTTTTCAATTACGTCGCCTTCCTTTGACCAAACTTCAACTACCGTTTCCTTCGAGAACATCGCATCTTTTAGAATGTACGGTAATCTATGAATATTATGCGTTCCAAACACCATATCTACATGCTGATTTTTTTGCATAATTTTATTTACAACAGATTCTTCTTGAGACATACAACCACATACACCAATTAAAAGGTCCGGATTGCTTCGTTTTAGTGACTTTAAATGGCCTAGTTCACCAAACACTTTATTTTCAGCATTTTCACGAATGGCACAAGTGTTTAATAAAACTACATCTGCATCTTCAGTTGAAAAAGTTGGTTCATATCCAAGTGTTGTGAAAATACCTGCCATTACTTCCGTATCATGCTCATTCATTTGACAACCATATGTACGAATATAGAACTTTCGGCCTGTACCAAAATTGCGAAACTCTTCAGGTAAGCCAAAATCCCGCTCAATTTTAACTTCTTCTTTCCCGCGCTTTTTCGCATCCTTTAAGGAAGGTGGTTGATATACACTTTCAAAGTATTTACTATAATCTTTCTCTTCTTTTTTCGTAGAGGAATTTGCTTGTTGACTTGCTAATCGTTGTTGCTCGTTCATCGGTAATCTCCTTTCACCCTTAACTATACACACTCTATAGTCCATTTTAATGCGCTTAGACTCACCTCAAAAATGGTTAGATAGCTTGGAGATAACTTGTCCTTTGAAACTTGAGTAATCAATCTAATCATTCATAAGAATGAAGTCTTCCCCACGCAAATAGACATTCCCTTTTTATCATTTCTTGTTGTCCTACCCAAAAGCATATTGCTTTATCCCTATAAACATTACCATAGTATGACGTGTTTCGCCAATTTTAACAATTCAGAGGCCCTTTAGTATCTTACATTTCATAAGCAATGAACTTGCCATTTTCATACAACGATTTACATATTATTTTACCATTCTGAATTTTCTAAGTAAATAAAACTACCCTATATTTTTTGCACATAAAAAAGGTTGCCAAATCGGCAACCTCCTCTTCTTACATTACATAAATTCAGCAACAAGCTCATCAAACATTTTCTGATCCATATTTAAATCAGATTTCACTAAAGGCTCTTCACTATAGCCTTTAACAAGTTCTTGATATGATGGTTGCTTAGTATTTTGATAAATCAAACCTGTTACTAAACCGTTATTTTCCATTAACGTTTGCATAGCCATCATGCGATTAGATGGATCATATCCCTCTACTGTGCTTAGTTTCGTTAAGTTCTCTTTAAACCAATCGTAAGTATTTACTTTATTGTAAGTAACACATGGGCTAAATACGTTAATTAATGAAAATCCTTTATGGTTAATACCAGCTTCAATAATTTGTGTTAATTCTTTTAAATCACTCGAAAAGCTTTGCGCCACAAATGTCGCACCAGCTGTTAAAGCCATTTCCATTACATTTAGTGATGGTTCAATTGAACCTTGTGGTGTGCTTTTCGTTTTAAATCCCGCTTCACTACGTGGTGAAGTTTGCCCTTTTGTTAACCCGTAAATTTGGTTATCCATTACGATGTACGTAATGTCGATATTACGACGAATAGAATGGATTGTATGTCCCATACCAATTGCAAATCCATCACCGTCACCACCTGAAGCGATAACTGTTAAATCACGATTTGCCATTTTCACACCTTGTGCAATTGGAAGGGCACGACCATGAATACTATGCACACCATATGAATTAATATAACCTGAAATACGGCCTGAACAGCCGATACCAGAAATAACAGCAAGTTCATCTGGATTTAAGCCAACGTTAGCTGCTGCACGTTGAATTGCAGCTTGCACTGAGAAGTCTCCGCAACCTGGGCACCAGTTTGGCTTTACACTGTTACGAAAGTCCTTAAATGTTGCCATTTAATACAACCCCTTTTTTGCATTCGTTGTAAATCTCTTTCGGCAAGAATGGGTTTCCATCATATTTTAAAAGACTAGAAATTTTCTCACCATTACCAAGATTCATTTTCATAATGTTAGCAAGTTGACCTGTTGCATTGTTTTCTACTACTACAACACGCTTCGCCTTTTTCACAAGTGGATCGATTTCAGCTGTTGGGAACGGGTGAATTAAACGCACATGAGCATGGTTTACTTTCATACCCTCTTGTTCTAAACGCGTCATTGCCTCTTCGATCGCACCACGAGTTGAGTTAAATCCAACAAGCAATACATCTGCTTCTTCATGCTTAACATTTTTATAAACAGGGGTATTAAACTTCAAGTTCTCCATTTTACGGAAACGTTTGTCCATTTGATCTTTACGGTTTATTGCTGATTCCGATGGCTTTCCAGTTTCATCATGTTCTACACCTGTAACATGGTGAACACCATTTTTCATACCAGGTAAAACACGCGGCGAAACGCCGTCTTCAGTTACTTCATAACGCTTGAAGTATGCTTTATTTTCACGTTCTGGTAATTCTGCTTCTAAATCAAGCTTACCACGACGGATTTTCACTTTATCTAATTTAAGTGGTTCTACTGTTTGTTTTCCTAACGAAAGCTGTAAATCTGTTAAGAAAATAACAGGAACTTGATATTCTTCAGATAAGTTAAATGCTTCTACAATGTCATAGAAAGCTTCTTCAACTGTACTTGGCGCCATTACGATTTTTGGAATTTCACCATGCGTACCGTAAATCATCGCCATTAAGTCAGACTGTTCTTGTTTCGTTGGTAATCCCGTACTTGGACCACCACGTTGTGTATCAACAATTACTAATGGGGTTTCTGTAATACCTGCTAAACCGATTGCTTCCATCATTAATGACAGACCAGGACCAGCAGATGCAGTTAATGTACGAACACCAGCATAGTTTGCGCCGATTGCCATTGTACAAGCTGCAATTTCATCCTCAGTTTGGATTACTGTTCCGCCGACTTTCGGTAATTTTTTAATTAAGTATTCCATAATTTCTGATGCAGGTGTGATTGGGTATGCTGACATAAAACGAGCACCACCAGCTACCGCACCAAATGCGATTGCATCGTTTCCAATCATAAACATGCGTTTTTTACCATCAGCTTTTTCAAGCTGCATCATGTTTACTTTCTCACCTAGTAATTCTTTCATATATTGAGAGCCGCGTTTAATTGCGTCCATATTCTTTTGAACGACTTGCTCTCCTTTACGACCAAAGATTTCTTCAACAACATCTAAATAAGCTGTTTCGTCTAATCCTAATACTGCACTTGATGCTCCAACAGCAACCATGTTTTTCATTAATGATGTGCCTAATTCTGAAGCAATATCTGTAAACGGTATCACATATAGATTTACATCTGTATTGTCGGGTATTGTTGGATTAAATTTCGCATCCGCAACTACAATTCCACCTGGACGTAGTTCGTGGAAGTTAAAATCAATTGTTTCTTGGTCAAAAGCAATTAAAATATCTAAATCATCTGAGATCGCGCGTACTTCTGTTGTACTTACACGAATTTTATTATTTGTATGGCCGCCTTTTATACGTGATGAGAAGTGGCGGTAACCGTATAGGTAATATCCTAATCGGTTTAATGCAATACAGAAGATTTCTCCTGTACTTTCAATTCCTTCACCTTGTTGGCCTCCAACTTTCCATGAAAGTTGACTAATCATCTCCTACACCCCTTTTGGCTGCATTCATTGTAGTGTATTTTTTTACAGTAATAGTTTAGCATTTTTTATGCAAATAAACTACAACGGACGCAAATTATGCCTCTTCTGATTTCCCTGAATCTTTAGTATAAAGCTATTTTGTTTTTCATTCTAGTATTAGGTCTTAAAAAAAGCAATAAAATCAAATGAATTAATTTTAATTTTTCTGAATTTTAAACCGCAAACTTAAAAACTCATATGTTCAACAAAATTATCATATAAAAATCTTTCTACAGTAGATGCAGCATAGTATTTATAAAGCTCATTCATGACATTTTCATAATCTCCATAGGCAGATACATTGACAACCGTATCTACAATCCCATCAAAATCTGAACCAAACCCTATATTGTTTTCTCCACCTAGCGAGCAAATATATTCGATATGTTTTATGATATCAGTTATATTTGCTTGCCTTTCACTTGTTAGAAACTGCGGTACAAAAGTGACACCGATCATGCCATTTTTCTTTATAAGAGCTTTAAGTTGTTCATCGTTTAAATTACGTGGGTGCTCGCAAAGTTTCATACAATTTGAGTGGGAAGCAATAGGATTTTTTGCAATCTCTATAACATCCCAAAAACTTCTTTCATTTAGATGAGACACATCAGTCCATACATGTAGCGCATTCAGTTCTTGTACAACCTGTTTACCAAAATTCGTTAAACCCGCCCCACGTGTCTCTAGCGCACCATCAGCTAAGAGATTGGCATAATTCCATGTTAGTCCAAAAGAACGTACTCCTAGGCGATACAACAACCGTAATTTCATTGCTTCTTTTCCAATTGCTTCGCATCCTTCTAGTGTTAATATCGCTCCAACCTCGTCCTGTTTTAACATGTTAATATCATCTTTTGTCTGAATAAACTTTACACCTGGTAGGGATAAAATTTCATTATAAAAAATATCTACCATTTGTAATGCTGCTTCAAATCGGTTTTCATATGCCACTGTTTCTGGTACATATATAGCAAAACATTGTATACTTCCTTTTCTTCTCTTTAACTGTTCAAATGTAATATGTAATTGTGAATCATCGTTAAAATTCCTTTTCCCTTGTGCACTCCATAACTGAAGAAGCACGTCACAATGAGCATCAAAAATTTTCATTTTCAGTCCTCCATTATAAAAACAACCTGTTTGCATACTGCAAACAGGTTGTTTAAAACTTAACGAGGTTCTACAATTAATTTTATTGCTGTACGCTCTTCGCCATCAATCATAATATCTGTAAACGCTGGGATACAAATCAGGTCCAAACCACTAGGCGCTACAAATCCTCTTGCGATTGCTACTGCCTTTACCGCTTGGTTCAATGCACCTGCACCAATAGCTTGAATTTCTGCTGTTCCGCGTTCGCGAATAACACCTGCAAGTGCACCAGCTACAGAATTAGGGACCGACGTTGCTTTAACTTTTAATATTTCCATTCCGCGTTTCCTCCTCGTTTCTTTAAAAAGTATTAGCAATTATTTCACTTTAACTTATATTCACGAGGAATGGCGCGTATTCCTGCTAAATTTCCGTAATTTTTCTAAAAAATTAAAATATAATAACTTATCTAAAATTTAACGGAAATTTACTCAAAAAATGGTTGATCGTCATTAATTAAAATGCGCTCAATTTTCTTTGCTTTTCCTGTATTTGGATCCACATCAATTAACACTGCACTTAATTGCGTTCTACCACTTGTTACTTCAAATCGTACCGGTAAGTTCGTTAAAAACTTCTTCAATACCGCTTCTCGGTCCATACCTAATATTCCATCATATGGCCCTGTCATCCCAACATCTGTAATATATGCCGTTCCGCTTGGTAAAATACGGTTATCCGCTGTAGGAACATGCGTATGCGTACCTACTACTGCTGTAGCACGTCCATCTACATACCAACCTAGCGCTTGTTTTTCACTTGTAGTCTCCGCATGGAAATCAACAAAGATAATATTCGTACGTTTTTTCGCAATATTAATTAATTCATCCACTTTACGGAATGGACAATCAATCGGAGGAAGGAAAGTACGTCCTTGTAAGTTAATAACTGCAACTTCTGTTCCATTACAGTTCACAAAGATAAGTCCTTTTCCTGGAGTTCCTTCTGGGAAGTTAGCTGGTCTTGCAAGATATTTTGCATCATCTATGAATTCAAATACTTCACGATTATCCCAAGCATGGTTTCCAAGTGTAACTGCTTGCGCCCCACACTCTAAAAAGTTTCGATATATTTTTTCTGTAATCCCACGGCCACCTGCTGCGTTTTCTCCATTAATGATTGTTACTGTAGGTGTATATTTTTTCTTTAATGCCGGTACGTATTGTTGAATCATACCTCTACCAGGAGATCCTACTACATCCCCAACAAATAATATTCTCATATGTCTTACCCTTTCTATGTACTGCATTTTTTATTGCTATAGCATTAAGGAAATTCCTTATAATATGTTTATTATAAGTTTGTTTCACTTTTACGCTATATAACTAACTGTCTTTATTTTATCCAATTCCAACACAAAAAAATAAAGTGGTGTTTCACCACTTTATTTTGCGTATTCCACTGCACGTGTTTCACGAATAACAGTTACTTTAATATGTCCTGGGTAATCCAGTTCATTTTCAATACGTTTTCGGATATCACGAGCTAAACGATGAGCTTCTAAATCATCGATTGTATCTGGTTTTACCAAAATACGAACTTCACGTCCTGCTTGAATTGCAAATGATTTTTCAACGCCTTCATAAGACTCTGAAATCTCTTCTAACTTTTCAAGACGACGAATGTAGTTTTCAAGCGTTTCACTACGAGCTCCCGGTCTTGCAGCTGATAAAGCATCTGCTGCTGCAACTAAAACTGCAATGATAGAAGTTGGTTCTGTGTCACCATGGTGAGATGCGATACTGTTTATAACTACAGGATGCTCTTTATATTTCGTTGCGAGTTCAACACCAATTTCAACGTGGCTACCTTCTACTTCATGGTCAATCGCTTTTCCGATATCATGTAATAGACCAGCACGTCTTGCTAGTTTTTCATCCTCGCCAAGCTCTGCTGCCATAAGTCCAGTTAAATATGCAACTTCCATAGAGTGTTTTAAGACGTTTTGTCCATAACTTGTACGGTATTTTAAACGACCTAAAATTTTAATTAAATCTGGGTGTAATCCATGAACACCCACTTCAAACGTTGTTTGCTCTCCGACTTCGCGAATATACTCGTCCACTTCACGTCTTGATTTTTCGACCATCTCTTCAATACGCGCTGGGTGAATACGTCCGTCCTGTACTAGTTTATCAAGAGCGATACGAGCTGTTTCACGACGAATTGGATCGAATCCAGAAAGGATTACCGCCTCTGGTGTATCATCGATAATTAAGTCAATACCCGTTAACGTTTCTAACGTACGAATATTACGACCTTCACGCCCGATAATACGTCCCTTCATTTCGTCATTTGGAAGATTTACAACCGAAACGGTTGTTTCAGCAACATGATCAGCTGCACATCTTTGCATTGCAAGAGATAAAATCTCTTTTGCTTTCTTATCCGCTTCTTCTTTCGCGCGAACTTCACTTTCTTTTACCATAACAGCGATTTCATGAGAAACTTCATTTTCTACTTTACCAAGAATAATTGCTTTCGCTTGTTCGCGTGTCAGATTGGAAATGCGCTCTAATTCTGTTTGTTGCTTTTGAACTAACTCTCCCACTTTGCTTTCCAACTCTTCAATCTGTTGTTGTCTCGCTACAAGAGAATCCTCTTTCTTCTCTAACTGCTGCTCGCGTTTATCGAGCGTTTCGTCTTTACGATCAAGGTTCTCTTCTTTTTGCATTAAACGATTTTCTTGTTTTTGTAATTCGCTTCTACGGTCACGAATTTCTAATTCAGCTTCTGTACGAAGTGTATGAATTTCATCCTTTGCTTCTAAAAGCGCTTCTTTCTTAAGTGCTTCAGCCTCACGATTCGCTTCGTCTAGAATACGTTTCGCTTCATTAGCCGCACCATTAATCTTCGCTTCAGCAATAGACTTTCGAACAAAAAAGCCAACAACTGCACCGACTGTTGTTGCAAGCAAAATGGAGATGAGTATCCAAACTGTACTACTCATGATTTCACCTCCCCTTGCTATGAATGAAAAAAGACTGTCGGCATGTACATTAAATTACAACATACAGCAAAGACCGTCGTCCCGCTTTTTTAAGGGACTTTCTTCATTTCACAATTAAAATGTCATATTATTATTTCGGTAAGTTTTAAACCTTACTCCGAATATTACTTCTCTTCTTGAGAAGAGTATATCGTATATAAGAAAAAATATACATTCTCATTGTATCTATCGTAATTTTCATTGTCAAGCGTTGTCTACTTTTACTTTCTTTACCTTCAGTCCTGAATGTTATCTGAATTTGAAAAATTGATAGCTTATTATCCTGGAAAACCTTAGTAAATACCATTTTATTCCCTTAAAACATATGAATATTCCTCTTTACACATCCCATTTGAGTCAAAAAAATATTTTAACCACTACGATAGATACCCCTTTAATAGAAGGTAAAAAAATAAAAGACACGGGACCCGTGTCTTTTATTTTTTAATCTTGAAGAGTTGAATCTTCCGTGTCTTCCACACCAGAATCTTCACCAATTCCGTGATGATCACGAACAAAGAAGGCAATTTCCTCTCTTAAGTCCGTATTCTCTTTTAAGAATTGCTTCGAATTTTCACGACCTTGTCCTAAACGTTCTTCATTATAAGAATACCAAGCACCGCTCTTTTGAACGATATCAAGCTCAGAAGCCATATCCAAGATTTCACCTTCTCTTGAAATACCTTCTCCGTACATAATATCAACTTCAGCAACACGGAATGGTGGCGCTACTTTATTTTTCACTACTTTTACTTTTGTTTTATTACCAACGATGTCGTTACCTTGCTTTAATTGCTCCGCACGACGCACTTCAAGACGGACAGTTGAATAGAATTTCAACGCACGACCACCTGGAGTTGTTTCTGGGTTTCCGAACATAACCCCAACTTTTTCACGAATTTGGTTAATAAAGATTGCAATTGTTTTTGATTTGTTAATTGCTCCTGAAAGCTTACGAAGTGCTTGTGACATTAAACGTGCTTGTAAACCTACGTGTGAGTCACCCATGTCTCCTTCAATCTCTGCTTTCGGTACAAGAGCTGCTACAGAGTCAATTACGATAATGTCAACCGCACCACTTCGTACAAGTGCTTCTGCGATTTCTAATCCTTGCTCCCCTGTATCAGGCTGTGATAATAGTAATTCATCTATGTTAACGCCTAATTTTTGTGCATATACAGGATCCATTGCGTGCTCCGCATCGATGAATGCTGCTTGTCCACCTTGACGTTGTACTTCTGCAATTGCATGTAATGAAACTGTCGTTTTACCTGAACTTTCAGGTCCGTAAATTTCGATAATACGGCCACGTGGGTATCCGCCTACCCCTAGCGCCACATCAAGTGCTAAAGAACCACTTGAAATTGTAGAAATTCTACGTTCCGCTTGTTCTCCTAATTTCATAATTGAACCTTTACCGAATTGCTTCTCTATTTGTTTTAACGCCATATCTAATGCCGCTTGACGATCACTCATTCAAAATTCCTCCTTAACTGAATTGCTAATCTTATTATACCTATTTTCAATTCAATTTGCCAACAAAAATCGAACATTTATTCGATTTTTTTATTTTCCATCACACAAATACGGAATTTAACTATAAAAAAAGCTAGAAGAAACTTATATCTCTTCTAGCTTTTTATATAAATGATAAAATCCATATTTTGCTGATCGTTCTCTAATTTGTTGACGACTTCCACTTAAATTAAGAGGAAAGACTGCAGTTTGTTCACCTTTAATCGCTAATCCAACAAATACTGTTCCTGGCTCTTTCTGTTCTGAAGCATCTGGCCCTGCTACCCCAGTGAAACTAATTCCGATATCCGCTTTTAATAAATCCTTAACATTTTCAGCAAGATAACGAGCACATTCCTTACTAACTGCACCATCAGTATGCAACACTTCTTCAGGCACACGTAAAACATGTTGCTTCACATCATTATGATAACAAATGACACCGCCCTTAAATACAGAAGAAACACCAGCATTTTCAGTTACTTGATTTCCAAAAAGACCACCTGTTAAACTTTCTGCACATGCTAAAGTTAACCCTTTTCTCTTCAATAACTCGATTGCCTTATAATGCAAAAATTCTTGGTCATATCCGTAGAAAAATTCTCCTACTCTTTCTAAAATCAAATCTTCCACATGTTGAATTAGTTTCTCCGCTTCGCTAACATTTTGATGCTTAGCGGTTAAACGTAATGTCACTTCTCCATCATTTGCTAGCGGGGCAATTGTTGGGTTTGTTTGTCCATCAATTAAATCTTGAACTTTCACCTCTAATTGGGACTCCCCAATACCGAAGAAACGAAGCACACGTGAATAAATGTTTTCTCCTGTTGTAAAATTACGTAAAAAAGGCTCTACGTAACTTACATACATTGGTTTCATTTCTTTTGGCGGCCCTGGTAATAAAATATAAACTTTTCCGTTCTTATTTACCCCCATACCCGGCGCCATACCGTGGTCATTTGCAAATACTGTTGCTCCATTTAAAACGAGCGCTTGCTTTTTATTATTCTCCGTAAATTCACGGCCTGTACGCTTAAAGTAATTACTTATTAAGTCTAATGCCTTTTCATCATACACAAGCTTTTCATCTAAACTAGTCGCTATCGTTTCTTTCGTTAAATCATCTTTTGTCGGTCCTAATCCACCTGTAAAAATAAGGATATCAGCACGTTCTTCCGCAGCTTCAATCGCCTTTTGCAGTCGCTTATTATTATCACCAACAACAGTATGATAGTACACGTTAATTCCAATTGAAGCCAACTTTTCAGATAAAAACTGGGCATTTGTATTTGCAATTTGTCCAAGTAATAATTCAGTTCCAACCGCAATAATCTCAGCATTCATCCCAATTCCCCCATAAACTTCTATTTTGAGTTTACAAAAGCAGCTCTATTTTTCCAGAAATAATCCCATCCTGAAATAACAGTAAAGATTAATGCAATCCATATGAAGATATCCGCAACTGGAATATGGATTAAATTTAAAGGTACATCGTGTAATAAATATGCTGCAATCGCAATAATTTGTGTCCATGTCTTAATTTTCCCTAGCTGATTTGCCGCAACTACTTCCCCTGTTCCAGCAAGTACAAGACGTAAACCTGTTACAGCAAACTCACGACTGATAATTACAATAACAATCCAAGCCGGTACATATCGCATCTCTACCAATGTAATAAGTGCTGCTGAAACCAGTAATTTATCAGCTAACGGATCAAGAAACTTTCCTAAGTTCGTTACAAGATTATACTTCCTTGCGTAATGTCCATCAATCCAATCTGTAGCTGAAGCAACGATAAAGATAAGTGCCCCCACTAAATGTTGAATTGGTAAATCAACATCACCAATTGTGTATGAACCCCAATTAAAGGGCGCTAACATAATTACCATGAAAATTGGAATTAAGAAGATTCTAGATATTGTAATTTTATTTGGTAAATTCACAGCTATTCCTCCATCATATCAAAAACATTTGTTCATTGAAAAAAGTCATCGAAGCGATGACTGTTATTGTGCAGGTTGCCCTATCCCTTGGTTTTTTATCACCAATCTTTGGTGAAGTTCTTTTTCTGGGTCCAATGGGAAAGCAACCACTTGGCCATTCAGTTTAACTTCAACATTCGTTGCATTTCCAATATTAAGTCGTACTTCTTTTAATGTTGATACATCACGTTTTTCTGTTTGACCACCTTGTACTGTAGTGTTTAAAATTTCGTTACCCGCATCATCTTTAACATCTACATAGCTTGTACCCTTCGCTATGATTTCCAATTCTAACGTTTTATTATTATGAATTTCCAAAGTAGATACCTTACCAGTTGTTCCAACTACTTTCACTTCTTGCTGTCCCGTTGGTGGTGCTGGTTGCTCTTCTTTCTTTGGTTCTTCTTTCTTTGGTTCCTCTTTTTTTGGTTCCTCTTTTTTTGGTTCTTCCGCTTTCGCTTCATCTTTCTTCGTATCTAACGGAGAATCTTTTGCTTTTTGAACTTCAATTTTCTCACTTTGAGCACTCGGAACTTTTTCATCATCTTTTCCAGTTAACGCTTGAAACACAAACCAGATTACCACTCCAACTGCGATTACTAACAACGCAACTAAGATTTTCGGCATGTGATCTGCAATTGGCCATGATGAAGATTTTTGCATTGTTTCTTGTGTTTTTTGTCCCGTTGATACTTGTGGAACTTCACGCTTCTCAGATTGTGGTATCGTACTCTGATGTTCTACAAGCAGTTCCTCTCCATTTAATCCAACCGCATCTGCGTATTGTTTAATGAATGCACGCGCATAAAAAGCTCCTGGCAATACATCATAATTGCCTTCTTCAATTGCCACTAAGTGGCGTTTTTGAATTTTTGTAATCTCATGCAGCTGATCAATAGTCAAGTCTTTCGCTTCTCTTGCTTCTTTCAGCTTTTGTCCCAATTCCGTCACTACTAACACCTCAATATTTCTTTAAAAGTCAAACATAGAGAAATTATTTTGCGTACCTTGCTCAATTTCATCTACTAAATTATATTGAATTTCTTCATCATAATCGTTACGCAACTCGATAATATAATCAAAATCATCCAATGTGTATTCTGACTGACTCACAAATACATCAGGATGTTCCACAACTTTCGTTGCAGGCAATCTCATAATTTCACGAACGAGCTGCCAATGTCTTTCGTTAGCACGCTTCGTTGACACAATTCCATCTAGGATGAAAATATTGTCATCGCTATACTCATCTTCAATTAATTGACTGCGAACAGTTTGCTTAATAAGAGTAGATGATACAAATAACCACCTTTTATTTGCACAAACACTTGCAGCAACAATGGATTCTGTTTTTCCGACACGAGGCATTCCGCGTATCCCAATTAGTTTATGGCCTTCTTTTTTCATAATTTCTGCCATAAAGTCTACAAGTAAGCCTAATTCATCACGCACAAATCGAAATGTTTTCTTATCATCTGCATCTCGTTGTATGTACCTACCATGCCTAACCGCTAGCTTATCTCTTAGCTTGGGCGGACGATATTTCGTTACCGTTATGTTATCCATCGTATTTAAAATTGATTCAAGTCTAGAGATTTGCTCTTGATTATCACACATAAGAAGTAACCCACGTCGTGCATTATCTACACCATTAATTGTGACAATATTAATGCCGAGCATACCGATTAACGAAGAAACGTCACCAAGCAAGCCAGGTCGGTTTTTATGTATTTCATATTCAAAATACCATTCAATCATCCAAGATCACTCCCCTTGCTTACTTTACACCTACGTACTATATTATATGATTTCACCTTAATAGGGAAGCTAAATGTATAATCTATCCTGTGTAATTATTATACAAAAAAAGTAGAGAGGAGAATCTCCTCTCTACTTTTACTTATGTTGTACAAACTTAACCATTAAGTTTGCAATGGTATGTTGCTCCTGTTCATCAGCAACTTTCCAAAGCTCAGCTAATAATTTCTCTTGGTCATTGCGTCCTTCTACTTCATTAGCAAGGTAGTCGCCAACACGAAATGCCATATCTGATACCGCACCGCCGTCTAAACCTTTTCCTTGCGCTTGCTCTAAACGATCTCCTAAAAAGCTCTTCCACTGATCAAAATTATCTAATACTGACATAATTAAGCACCTCACTATTGAGTAATAAAATCATGCTTAATTTGTGCAACTATTCATTTTTTATGTAAGAAATTTTTAGCAGTGCCAACCACCATTCACTCCGATGATTTGTCCAGTTATGTAAGATGCTCCTGGTGATACGAGGAATGCAACTGTTTTTGCTACTTCTTCTGGTAACCCTATTCTACCTAATGGTATATCTTCAGCAATTCCCATTTTATCTTCTTCAGAAAAAACACTTAACATTTCCGTTTCAATTGCTCCTGGTGCTACCGCATTCACACGTAATCCACTTAAAGACACTTCTTTCGCCAAAGCTTTCACATATGAATTTTGCGCCCCTTTTACCATTGAATAAAGCACTTCACAAGAAGCCCCTATTTGTCCCCATATAGATGAAACAATTACAATATTACCACTTCTCCTCCCAATCATAGGCGGAAGTGCCATTGAAAGTAATTTATATACGTTCTTCACTTGAAGTTCTACCATATAATCCAATTCATCGTTTGTTACATCTGTTACTAGTCCAAAAATACTCTTCCCAGCTGCATATACAATAACATCAATAGGATGTTCAATTTGTCTCCACAATTGCTCTGCTCCATCACTAGAAGCCAAATTCGCTTGCACAGGGATAACTTCCCCCCATGCTTTCTGCAATTCCAATACCTTTCCTTCACTGTTATTGTAATGAACATAAACTGTATATCCATCTTGAATTAATTGTTTCGAAATAGCAGAGCCAATCCCTCCGCTCCCTCCAGTTACTAACGCATACTTTTTCATAAATTCCCTCTCTTATCTCTACAAGTTCACTTTTCACACAACTAAATAATACCCTCATCTTACAATTTTTCAATGATAAGATGAGGGTATCTTTAAAATGTTATTTTTTCGGTAACACCTGACAAACACTCATTTTTTCTTCTGATAACAATAATTTTGCTACTTCTTGTAAGTCTTGAACGGTTAGCCCTTCTAATACAGTCAATGCATCAAATAGACTAGATTCATTAAACGCATATCGTGTAAATTGATTTGCAATATATTCTGGTGAATTCAACGAGCGTAAAAAACCACCAATTTTCTTTTTCTTCACTCGTTCTAATGCCGCCGCATCTAATTGATCATAATCTGTTTTTAATAAAATATCTTTTAAACGATCTGCCAATTCATCAGGTTGTTTCGTATCACCGCCAACCATTGCAAAACCGAAGTTATTTTCTTCTGTATAGTCATACGAGAATGAATCATCAATAAGCCCTTCATTATATAAAGCTTCGTAATGAACAGAACTTTTTCCAAATAAATAATCTAAAAGTAACGTAAGCGCAATTTCTTGTTTTAAAAGCGCTTGCCCTTTTTCTTTTAAATTAGTCGCTTTAATACCAACTAAACATTTCGGTGTTTGCACAGGCATTGAAATAATTTTTTTCTTTTCATTTACCTCATTTGGTTCCTCTTCAAATGAACGCACAATTTCTGGCTGGTTTTTATAATCTTTTTTTGCTTGATTTTCACGTACTAAATCCATTGTTTTCTCTGGATCAATTGCACCCACAACAAATAATAACATATTGCTCGGATGATAAAATGTTTCATAACATTCATATAATAAATCTTTCGTAATTTTACTAATAGATTCGATTGTCCCTGCAATATCAATTTTAATTGGGTGTTTTACAAACAAGCTATCAATTAACCCAAAGTACAAACGCCAATCTGGGTTATCTTGATACATTTGAATTTCTTGCCCAATAATCCCCTTCTCTTTTTCAACTGTTTTTTCAGAGAAATAAGGCTCTTGCACAAAGTTTAGTAATGTATTTAAATTTTGTTCTACGTTTGAAGTACATGAAAAAAGGTAAGCTGTTCGTGTGAAGGATGTAAAAGCATTTGCCGATGCTCCTTGTTTACTAAACAATTGGAAAGCATCGTGATCTTCTTTTTCAAATAATTTATGCTCAAGAAAATGTGCAATCCCATCAGGTACACGAATCATTTCTTCTTTCCCTAATGGTACAAATGTATTATCTACTGAACCATATTTCGTTGTAAACGTCGCAAATGTTTTATTAAATCCTTGTTTCGGTAAAACATATACATCTAATCCATTAGGAAGTTTTTCATAATAGAGTGTTTCTTTTAATTGCTCATAAATAATTTTCTCCATTTACTCTCCCTCCGTTCCTTGTAAAAAGTAAATTGTATCTAGTTCAATATTTTTAGCAACTTTTACAATTTCTTCTTTTGTAACACTTTCTATACCTGTAAGCCATTCTTTAACTGGACGTGTACGATCTGAAATAATACCATGATATAGCATTTCTACAAATCCACGCGGTGTATCAATCGCCTCTAATATTTGATTTTGGATGACACTTTTTGTTTGATGTATTTCTTCTTCAGAAAACTCTCCGTTTTGCATCGCAAGCATTTGTTCTTTAATAATCTCAACTGCTTTTTCATAATTTTTCGCTTCAATTCCTGACATAACAAATAATAAACCTTTATGACTTTCAAAGCGCGATGCTGCATAGTACGCTAAACTATTTTTTTCACGCACATTTACGAATAACTTCGAATGAGAAAAACCACCAAACAATCCATTGAACAATTGCAATGCAAAATAATCTTCATCTTTATATGTGACAAATGTACGATAACCGATGTGTAATTTACTTTGTTTTAATTCTTGTTTTTCAACAACTTCTTTTTCTTCATTATTTCGTCTATGAAGGAGTACATTTCTTTCTCTCACTGGACGAGCTGAAATAGAAAAATACTTACTTACAAGATCAACGGCGTTTTCTGAAATATCACCAATAATATATAGATCCATCTCATCTTCCGCTAACACCTTTTGATAATATTGATACAGACTTTCATTTGTAATAGAAGCAACACTCTCTTTTTTTCCATTTGCACTTAAACGATACGGTTCTACTTTGCACATTTCTTCAATTAAACGCTCGTTTGCATAACGCATTTTATCGTCATAAGTAGCTTCAATTCTCTGTAACAGTGCTCTTTTTTCACTTTCTACGATAGAAGGTAGGAAACCGTTCCCCTCCGTCGCTGGATGTAACACAATATCCGACAACATAGAAAGCGCTTTTTCAAATAACGGTGGTGCATCATGTAAATATACTTCATTTGCAATGTCTACATAAATGGAGATAATATGGTCTTCCCCTTTTTTACTTACATCTACTGCTAAAGAAGACCCGTATAATTCTTCTAAATATTGACGAAGACGAATTACAGAAGGTAATTTTTCTGTCGCACTTTGCAATACGTATGGCAATAGGGCACGCTCTGTCACCGTCTCCTCATTTAAAGGCGCTTTAAAACGAAATACAAAGGTATTCGTTTTATATTTATCAGTCGGAATAATATGTACGCGCAAACCACCTAACTCATGTAGTTGTTGTTCCATTAGTTTCATTTATAGCCCTCCTTTACGTATATAGGAATATTCCTCTTCAATATACAGTTTTTAGAAATAAAAAATCAACTTTTCTCCCTTATTATGCTTACATATGATTCTTTCTAAAAACTTTAATATGTAAGGAACATAGTAAAATTCCGTATTAAATATATTCTATGTAAAAAAGCCCACACTAATGTGCGAGCTTTTTTATACTTATAAAATACTTATCGTTTTCCTTTTTCATAAGGAGTTCCTAATGCTTTCGGAGCTTCAGAACGACCCACAAAACCAACAAGCGCTAATATTGTGAATACATATGGTAATATCGTTAATAAAACACTTGGAATTTGATCTAATACAGGAATTGTTCCGCCCGTTACACTAAGAGATTGTGCAAAACCAAAGAATAGAGCTGCACCTAGTGCGCCTAGTGGATTCCACTTTCCAAAAATCATAGCAGCTAAAGCTAAGAAACCTTGTCCTGTAATAGTTGCCCCTGAGAAGTTATTAGAAATTGACATTGCAAAAATCGCTCCACCAATTCCAGCAAACACTCCTGAAATACAGACTCCAATATAGCGCATTTTATATACGTTAATCCCCATCGTATCCGCTGCCATTGGGTGTTCACCAACAGCACGTAGACGAAGACCGAACGGTGTTTTATAAATAACATACCAAACAACGAATGCTAAAATAATGGCAATATACGACGTTATTGGTACGTTCGAGAAAAATATTTTCCCTAAAACCGGAATATCCGAAAGGCCTGGAATATCAATCTTTTCAATACGATACTGAATAAAGTCAGTCTGCCCTTTATCAAAAATCTTCTTAATTGCAAATACCGTTAAACCAAGAGATAAGAAGTTAATTGCTACACCACTTACAACTTGATCTGCTCGGAATGTAATAGAAGCTACCGCATGAAGTAATGCAAATAATCCACTACCAATTGCCGCAAATAATAACGCAATCCACGGAGTCATCGTTCCCCAAGTATCACCCATTAATAAGTTTGTAACAACTCCAATAAATGCACCAAATAGCATTAGTCCTTCTAATCCGATATTTACAACACCCGATCGTTCACTAAATACACCACCTAGTGCTGTGAAAATGATAGGTGCCGATGTATATAACGTACCCGTCACAAGAATGGCTAATATATCTAAAAAGCTCATTTATTTCCCCTCCTTGCTCATGCGTGTAAGCGCCCATCTTAACACATAACTACATGCAACAAAGAAGATGATACATGCAATAATTACATTAATAAGCTCTGATGGTACATCTGCCTCAAAGTTCATTTGAGGGGAAGCACTTTTCAAACCACCAAATAATAAAGCTGAAAGGATTATCCCAAACGGATTATTCCCTCCAAGTAATGCTACAGCAATCCCATCAAATCCTACTCCTGTAAACGAAGACATCGCTGTCATACTCTGGAATGTTCCTAATCCTTCCATCGCTCCACCAATCCCCGCAAATGCACCAGCAATTGTCATGGAGAATACTACATTACGAGAAACTTTCATACCTGCATATTGAGAAGCATGCTGATTAAATCCTACCGACTTTAATTCGTAGCCTAAAGTTGTTCGATCTAATAAGAACCACATTAAAATAGCAATTAATATTGCTACAATAATTCCCCAGTGAAGACGCGAACCATCAGTAATAGAAGCAAGCCAGTCTGAAGATAGTGATGCACTCTCTTTAATGTCATACGTTTTATCATTACCTTCATGTAAAAAGCGCTTAATGATGTCATATGTTACATATAATGCGATATAGTTCATCATAATTGTTACAATAACCTCATTAACTTGAAACTTTCCTTTTAAATATCCAGGAATGAAGCCCCAAATTCCTCCTACCAATGCTGCGAATAAAATAGATAATGGAATATGAAGGAAAGCTGGTAGTGAAACTGCATAACCGAACCAAACCGCTGCAAGCCAACCAACTAGCAATTGACCCTCTACCCCGATATTAAATAAACCTGTACGAAATGCAAACGCCACTGATAAACCAGCAAGAATAAGCGGTATCATTGTACGAAGCGTTTCACCAATCGCACTTGCGCTGCCGAACATCCCTGTCCAAAGTGCACTATAACCCACAATTGGATCATAACCACTAACTAGCATTACAATCGCTCCGACAAGTAAGCCAAAAATAACGGATAGTACTGGGACTAAAATATTTATCGTTCGTTCTGTTAAAAGTTTTTTAGCCATTTGTACCCACCTGCTCCTTCTTTGTTCCTCCAGCCATTAACAATCCAAGCTGTTGTTCATTCGTTTCTTTCGCATCAACTATTGCTACAATTTTCCCTTCATAAATAACAGCAATTCGATCGCTAACATTTAAGATTTCATCTAACTCTAGTGATAAAAGTAATACACCTTTCCCTTTATCCCTTTGCTCTATTAATCTCTTATGAATAAATTCAATTGCTCCTACATCTAAACCACGTGTTGGCTGTGCTGCGATTAATAAATCCGGATCACGGTCTACTTCACGTGCAATAATTGCTTTTTGTTGATTTCCCCCAGATAGAGCGCGTGCTAACGTTTGCTCACTAGGTGTACGTACATCAAACTGTTCAATAAGAGCCTTTGCTTTTTCTGTAATTTTGCTGAAATTTAAAATCCCTTTCTTTGAAAACGGATTCTTATAGTACGTTTGCAGAACTATATTATCTCTAACAGAAAAATCAAGGACGAGTCCGTGTTTATGACGATCTTCTGGAATATGACCAATTCCTTCTTCTGTTATTCTTCTAACAGGCCAATTTGTTATTTCTTTCCCTTTAATTGCAATAGAACCTGACTCAACTTTTCGTAAACCAGTAATTGCTTCTATTAATTCACTTTGTCCGTTTCCATCAATCCCTGCAATCCCAACAATTTCCCCCGCACGAACAGTTAAGTCAAGGCCTTTTACAGCAGGTAGTTGACGTGCATCGTGAACAACAAGGTTTGCAATTGAAAGTACCTCTTCTTTTGGTTTCGCGTCTATTTTTTCTGTTTTAAAATTCACTTGACGTCCGACCATTAATTCTGCAAGTTTATTTTCATCCGTATTTGCAACGTCAACCGTTCCAATTCCTTTTCCTTTACGAATAATCGTACAACGATCGCAAACTTCCATAATTTCTTTCAACTTATGTGTAATAAGAACAATAGATTTTCCTTCTTGCACAAGCTTTTTCATAATTTGAATTAGCTCATGAATTTCTTGCGGTGTTAACACAGCTGTCGGTTCATCAAATATTAAAATTTCTGCACCGCGGTAAAGAGTTTTTAATATCTCAACACGCTGTTGCATACCAACTGAAATATCCTGTATTTTCGCATATGGATCTACAGCTAAACCGTATTGTTCAGACAGTTTTTGAATTTCTTTAGCAGCTTCCTCAACAGCAATTTTCCCTTTTTTCTTCGGTTCATTTCCGAGAATAATATTTTCTGTAACTGTAAAATTATGAACAAGCATAAAGTGCTGATGAACCATTCCAATACCAAGGTCATTTGCCACATTCGGATTGGTAATGTTTACAGACTTTCCTTTAATTTTAATTTCACCTTGTTCTGGTTGGTACAAACCAAATAGTACATTCATCAATGTGGATTTCCCTGCACCATTTTCTCCAAGTAAAGCATGTATCTCACCCTGCTTTACTTGCAGCGTAATATCATCATTCGCTACAATGCCTGGGAATACTTTCGTAATGTTATTCATCTCAATTACGTATTCCATTGTGTTCCTCCTTTTAACAGGGAACATTCCCTATTACACTATTAACTTATTAAGCAATTCGGAAGTTTTATACATACAAAGGTTAGTTCTATGAACTAACCTTTGCTATTTCTCTATTTATTTTTTTAGAGAAGCTTCATATTCTTTATACTCTTTATCTGTAGCTGGTACTTTAATTTCACCGTCTGTAATTTTCTTTTCAAGCTCTTCTACTTTTGTTAAAATTTCAGGGTTAACTTTTTTCACGTTGTCAGTTGTTTTTGCAATACCAACACCGTCATCTTTTAAACCAAACGCTTCTACTTTACCGCCTTTTAACTTACCGTCTTTCGCTTCTTGTGCTACTTTTTCAACAGCGATATCTACACGTTTTACCATTGAAGTTAATGTTACGTTTTCAGGCATACCTTCTTGGTTTTGGTCACGGTCAACACCGATTACCCAAACATTTTCACCTTTTTTCTTACGGTTTTTCGCTTCAGTGAATACACCGTTACCTGTACCACCAGCAGCATGGTAAATTACGTCTACGCCTTGACCGTACATTGCTGATGCAAGAACTGTACCTTTTTCAGGTTTATCGAATGCTTCTGCATATTCAGATACGATTTCAATGTTTGGATTTACTGCTTTTGCACCCGCTTTAAATCCATTTTCGAATTTACTAATTAAATCACTCTTCATCCCACCAACAAATCCTACTTTATTTGATTTTGTTGACATAGCTGCTACCGCACCTACAAGGAATGATCCTTCATGATCTTTAAATGTAATGCTCGTTACGTTTGGTGCATCTACTACAGTATCAACGATTGCAAATTGTTGTTTTGGAGATTCTTTTGCTACTTCTTTAATTGCACCTTCTAATTTATAACCAATTCCGAAAGATAAATCATACTTATCTTTTGAAAATTTCTTTAAGTTTGGAATATAATCCGCTTCTTTTTCAGACTGTAGGTAACGATAATTTGTCTTTTCCTTTAATCCATTATCTTTACCAAACTTTTTTAGTCCTTCCCAAGAAGATTGGTTGAACGATTTGTCATCAACGCCCCCAACATCCGTTACCATACCAACCTTGAAGTCTTTCGTGTCTTTCTTGTCACTGCTTGCCTTATCCGAGTTACCACATGCACCTAAAACTGTACTTGCTACTAATGTTAATGATAATAAAAGACCTGCTTTTTTCTTCATACTAGAAACCCCTCCAAAAATGATATATATTTATTTATTCTTTCGCTGCTGTCCCTTACTTCTTGCTGTCACCTCCCTAAAAAGGAACTTACCTACATACGCTTTCTTAATACGTGGAAGCTAAACTTATCAGCTCTAAAGTAATTGATAGAATATAAGATTGGCTCATCATTTTGATCATAGTGCATTTGTTTTAATACAAGCAGTGCTGTTTCAGGCTCACATTCTAAAATTGGTGAGATTTTAGGGTGATAGCCAATTGGCTCAATGTGAGCAACCGCATATGTTATGCGCTTATGCGTGTTATTATGTATCACCGTTAATAATGATTCCTCATTGTAACCCGATAAATCTGGCAATATTTCTTTTGCAAGTTTATCGATACAATATACAACAGGTTCCCCATCTGCTGTACGCACGCGTTCAATCATCACTGCATTAAAACCATCTTCACTATTAAACTTCTCTTTTTCCTCTTCTGTTAAAGTTGTAGTAGATGATGATAAAAAAATCGTTCCTGGTGTTTTCCCCACACTAGAAATCATATCTGTAATACTAGAAAGTTGTTCTATTCCAGAAGAAAATAATGGCTTTGCATTTACAAATGTCCCTACACCATGTCTACGAATGACAACATTTTCTTCTTCTAAAATACGTAACGCTTCCCTTAAAGTCGCTCTACTTACGCCAAGTTCTTTCGCTAAATCAAACTCTGATGGTAACTTTTGTCGTTCTTTATAAGCCCCATCTTTAATTTTTTCTTTGATGTGATCAATCACCCGTAAATATAGGTGACGACTATCGGATTTTACTGACATAAGACTCCCCCGCATTTCAATTATTCGACCTCTGATGTAAGACTTCTTTTCTCTTTTTTCAACTTACAACATAGTACAAATGACTAACCACTAAAAATAAGCACAATTGTCGAATAAATAATAATAATTTTTTAAAATGAAATTTTCACTCTTTACTGTATAAAAAAAACTTTGCACCATAAACATTCCTCATTTCGAGAAAAAGTTCGGCACAAAGATCCTTTACATCCTTTGTTACACACTTTTCCCCTCATAGTCTAGCAATTCATGGTTGCCAGGTAGAAACTTATGGACCTTATCTCCAAGATTATATGAGGCAGTGATTCTTTTCGAAGTAATCTTACCACTTGCTCTCATACGTGTCAACAAAATCCAACATTTTTCTGTATTAAATATCGAACATTCACATAAAACACACTCAAAGTATTCGTATTCTATAGGGACCTTATAAATGTAAGCCCTTTCTTTATTGCTGAGTATAGTATATAACAAAAACACTATATAAAAAAGCCTAATTGTAAAAACAATTAGGCTTTTTTTAAGAACTTTTTTCTTGTACATCATTAATGAGTACTTCTCTCGGTTTACTACCTTCATATGGACCTACTACACCATTCATTTCCATTGCATCAATTAGACGAGCAGCTCGCGTATAACCTACTCTAAACCTACGTTGTAGCATAGAAACAGATGCTGTTTGCATTTCCACTACAAGTTGAACCGCTTCATCATATAATTCATCTTCTACTTCCTGCTTCGTATCAGGAACATCTTGCGGAATCATATCTTCTTGATATTGTGCTTTTTGCTGTCCAATAACATATTCTACAACTCTCTCAACTTCATCATCTGATAAAAATGCACCTTGTACACGTACAGGTTTCGATGCACCAATTGGTATAAACAGCATGTCGCCACGACCTAGTAGCTTTTCTGCACCACCACCGTCAAGAATTGTACGAGAATCTGTTTGAGAAGATACAGCGAATGCAATACGTGATGGAATATTTGCTTTAATAACACCCGTAATAACGTCAACTGACGGACGTTGCGTTGCAATAATTAAATGAATACCAGCAGCACGAGCCATTTGCGCTAGACGCATAATCGCATCCTCTACATCAGACGAAGCAACCATCATTAAATCTGCTAACTCGTCCACAATTACTACAATATACGGTAATTCGGGTTGTTTCGCTTCTGATTGACTATTATGTTCTTTTATATAATCATTGTATCCTTCAATGTTACGTGTACCACTATGAGCAAATAATTCATAACGACGTTCCATCTCACTCACAACTTTTTTCAATGCTTGCGATGCTTTTTTCGGATCAGTTACAACTGGCGTTAACAAATGAGGCACACCGTTATATACATTTAACTCTACCATTTTCGGGTCAATCATCATTAATTTTACTTCATGCGGTTTTGCACGCATTAAAATACTAACAATAATACCATTAATACATACACTTTTCCCGCTACCTGTCGCACCAGCTACGAGTAAATGGGGCATTTTATTTAAACGGGCTAATACAGCTTCACCTGTAATATCTCGGCCAAGACCAATTAACAACTTCTCTTCCGGATGATTATTAGCCTTAGAATCAAGAACTTCCCTCAGCGTTACCATCGAAACTTCTGAGTTCGGAACTTCGATCCCTACAGCTGATTTCCCGGGAATTGGCGCCTCAATACGAATGTCCTTTGCAGCTAAAGCAAGGGCTAAATCATCACTTAAACTGACAATTTTGCTTACCTTTACCCCCATATCAGGATACACTTCATATTTTGTAACTGCAGGACCTCTATGCACTTTGGTTACTTTCGCTTTCACTCCGAAACTTTGGAATGTACGTTCTAATTTACGAGCATTCTCATAAATTTCCGCGTTTTCATTTGTAACTTGCTTATTCTTTGGAAATTTTAATATATCAAGTGAAGGAAGCTTGTAATCTTTATTTTCTACATTTGAAAATTGCATAGGAGGTGCTTGCGCTTCACTCTCTAACGATTCAACAATTTTTTCTCCACGCTTTTTCTTTGATTCTTCAATTGGTGGAGTCTCTTCAATAAACGGTGAAGTGATCAAATCTTCTTGCTCTACTTCAATTCGTTTACCCTCTTCTTCATTTACAGGATAATTCTCAGTGAAATTTGAAATAATTGGCGGATCAATTTGGATTTCTTCCATCGGCTCAATAACTTCTTCTTGTTCTGCAGCACGTTTGCTTCTTGTACTTCTTGTTGTTTTTTTCTTTTCTGTTTGTTCAGCCGTTCTTTTGGATCTCCAATCTTTATAATCCCCTTGTATCACTTGAAATTGACTTCTAAGAATTCTACCAACTGGAGCTAACACTTCTCCAATATGTTTATTTGTTATACAGAGTACCCCGAGAATAACTAAAATAATTCCAATGATATAGGCTCCTACTTCGTCGAATAGGAAGTAACATGTCGCGAACATAAGCGCACCAAACATACCACCACCTAAATGAACGCTATCTGGCCCTTTTTTCATTTCAAGAAAGAAGTTATCTTTCGTACTCACAATAACAGAAGTATTTTGCACTGCTCCATCTTTTGTAAGAAGGTTAAATAATGTAATATGACTAAACATTAATATTGCCAATACAATTAAATAAAATCCAATTAACCGTTTATTTAAAAGGTTCGGCCATCCGCGTTTTATAACAAAGGAAACCGATAAAGCTATTACACCTAACACACCAATTATGTACCACTCACCAAAGAAGAAGCGAAAAAATAACACAAACGATTTCCCTACAACGCCTAGCTGTAAAATCGTAATGATCGAAAGTGCAAAAAGAGTTAAACCGACGATTTCATAATACAAAGTTGGCTTTATCGTACGTCTTGCCTTTGCCTTCGTCCCTCTTTGCTTTTGTTTTGCCATTTCTTCACCTCGTGTTCTACATATAAGTAAAGCTCTCCTAAAAACGCTCTATTTATATGTCTGTTTTCTCTATTTTTCAGGTCTTTATATCTTCTATTTTTACACTTCTTGTAAAATGCTAAATAAACAGAAGAAAGCAGCCTACTCATGGCTGCTCAACCGTCTTGTTTTTTATATTATACCATAGCTTCTAAACAAAATCCTTCTTTTTGCTAAAAGGTTATTTTCTGACCTGGCTCAAACTCTAAATAGTGAAGTGGGTCCGTACTTAGCACACGTACAATAGAATAACACCCATGTTCCTCTTCAGAAACCATTAATTCCACACCATTTATATTTACAACTTTTTGACTTTCACATTGTGAATAATCGGCCGGATACACAAGTTGCTCTGGCATAATTGTATATAAAATCATTGTAACATTGTCCCTTCTGCACTACCTTCCGCGCGAACATCGATTAATTCGTTTAATTTTCGAATTGCATTTCCAATACCACCAACATCATCTATAAGACCGTACTTTACTGCATCCCCACCAATTACATTCGTCCCAATATCTCGCGTTAAATTTCCTTTCGCAAACATAAGCTCTTTAAAACGATCTTCTGTTACTTTCGAGTGCTTCGTCACAAAACGAATGACTCTTTCTTGCATCTTATCCAAATACTCAAATGTTTGTGGCACACCTATGACAAGACCTGTTAAACGAATCGGATGAATTGTCATCGTCGCAGTTTCCGCAATAAACGAATAGTCAGTAGAAACAGCAATCGGTACACCAATGGAATGTCCCCCACCTAAAACTAAAGATACTGTTGGCTTTGAAAGTGAAGCTACCATTTCAGAAATTGCTAGTCCAGCTTCAACGTCACCTCCAACCGTATTTAATATTAACAGCAAACCTTCAATTTTTGGATTTTGTTCAATCGCAACAATTTGCGGAATGATATGCTCGTATTTTGTTGTTTTATTTTGCGGCGGTAATTGAACATGACCTTCCACTTGTCCGATAATCGTTAAACAATGAATACGTGATTCATTCATCTGTGGTACATTTGTCTGTCCAAGCTGTTGAATTTTTTCTACTATTGAAGCCTCTTTTCCAGCTTCTTTTGGCTCAGCTTCTTTTTCTTCATTTGTATATCGATCACGTTCTGTCATTTCGCATCCCCTTTCACTCGTATATAACTATTATTTCTTAAGTTATAAATTTCATTCGATAGGGTTAAAAAGAAAAAAAGATCACCCATAAGGGTGATCTTTTTTATACTTCCATAATAATCGGTAAAATCATAGGTTTTCTCTTTGTCTCTTCGTACAAGAACTGTCCTAATAATTCACGAATATTTTGTTTTAACATTGACCATTCAATCGAATATTCTTTAATTGACTGCTCAACAATCATACGTACAATCTCTGTAGATCGTTCAATTAACGCTTCTGATTCACGAACATATACGAAACCACGTGAAATGATTTCTGGACCAGAGATAATTTTCTTTTCATCTTTACCAAGTGTTACAACAACTACTAATATTCCATCTTGAGATAACATCTTTCTATCTCGAAGAACGATATTACCAACGTCACCTACACCTAATCCATCAATTAAAACATTACCAGCTTGTACTTTACCGACTAAGTTCGCTTCATCGTCACCAAAAGCAATTACATCACCTTTTTCTACGATAAAGATATTTTCTCTTGTAATACCTACATCTTCAGCTAAATACGCATGTGCTTTTTGCATACGAAACTCACCATGTACGGGTACAAAGTACTTCGGTTTCATTAAATTTAACATTAATTTTAATTCTTCTTGGCTACCGTGACCTGAAACGTGAACTTTTCTTTCGCCGTAATAAACAACTTCAGCTCCAGCTCTAAATAACAAATCAATAATTTTTGATACAGATATTTCATTACCCGGAATTGGCGAAGCAGCAATGATAACAGTATCACCTTTACGAATTGAAATTTGTTTATGTGCTTGTTTTGCCATTCTAGATAGAGCAGCCATCGGTTCACCTTGACTACCTGTCGTTAAAATAGCTACCTTTTTCTCTGGGAAGTTGTCTACTTCTTGTAATGAAATAACCATACCTTCTGGAACATCTAAATAACCAAGACGTCTTGCAATGTCTACTACTTTCACCATACTACGTCCTACTACCGCTACTTTTCGCCCTGTTTCGGCAGCTGCATCAAATACTTGTTGAATACGATGTACATTCGATGCAAATGAAGCAACGATAATACGACCTTCTGCACCGTAGAACACTTTAGAAATTTCTACACCAACTTCTTTTTCTGAACCTGTATACCCTGGACGCTCTGCATTTGTACTATCAGATAATAGGCAAAGTACACCTTCATTTCCGATTTGCGCCATTTTCCCAAGATCTGCTCCACTATTTCCAATTGGAGTTTGATCGAATTTAAAGTCTCCCGTATATACGATTGCACCTTTTGATGTATGGAAACAAACGCCAACAGAATCCGGAATACTATGTGTCGTTCCGAAGAATGACACTGTTGTAGTGTTAAACTCTACTGTTGAATTTGAATCGATTGTTTTTAGGTCTACACGGCCTAACATGCCCGCTTCACCAAGTTTTTCTTGTATAAGTCCTACTGTTAATTTCGTTGCATAGACTGGAATAGATAATTTACGAAGCACATACACAATTCCACCAATATGATCTTCATGACCGTGAGTAATAAATAAACCTTTTACTCGCTCTTGATTTTCCACTAAATATGTAATATCAGGAATAACGATATCAATTCCAAACATTTCATCTCCCGGGAACATTAACCCCGCATCTACGATAAAGATTTCAGAATCAATTTCAACACAGTACATGTTTTTCCCGATTTCACCTACTCCACCAAGAGCAAATACTTTAACAGACTCATTCTCTTTTCTCTTCATGTTGTTGCCTGGTTTAAAAATCTTGCAAACACTGATTTCACTAAAATTGCAGAGACACCAGGGGAAACTCTACAACCACCATATTTTCACCGTCCAAGACGAATGTCCTTACCGTTATGCGATATCATGTCCTTGTTTATTTTTTAAACCAGGTTTCACCTCTCTTTCATTATATAAATCAAATATCTTATTCGATATGATATGAAAATTTAATTAAATTATAATTTTTCCCAATTTTGCTAAGCATACCCGTACTAAGCTACTTAGCCATATTATACCTGATACAAGAAATAGAACACAAGTTAAATCGTGCGAAAGAAAAAGTAAAAGAAAGGAACAGCACTAAAAGTATATGGCTTATTTCCGCTGCTTTTATACTCCATGTTATTTGAAAAAATAACTTAAACACTTTAAATTACTTTCATTTGATGGATTTCCTAGATTTTTTTCTTGAATTGCACAAAAACACTTATAAAATGAAGCTTTTTTATAGATTACGTCATATTTGAGGCAATTCCTATAAAAACATAATCGAAAGTATTTTCTGTACTAGCAACTACTTTTCAACAAAATTAAAGATGTAAGATCCTTTTCTTATAAACATTGCATTACATGACAAAAGGCTATGAATTACAAAATCTAATAGAAATTTAATAAGGTTAAATTTTTAGCAGGATTTGACAGCCATTATCGAGAAAAAGATGTTGGAACCAAATTAATGAAAGAACAATATCATACTTTAACAAGTAGAGAACGCGTAGCGTAATATACTCGTTTTCAACATAAAATGTTTTCTATATTATAGGGTCATATACAGACGAGAAAGGCGATCCTAAAATCATTTTACAAAAGATTCACTTTAAAACAGATTCAAACATTTTCATATCAATAAAAAAATGACCTAGTTTCACACTAGGTCATTTTTATTAACGAGGAATAGATTGCATTACAGATTGTAACGTTACTCTTTCTTCTTCTGTTAATGGAAGAAGTGGTAAACGTACAGAACCTACATCTAATCCAACCATTTGTAACGCTGTTTTTACTGGAGTTGGACTTGGCGCCATAAATAACGAATCAGTTACTCTTACAAGTAATTGATGTAATTTTTGTGCCTTTTTAAACTCTCCTGCTTGAAATGCTGTAATCATTTCTTGCATTTCATTTCCGATAACATGAGATGCTACCGAAACGATACCTTTAGCCCCAACTGCCATAGCCGGTAACGTTAAACCGTCATCACCGCTGTATACCGCAAAGTCGTCCGCTGTTTTTTCAATGATTTCTGTCATTGTCAACACATCGCCGCCGGCATCTTTAATAGCAACAATGTTTTCTATTTCTGATAAACGAACAACTGTATCAACGGAGATTTGTACAATAGATCGTCCTGGAACGTTATATAGCATAACCGGAAGCGGCGTACTTTCAGCAATTGCTTTAAAATGCTGATACATTCCTTCTTGACTCGGCTTATTATAATACGGTGCTACTAGCATTACTGCATCCACACCAACTTCTGTTGCCTTTTTAGTTAAGTCAATAGAAGCATGCGTATTATTGCTACCTGTTCCAGCGATTACGGGCACTCTTTTATCGACAACAGATACGACATGGCGATATAACGCTACCTTCTCTTCTGAAGTTAATGTAGGAGATTCTCCTGTCGTTCCTCCTACCACGATTGCTGTTGTACCGTTATCAATTAAATAATTTACCAATTTCGTTGTCTTTGCAAAATCGATATTCCCGTTTATATCAAACGGTGTTACCATCGCGGTTGCAATTGTCCCAAAATCTATCATGGTCTCACTCCTTATTGTTCCAGTTGCTTTTCTTTTGAAAGCTCAAACGCACTATGTAATGCATTTACAGCCTCCACTAAATCAGTTTCTTTTACAAGAACCCAAATTGTTGTATGACTATCTGCCGATTGCAGGATTTGAATACCTTTTTCCGCTAAAGCTGTAACGATTTTCGCAGTAACCCCTGGGTATCCTGCCATTCCAGCTCCAACGATAGATACTTTCGCACAATGCTCTGTCACAATTGGCTCATATCCAAGGTTCTTTAATAATTTAACTGCATGACTTGATACATTATCACTCACCGTATATGCTACACCAGTAGGTGAAATATTAATTAAATCGACACTTATTCCTTCGTTCGCCATCTCTTTAAACACATGTTGTTGCAAATCATATGCCGTTTCTTTTGCAAGCACTTTAATTTGCGTTACGTTTGATACGTGGGCGATACCTGTAACAGGACGTTCTTCTACATCACGACCTCTTGTAGCACCGTCATATGCTGAAATAAGCGTACCTTCACTATCAGAATACGTAGAACGTACACGAAGTGGCACTTTTGCATGCATCGCAATTTCAACTGCACGTGGATGAACGACTTTCGCACCTTGATAAGCCATGTTACAAATTTCGTTATACGTTACAGTTTGAAGATGACGTGCATCTTTTACAATACGAGGATCCGCAGTCATAACACCTTCTACATCAGTGAATATATCGATGTATTCAGCATGAAGTGCAACACCTAATGCTGAAGCTGAAGTATCACTACCTCCGCGTCCAAGTGTTGTCGTATCACCTTTTTTCGTTTGCCCTTGGAATCCTGTAACGACGATTACATCTACATTTTCTAACTCTTCATGTATACGATCGCAATTCATTTCAATAATCTTTGCATTCGTAAAGTCATCATTCGTTACAAAACCAGCTTGTGCACCATTTAATGCTGCTGCTTTTATACCGTTCTCATTCAACATATTAGAGAAAACAATTGCAGAGATTAACTCTCCGCACGATAATAATAAATCTTGCTCACGTTTAGAAATAGTAGATTCCTCTTGATTTACAAGACTTAATAACGTATCCGTTGCATATGGTTCACCTTTACGACCCATAGCAGATACGACAGTAACTACTTTATAACCAGCAGCTAATGATTTCTTTATATGATGAAGCGCATGCTTACGTCCATTGTCATCACGTACTGATGTGCCACCAAATTTTTGAACAATTATTTTCATATTTTGCACCTTCTCTTAGCCGTTTACACTAATTGTAATTTTACTAAGCGCTCTGCAATTTGAACAGAATTCCATGCAGCGCCTTTTAATAAGTTATCAGATACGACCCAAAGATGGAATCCTTTATCGTTATTTAAATCTTTACGGATTCTTCCAACGAATACTTCGTTTTTACCTACTGCAGTAGCTGGCATTGGATATAACTGCTCTTCTGGATTATCTTGCAGAACAATACCTTCCGCATTTGCAAGTAAGCTCTTTAATTCTGCTACTGTTACGCCTTCTTTTTCTACTTCGATGTAAACAGACTCAGAGTGTCCTGATACAACTGGTAAACGTACACATGTTGCCGCTACTTCTAATTCAGGCATATGCATAATTTTTTTTGTTTCGTTAATCATTTTCATTTCTTCAAATGTAAATCCATTATCTTGGAACTTATCAATCTGTGGAATCGCATTAAAAGCAATTGGGAAATGCTTCTTATCACCTGATACAGGAAGAACATTTGCCTTAACTTCTTCGCCATTTAAGATTGCTTGTGATTGTTCATGAAGTTCTTCAATAGCTGCCGCACCAGCACCTGATACAGCTTGATATGTGGAAACGATTACTCGTTTTAAACCATATTGCTGACGAACTGGCTCAAGAGCTACTACCATTTGAATTGTAGAACAGTTTGGATTTGCAATAATACCATTATGTTCTTTTAAGTCGTTTTCATTTACTTCAGGTACAACAAGTGGCACGTTTTCTGTCATACGGAATGCACTTGTATTATCAACAACAATCGCACCGCGTTTTGCTGCTTCTGGCGCTAATTGTTTCGATACAGATCCACCAGCACTAAATAGTGCGATATCTACTCCTTCAAAGCTTTCAGGAGTTGCCTCTTGAACTGTAAATTCTTCGCCTTTAAATACAAGTTTCTTACCTGCAGATCGTTTAGATGAAAGTAACGTTAATTTCCCGATTGGAAATTCTCGTTTCTCTAAAGTATTTAACATTTGTTCACCAACTGCGCCGGTTGCTCCAACTACAGCGACATGAAAAGTTTTTTGCTTTTCCATCACTATGCCCCTTTCTAGATACCAATCCTTCTATAACTTAGAATCAGAAGGAGTATACAATACCCCTTCTAATCTTAATAACGTTAATTTTATCATATTCTACAGTAAGAATGATGGTTTCATCAAAAATTGTCCGTTTTTTTTCGTTTTTTAATTCATATATCTGAATTTTTCTACGACCACCGGTTGCAATTGCTTTCCTTGCAGCGCTTCTAATACTGTATCTTCCAGTAACTCCATACGAGCTACCATTGAGTTCGGTTTTTTCTCTGGCGCATCTTGACCGAATGGGACGAAATAGATATTTTTTGTGGCCATTAGGCGCATGAGGTTGACGCCAACAGGGTGATAACACAAGAAGGACCTTTTATTTCTTCTATTGTATATAGAAATCATGTTTTGTTAAATTGTTATAATTTTATATGGAAGAAAAATTTTCTAAACATAAAGTATTCATTTTATTATTTCATAAACAATCTCTACATCTTTGTTTTTTGATATAATAATACAGTTATTAACATCAACTAGGAGGAACATTCTTTGAAAAAATTAATTATTGCAGGACTATCAATAGGACTTTTAGCTGGATGTGGTTCTACAGATAGCAAGAGTGAAGTTAAAGATCAAACAACACAAAGCGAAAAATCTGAAACTAGTACTAAAAAAACTAGTAAGCATCCTTTCCCTAAAGATGCTAAACCAGTTGGAGAAGGAAAAATAACAGTTGATACTCCAGCCGGAAACTCCGAAAATGGAAATGTACCTGTCTTATTCTCGGATAAAAACACAATCATGGATCAAATCGGTTTAGATTATGCTAACTTCCAAGGTGACAAACAAACATTTGTTTACGTTGATAAAATCTTTGATAGAACTACTCAAGTCGGTGAATTAACACAATCAACTTTCACATTAGCAGAAGATACATTAAAACCAGGTGTACATACAGTTACTGCTGTTCAATTTGAGAATGATGACCCAAAGGGTAAAGTACTGAATTTTATTGAAGCTAAATATGAAGTTAAAGAAAAGAAATAATAAATACTTGATACATTATTTAGTTTAGGGGGCATCTTCATGAAAGTTGTACGCTCTATATTTAAAGGCTTTCGTTTAATAGGTTTAATTGTAAAGCCAGTACTTAAAGCATTATCTAAAAGTAAATTTTAAATCTCATAAATATTAAAATCCCCTTCTGCATATAGGTGCAAAAGGGGATTTTTTTCAAATTATTCTATTCGTTCTACAGACAGTACTCATAGATAAATAAGAAACGGTGTATATTTACCCTAACATTTATAAAGATGAAAATCAATATATAATCATCTACATATAGAACCAGATAATAATTTTTGTTCATACAACTATTCTTTTGTAAGAAAATATTTAACATATATAGGCTTCATTTACAATTAAGCAGATTCTATTTCACGCGAATATTATTATATTAATCTAAAGTTTCTGTATTTACATTTTTTTCTTTTTGTCTCATAATTTTAATTGGGGGAGGGAGGAAAAAAATGGTTCAAATCAAAGTAACACCTGAAATGCTAGAAGAAGTTGCGAATCGTGCAAGTAATACCCGAATCGCATTAGAATCTATACATAATAATTTATGTAATGAAATAGATCAATTGTGTTTTCAATGGATTGGTGCCTCTAATCAACAGTTCATTCAAATGTTCAATGATGCGAGACCAAGAGCTTTTACATCTATCAATTCAATTATACAAGTGGAAGAAGATTTAAAACGAATTGCTGAAAAATTCCGTAATGCGGATGATCAAGATGTTACATTGGAAGAAGGCGCAATGTGTGGTAAACCTTCTTCTGAAGAAAAAGGATTTGATAGCGGCAAACTAGCTCGAGATATTGCTGGTGAATTAACTGGTGAGTATGATATTAAAAGAGTTTGGGATGGAGTTGACCCTTCTACTGGAGAAAAACTGTCAACCTGGGATAGAATTTTTGCAGGCGGAATGGCCGTAGCTGGTATTACACCATTCGGAAAACTCGCTAAAGTTGGAAAAGGTGTAAAAATGACTGCAGATGCAGCTCAAGCTACTAAAGCCGCTAAAACTGCTAGAGCTACTGAAAATTATAAAGCTCATCTTGAGAGACAGGACAAATTATTAACTAGTAATGGCGCATATCGTAAAGCTAGACGTAACGCTGGAATCCCAAACTCTACTCCACGCCAAAAACCTACTCAAATCTTTGATGGAACTAGTGAACATAGGTGGGTAGAAGAATATTCTAATATTAAGAATGAAAAAGTATATATAATTGAGCATAGAGAAGATAAAATGGGAAGGGGTTCCCATTTCCATACTGCAGATGATGAAAAAGGAAGCCCACTGGAAAAAGGAAGATATAACCAACACCCTGGACATTATCCGGAAGATTTTGAAGGATACAAGAAAAAAGGAAAAAAATAAGAAACTAAAGGTGTGAAAGATTTTGAGTAATATGAATAAAAGCCGAATCGAAATTCTAAAAATGAAAGCAAAAAGAAACGCTAGTAGAAAAGAACTAATAGACGAACTTTCTAATATTGTTACGATTTCTATGGACTCATTTATGGATGCAGAATCTAATGATTTATTTTGTAAAGAATTATTTAATACGCTAGAACAAAATTCAAACATAAAAAATTTTGGTAGCACTGATTATGAAGAAAACGGAAGACTATCAATAGCGCTGTTAAAAGAAACAGCTAAAAACATTAAATTTCCAGTTAATCAAGGGAGACTCTTTTTCTCTAAGGGTGGTAAAATTGAAGCAGTTAAGCTAAACATTGCTGAAGTATTTGATAATCTAGAAGAGTTATCAACCATATCAAGATTTCTAACTGGGTATGCGGATTTTGTATTAGTTGGTGATGATTTAGAATTCGGCGTATGTATCGAAAGAACGGAATATCATTATGAATTCAGTATGTGGGGAATAACGAAAATCTAAATTATGAAAACAATTGGCTTGTATCGAAAAATAATTAATTAGAAGGAATTAGGGTACCTGCTGCTACTTTGATTCAAATGATATAGAATGGCGTTGAAGATAGATAAAAAGGTTCTCTTAACTGAGAGCCTTTTTTCACTTTACCTCACATACACATAGGCTTTATTTGCTGTTACATAGTTAGAGTACCCTATAAAAAATAATACAGGAGTAATAAGCAATGAATGTAAAAATAGTAGATATATCAGAAAAGTTATTAGATGGATATAAAGTATTAGTTCAAGTTGATAGCAGTCAATTTATCGCTGAGTGGGATGGCAATAAACCAGAAAAAAATGAAAACTATAATGTCGAAATAGATATAGATGATGAATTTATATGGAATACAAATATAGCCTTTTCAGTTGAAAATGCAAATGCAATAATTCAGAATGATGAAGGCTTTAAAGTCATCGCTAAGTTAGATTATAACAGTGAGGATAACTTAGCAACACTAAATGTCTATGATAGTATAGTACTAATTGATATAGAAGGAATCGAGCAAGATATAGCAAATGAATGGATAGAAATGCAGTGCACTTCAATTAAATTATTTAATACCAATTTATAATAGAAACCAAATACAATAACTATGGCATAGTCGTTATAATGTAGTAAGATGTAGCAAAAGTAAACTTGTATAAAAAAGCCGTCCAATTGGGGTGCACTTCAAATTAAGGGCGACTTTTTTATACATCAAACTATTCTTTTGTTTTATTTTTTAATGTACTCGTACCACCAGTTTCTTTCATCCATCCAAGCTGTAATCTTATCAAGCTCCCCATTAGGTAGTACTTCAGTTTGTAAGTAAGCTAAACCAGTTAATGGATCAGAGACAACCTTCCCTTTTGTTCCGCGCTCATTCATAGCATTTACGACTTCCTGAACCAGTGAAATACCAAATCCACCAGATTTAACGTATTGATAGCCACCATTAGCAACAGATTGTTCTGTTTGTTCCTCTCCTGTAAACCAAGATAACGATTTACTGCCAATCAATTGGTTCAAATCACACTTACCGATACCAGGTACATTACCTGTCTCTGTGTATTGCCAGATATCACATGGATAAGCTGGTCTATTCCCACCATATCGGGGAATCCATACAAAATCAGCGTTTATTTTATCCGCCTGGAATTCTTTATATGTATGATGACCAACATATAGCCCAACCTTTTTAGCACCTAATTGACGTAATTCATCAATAAAAGCTAATGTTCCAGCTAACATATTCCCCATTGTTTTCACTTCCACATCAGCTACCCAGAACAATGCATCTTTATCTCCACGATTCCAAAAGTCACGAGCTTCTACACGTGCATCATTTTCAGAAACGTATCGACAAAATGCATAGTTACCAAAAGAAACACCACGTTTTTTCATTTCACCAACATAACTTTGATACATATGATCAACTACGTTAGAACCATCTTGTACCCTAGCAATTACTAAGTCTAATTGCAGTGCTGCTATATCCCAATTAATATTACCATTCCATTTTGAAATATCAACGATATACCCCATTATTGAACATCTCCTTCAAATAGTTTTTGTTTGATTTCTGTTACATCTTTAGAGATAGATCCAAAAGCCTTTGCTTGCTCTTCTATTACTTGTTGGTTTCTATCAATTACTTGTTGGTACTTTTCTTCACGCTGCTCATTCTTTTTTTGTGTAGTAAATAGCATCCACACAAATAACGCTGCAAATGCACCTTGTTGAATGACTGAGTTGAAAATTGCATCTTCCACTGTTCTCATCTCCTTTTCGTGCAAAATAAAAAGACCAACCTATGGTTGCTCTGATTTGTTTTCATTTAATGTTATTTGAGGTTGTTCACCTGTAAGTTTATAATAATCTTCTGCACAAACTTTCTTCGAATTACTCCCTATTTGTAATTCGAAGAGTCTAGCCCCTCTATTACACATTTCACATTTGGTTGCCATACGAATACTCAGTGTGCCGTCAGACATGCCCCAAACTTCAACTTTTTCTTTTTCTTGAATGCCCGCATAATCTAACATGTCAAAAGGTATTTGTACCAGAACGCCATTTTGGATACGCTCCGCATCTACTAATCTACCCACAAACGGACTGCCTTCACCTGCTTGTAAAGGCATTCCTTGTATATTGTTATTTTCCATTCATACCTCTCCTTTTATATACCATTCCAAGTTTTCCAGTTACCATCAATGCCCATCGTATAGAATGACCAACCAGATGCACCATTCGCATAAAAGATAGATCCATAAGATCCAAATGGTTGTCCTCCAACGTTCACTCCGTAAGTTGATATTTTTCTGTTAAAATGAACGTCTGCATTCGTGTTAATTCGAAACTCAGGGGAGGTAACTCCATAACCTAAAAATGTATCTCTATTACCTATAGATAGCGATTGTACAGGAGTATAACCGGATGCAATATTATCGATAGTAGTATCCCAATTATAAACAGCTGGTAAATCACCTTCTACAAGTTGCACACCTGATACACATACAGCCATATTACTTGCGTAATCCCCAGCACCATAAATGTCAAAATAACAAAATCCATTATCAGGAAAGTTGTCGGGGATTGTAAAAGTGTTAGAATAACGGACTATACTTCTTCCTGGCGCATCATATGCTTTTTCAAACCTTAAATCCTCTACCGGTCGTCCATCTGGCGCAAAGTGCCCTGTTATAACCCGTAAACGAGGATAATCAGATGTGATATTCCCGTTCAAAGTTGCCGCACGGAAATGGGCAGATAAAGTATACTTCTTCCCCCTTTTCACACCACTAAACAATGGATATCTAATCCAATGCTGAACATTAATACGCATAGCGTTAATCATTTGCTCATAACCGAAATTGGTATAGTTATCTTCAATGTACGGTTCGCCTGTTATTTTCCACTCGGGGCTGTGCTTAATTCTTCTCATATTATTCGTTGGTAAATAACATGAAATACTGGAAAACATATGATCCGCAATAAGGTTCTTTTTCGGCATAACAGAATATTTTTTGCCGAATTCATCTTGATAAAGAAAATTTGCCATTCTAACAGTAATACCGCTTTTATCAATCGTTACAACATCACCAGAAATTTTAATTACATTGGCATCTATCCCTTGTGCAGTGAGCCATTTCACAACTGTATCTGCATTAATATCAAGTTTTGCAGCATTGATTGTAATTTTCCCAGGGGACATATTAATAGCAGTAACAATGCCGTCCTTTAAAATCTGCGCAAGGATTCCTTCATCTAATACCTGGAATTTAGATTCCGTTTTCTTTACATAGGCATTATAGGTCTCATTAATAAAACTTTCCTGTTTTCCGGAAATGATAGTAACGCCTTCTTCATTAGCAGCGATACTTCTTTCTAACTCTGTAACTTTTTTAGTGTAACCTTCAGTTGCTACCTTATCGGCCACTTCTTCCATGATTTTATCTTTATCTACAATATCAACAGGGTTCTCCATAAATGAAGAAGGTTTATCACCAATTTGCAACATGGGTTGTGCCATCCATAGACGACCATTTTTACGAACCCAAAACAGTACTTTAACTTTTTTTGTGCCTTCAACTAATAGCCCTGCCACATGTGTACGAATCCATGTTCCTTGTGAAATAGTTATTTCTTGTAAGTAATTTTTAATCATTTTATTGTTTGCATCGTAACATTGAATCTCGATAGCAGCTCCGGCATCTATACTAGCTTTGTTATCTGTATAAAAGTAAGCAGAGAAAACATAATTCCATCCAGGCCCGGCATTTATATAATCGTGCGATGCTCCTTTATACAAATTGCTCGCATTACCTGTAGTAATAACACTAAGTGAATTGCACCCCTTATAAGTGACTTGTGTATCTCTTGCTGCGTTTGAAGTTAATTGCCAATATTTCGTATCGTTCTTCCACAAGACATTGCGTAAAACCGTTTGATTACCAATTCCACCTACGTAATCTTCAACATCTTTCATTTTTACAGCTAAATTTAGCGCGTCAGAATGTTGTTTGATTGTAGATTGCGCTTCAGAAATCTGTTTACCTTGTGTCGTTTGCGTTTCTTGTAACTTGCTAACATTTTGAGAAATACTTTCAGAGTTTTTCTCTACTGCTGTTACACGTTTATCAAATCCCGTTTGATTTTGTTCAACCATAGTTATATTTTCTTTTATACCATCCACACTTTTTTCAATATCGGTTGTTTTCTTGGTGAATTCATCGGTTGTTACTTGATCTTCAGGCGCTGGTGTCCATCCAGTAGCTTTATTCCCCTTTTCAAGTTTGAAATTTCGAATAATGATTTTTGTTGTTTTAGCATCTATTCCCCAAAATTCCAGTCTCGCTTGTCCTGTGTTATTAGGCAGCTCTGTAATTTTTGTAGTGTACGTAACCCGTTGGAATTCGTCCGTAATTCCTGTGAATATTTGTCTAATGAATGTATATTTAGGTGAACCGTTTTCGCCATAGAACTGAACGCGACCTGCCGTTTTATCCGTTGTTGTAATTTTTACATCGAAGCTAAAGGTTACAATTCCACCAGCTAATTCACTAAATATTTGATTTAAGTTATTCTTAAATACTCCATAAGCTGAATTTGAAGATAGTTGCGTCGTTTCCCAATATTTCGTGTCTGATATTAAATTACGTACTCCTATTTCTTGCTCATTGAAGTTCTTTTCTACACTTGTTAACTTCTCACTAATCTTTCCTGCTTCTTCTTTAATTTCAGTTGTTGTCTGTTTAAGTGATGTCGTATCGGATTGTATAGCAGATATCGTTTTTTTCGTACCTTCCACAGTGGATTCAACCGTATTTAATTTATTACTAATCTCAGTATCTTTCTTAGTTAACGATTCAATTGAAGTTTTAAATCCATCCGCGGTTTGCTCGGATTTCGTTACACGTTCAGTAAGCTTTCCTTGTTCGTTTTGAACATTAGAAACCGTAGTGTTAATCCCTTTAATAGTAGTCTCGATTTCTACCGTCTTTTTAGTAAAATCAGTTGTTGTTACTTGATCTTCTGGTGCTGGTGTCCAGTCTGTTACTTTGTTGCCAATTTCTATTTTGGGTCTACCTACTTTTACGTAGTCACCGCCACATTGAATATACACTGCATTCTGTTCTGTTTTTAAGACTTCTATATCCTTAATCGATACAGTCGTACTTATAATACCTTTAAAGTTCATACCATCCGTTATTCTTAACCAAGCGCCGAGATGTTGAATTGTATTATCAGAATATCGTATAGAAGGTTCAAAACCGATTCTATTAGATGGATTAACTCCCATTTTCGCATTTTTAATTTCAACATAAACACTTAATGTAACCTGTTTTCCTTGTAAGTCTTTTAAATCATTTACAAATTTGAAACTTTGCATAGTACTAGGTGGTGATATAAATTTATCAGATTCAAGAACATAGTTTCTTCCACCGACATTTGTGTTATTAACAGTGGTTTCTAGTTCACTTAACTTTTGTTTAGTGCCATTTGCTGTTGTTTCAATTTCATTTGTTTTGTTTTGCAGTTTAGTTAAACCGTCGTTTGTTTTCGTTAGCTCTGACTTCTCCGCTTTCTGTGTAAGAGCTTCATTCGTTTGACCAATAGATGTATTAATATCCCTGAATTTCTGTACGTTCCCTTGTTTATCAGTTTCATAAATTTGTTTACCTATGAAACCATCTTTAATTTCATCTTTCGTATAAACACCAGATTTATCAGCCTTATCTTTCAACTGATTATCAATCCAGGTTTGATCCACTTTGCCATTAACTTGCTTTTGAACATCCACTATTTGTCCAGCTATTTCTTGCGCTTTACCTTCCACGCTTTGAACCTTTTGATTTAACTCCGTTTTAGCTGTTTCAATATCTTTCTTAACATCTTTAATACTTTGCTGCAATGGTCCTGTATCAGGGACGACAGGTTCCCACGCTACGCCTGTCCATATTTTCAAAACACCTGGCTTATCATTACTAACATCACGCCATAGTGTTTTATTTGGTTTAAGACCTGTTGTTGGTGGATTAGCACTTTCTATGATATCTACAAGGTTCTGTTCCATGTATTCTTGAGTTGATTCCGCTATATCTTTTGCTGCTTTACTCTCTTTTTGAGCTTGTTCGGCTGTACCTTTTGCTTCTTCTGCTAATTTTTCTAGTTGTTCCAATAATTCTTTGTTAGCTTTATTCCCTAAAGAAACACGTACTTTATTGTATAACTTTCTTAATTCTTCGTTTGGATCTACAATCTCACGATAGTCACCAAACACATATTTATCTTGTGAAGGGTCAGTAAAAGATTCGTCACCAGCAATTGCCCTCGCTTCTAAATAAAGCTTTGGTGTAAACCCTGTATCTTTAATTCGGATTGTATCGCCTTCATTAATTAACTCATGAGCCAGACCAAATACACGCCCGATGCTTTGCGCTTGGACCTCATAAACATAAGAAGTATTAACACGTTTTGCTAACTCTGTTTTCATTAGAGTCATTAAACGTTGTGGCGTTATATCTTCTTCTGTTTCTGGTGTATAGAATCCGAACTTATGTTGACCACGCTCGTTCCATCTTTGAAATGCGTCACTGTCCACAATATAAGGGAGACCATTATTGATACTCTCAACTGTGATGATAGTGTTTCCTTCTTTTTTCACGAAACCAACTAAGGATGTACAGATGTTTTGCGAGTTCTCAACACGTTTAATTCCCATTAAATCTTTACCAAGAGTTACTTCTTTCCCTGTCTCTTGTCCTCGCTTTTTTACCATATCGACATAACGGCCAATGATTTGAGAACCGACTACTTCAGCACGGTATTGTATTTCTAATTCAAACAAAGAAGCTATCTTTTTAAGGAAAGATAATGGATCAATGAATTCATCAATAGTCATAGAACGGAAACTAGCATACTCTATATTTCCTGTCTTCCACTTTGTGCCTGCAAGAGCTATATTCACCATTTCTATTACTGTCTTACCCTCTAGTTTTTGTGGAGGAATAATTCCAGCTTTAGCAAGTTGAATCCATTCTCCGGACCCATATACGATTACTGATCTATCATGAGAATCCTTTTCCGCTTCAGTGATTACATATGGAACGATTCGACCATCACGCACTTCTTTTAACACTAAATTTTGTTGTATAAGAGTTGCTGCATGTTCTGTATTATCAAATACTTTAAACTCTAAAGTATCGATATTATTCTTAATTTCCCAATGACGTATATCATCCCAATAATCTTTTGACTGGATATTTGCAACGATTTGTTCTGTTTTAAAATCCACTATATGAAGTATACCGCTAGGTGTTCTCATCTATATCTCTCCCTATATATCACCTTTGCTTTTCCGATATTTGCTGGCATGATTTCTAGTTTATTTTGGCCCTTATCGATTTTAGGGTAATCACTAAACAAATCTTTTAAATTAATTGCACTTGCGCCATTGATACTCACAAGACTTTTTTCCGTATTAATTCGAACTTTATCCCCTTTTTCAATAATGTAAGGAGGGTTATCACTTGTATTTTGGTTTACTTTCCAAACCTTGATATCATCAACTGTTATTGTTTGCGCTGGATCGTTATTCCACCATTGTGTAATAGAAAGTTGTATTTGCGCGACTTTATTCATTAAAATCCCATCTGTATCCACCCAACGCGCTTTTGCTCCGGCATCATCTATCTCAGTTCCTTCGGCAAATTTTGTAATGAAAAATTCCCACTCATTTCCGATTCGATATACTTGTAATCTACCGTAGAAGTTATTCCAGGTGTTCGAATACTTACCACGCGTATTAATCATGGTTAGTTCTGCTGGATGACCAGGATAAGCAAGTTTAGCAAACCCATGTGTTTCTTCTGCTTCCCAAAACACATCATTCATCGATAAGCGAGCGACAGGTTTACTACGTTCATCCAATAAGGCTATTTCAACTCGGCCCATTTGAACATAACTGGAACTAATGAACCTCACGTATGAAGACATAATGAAATCTTGCAACGGACCACCAGGAATACTCTTTTTCATAATTGCACCATGATGCCCTTTATAAGTGTTATCCCCATAATCTGTTACATACACTTGATGCCCATTTGTTTTGAGTACACCGCCACCTTTGGCATCTTCAAATTCCGTTACATTTGTCCAGCCAATTATTGTAGACATTTCATCCCACATTACACGCTGCTTACGTTCTACTGGAAGTTGAGAAGCTGCAAGTGGATAACCAATTCGAAAGTATTCATTTCCCTTCCAAACATCTAAAAATGTAGAAGGATTTTCAACTTCAACTTCAATAATAGGCTCTGAATCTACACTTCCTTTGTTTTGAACATTTGCTGTTAACTCGCTTGCACCTGTTTGAAAATCTACTGTTTGAGTAGGACCTAATTTATAAGGCATTGGACAAATAAACTTCAAAGTACCTTTACCTAACGTAACAAAATCATCAGGATTAAACTCTTCATCAATAATTGCTAAATATGTTCTATCAGGAGTTGTATCAAAAACTAGCTCAGCTGCTTCTTCTGTGATTAACCAAGCTGCTATTTCTTCTTTTAACGTTTCTAAATCTGTTTCATCTGGAACGATAATTCCTACAGGGACGGGAAGTGGACGAGGATCTGTTTCCGTTCCTAATAATCTTGCACCTGGATATCCAGGTGTTTTTAAGAAATTACGTTTTAGAGGTGCCCATGTTGGTGGACTCCATCCTTTTTCTATTTGGATATATTTTTTTCGTTGGTTATTAAATGTAAAAGAACTCATTTTGACACCTCATTTCTTTTTAAAATAAAAGAAACCCAAACCTAAAAGTCTGAGTTTCTTTTTGCTTCTCTTTCTTGATACTCGGTTGTATAACGATAAGTACCGCGCGCCACGTCTTTTCCTTCTAAATTTACAGGTACTTCAATAACTAAATCTCCACCAAGCATTGGAATGACTCCGCCGCCAGATGATCCGAAAGAATTATTAATTACTTGATTTGATACACTACCTGCCATAGCTTGTCTACTATTTGACATGCTTCCATACACGCCGCTCATGACAGACTTTAATCCTGATAGCTGATTCATAGAACTAGCCATCATACGGCTCATATCACTCATTAATTGATTTATTTCCCCTGGCATAGTAAATTGTTCGCGTGGCATGGCTGCTACGATTCCTGCGCCAATATCTCCAAGTGTCTTTTTATTTAAAGGTAAAACCGCTTCTTTTCCAGCTTCACCTGCACCTTGCAAATTTCCACCATTCATTCCGAAGATAGTCGGTTTAGTGAAGATACCACCCTTTGCGCGCCAATCTATATTGAGTCCAGAAGGGAATGTAATATCCTTACCTAAAATATTTTTCGTACTAGTTTGCAAGCTAAAGTGTGGAAGAGGTGGCATTTCAGGTTTAGGAATCTTTAACTTCAAGTCACTAAAGAAACTCTTAATCTTCCCAATAAATTTTTCTATACTGTCAACTGCATCTTTTATTGGATCAATAATAAAACGTTTAGCTGCTTCAAATTTTTCTTGAGCTGCATTCTTTACAGAATCAAATTTTTCCCGTGCTGTGTTGTACATATCATTGAATTTCTCTTTTGCAGAATTATAAGCTGAAATAATCGGTTCAACGATGTATGTGTAAACCATCTTCCAAGCTTCAAGTGTATACCCTTTTATTTTCGCCCAATTTCCTAATATCCAATTGGATAAATCATTTAACTTTTCTTTTGTTGCGTTCCACAATTCCTGAACAGGCTGAATGACATATTGTTTTACTAAATTCCACGCTGCAGAAGTATATGATTTAACTGTTTCCCATTTCAAATTTAGCCAAGAAACTAAATCGCCAAACTTTTCTTTTACTAAGTTCCAAGTATCTATGACAGGTTGAATAATATATTGCTTAAATAGTCCCCAAGCGATTTGCGCCATAGCTTTTGCAATTTCCCATTGCGTACCAAGCCAAGTGACCATTTCACCAATTTGTGTACTTACCCAGTCGTAAGCTTCCTGGATTGGTTGGATAATGTATTGACAGATTGCTGCCCATGCAATTTGTGCACCTGCCTGTATTAACAACCAACCAGCTTCTAAAACGGTAGAAACTGCCGAAATAATTGGATCTAACACAGTAAGAATCGTATCCCAGGTTTCTTGCCATGCTTGCGTTAATAATCCCCACAATTCAGACGCTGTTTCAGTTAAAGAAGTCCACCAAGAAGACGCCGTTTCCACAATACCTGACCACAAACTACTAAAGAATTCACCTATTGGATCAAAGAAACTATGCACCATTTCTGTGAATGAAGCCCATGCTCCTGAAAAGAATTCAACAATAGAATTCCACGTATCACTACATATTTGCCCTATTCCCGTCCATAAATCACTAAAAAACTGGCCTATTGGATCAAAGAATGAATGCATTGTTTCTAAAAATGAATTCCATGCATCGCTAGAGGATTGAACAATACCGTCCCAAAGTTCTATTAAATATTCCTTAATAGAATTCCATGTATCTATTGTCCACTGTTTTATAGAATCCCAATTTTGATAAATGGCAATTCCTAGAGCAACTATAGCTGCTATGATAATAGGAACTATGGCAACTATGCCTAGTGCGGCGGCGGCTCCGATTTCAAATACACCCATGACAGCTACAACTATTGGTGCAATTGCCATAAGTGCCCCTGAAATTACCCCAATAGCCGTTGCAACTGCTGCTAATGTTGCTGCTAATTCTGGATTATTAGAAATCCAATCAGCAATACTAGCAACAACATCTGCTATTACTCCAAGTATAGGTTCAAGAGCCATTTGTAAATCTCCCATTGCTTTTTGGAACTTTACAACTGGGTTTGTATCTAATTTTTTAACAGATTCATTTAGGTTATCTTGATTCTTCTGTAAGTCTACAGTTTTTTCTGAAGCCCTTATTAAAGTGTTAGTTAGATTTTGCCCTTGGTCTTCAAACATAGTGGCTAGAACTTTAACCCCAACTTGATTTTTTTTAACCGGATCTTCTATTCCGTCAATAGCTTTAGCTACTTCTACCATCGCTGCGGCGCCATCTCTTCCGCCTTTAGCGACAGATGCTCCCCATTTTTCTATTTGTTCAGTTGCAATACCCGAACCGTCAAGCGCTTCTTTTAAAGCCTTATCAGCTCCTTGGGCGAATTCAGTTAATTGAATCCTACCTTCTTTCAGTCCGTCTAAGAGATTATCGATATTCCAACTACCTGTTTCAACGCCTGCTTCCATAATTGCTTGGACTTCCTCAGCTTTAAAGCCTGCACGGGTTAGTTGACTACCATATTCAGCAATGATGTCTAGCTGTTCTGGTGGAAAGCCCATTTTTAACAATGCATCAACCATACCGAGAGCACTATCTTGTGTTATTCCTAATTCATTTCCTATTTCATATGTTTCTTGAATTAATTCTGTAAAATCTATGCCTTCATAAGAAGCTGAAATGGCTGCCGCTCCCTTAACAATTGCTGCATTTGCTTCATCACTTATATCTTTATTTAAAGCCCATTGCCTACGGACTCCTTCTAAAGACGCTTCTGCATCAACACCATAAGCCGTAACACCTCTAATAGCTTCCTCTACTGATTTTTTAGAGGACTCTGGAACATCAAAAGTGATATCAATCTTTGTTTTTAATTTTGACATATCCATCGCTTTTTCAATAGCTGTTGCAATTCCGCCACCAGCTGCCAACCCGCCGATAACATTTTCTAATCCAACTTTTAGACCTTCAAATTTTTTCTCGGTTCTACCAGCTTCTTGTTGTAATTCTCTTAACTCATTTTGTACTTGCCGTATTGAGTTTCCCGCATCCACAGATCGTAGCGCTCTTTTTAGTTTCTCTATATCCGTTTCTGCGCCTAATGCTTCACGGCCAATAATTCCAATCGCTTGTTCTAACTGTCGACTTGTAGCTGTTCCGCTTTTAATTGCATTCACAAGACGATTCCCTAATGCTCCTGCAAAATCATCAACGCTTTTTCCTGTAGCTCTAAACAATGTTTCTAATTGCCTTGTGGAACTTGCTACATTCTCTTGCTCAGCTTTCATGTTTCCGAGTTTATTTTTAAGACCATTAAGTGACCCTTCTGTAAATTCAATCTCACGTCTAAATGCACGATATTGTTCTTCAGAAATTTTACCGTTTTGGAATTGAGCTTGTACTTGTTGTTCTGCTGCTTTCAATTTATCTAGTTTTTCCGTTGTATTTTCAATCTGTTGTGTAAGTAACTGTTGTTTTTGCGCTAATGCTTCCACATTACCAGGGTCAAACTTTAACAAACGCTCGACATCTTTTAGTTCTTTAGCTAAAGAATCGCTTTGTTTATTAACATCTTTTAGAGCGTTTTGTAACGGTTGAGTGTTACCATTAATTTCAATCGTAATCCCTTTAATTCTTCCTGCCATTTCCTCACCCCTTTCTTAGAATGAATCGAAGTCTTTTTGACCTGCTTTTCTAACTTTTTCTTTATCTGGATTCTCTAGCTCAGCAAATTCAGTAATGTAATCAAAGCAATCGCCGATTGTCATATCTTCTAAATCCCAGCGTGTTAATTTCGCTTTATAACAAAGAGCAAGGAATAATTCAGTGGTAAATTCTTCATCACTGAATGTCCCTTGCTCTCTATTATTTTTCTTTATTTTTTTTTTGCTCCCATAGTCACCTGAACTAATTCCATGACTTCTGGCATAATTTCTTCAATTGGGAATTCCTCAAATTCATCTAGCCACGTCATAGGATCAGGAATACTTGAATCAGCTGTTTTAGCGTATAACCAAGTTAAGTCATAAATAAGTTCAAAATCTACTTTACTTATATCGACATTAGACATATCAATAGGCTGTTCTGATCCATCTGATGAAGTTAAAGCGTTAATTGCCCCTAATCCCATCAAATCTGCAAATAAATTACGTCTGAATTGTGCTTTATATCGTTTAACTGTTGCTGCTGTAGCTTTTAATCTGACTTGTTTTCCATCTATTGTAATTGTCTTTTCCATTCACTTACGCTCCTTTTGGTAATGCAGGTACTTTTGTATACACTTTTTTGTACCAATTATTATAAATATCTGCTTTTGATTTAGTAGTAGTTTTCGTTTTAACCATACGTTTTCCATTAATATCAATAGGACTGGATACAAATTTAAGTTCATTTGTATTTGGCTCTGCTGAATTTGTTTTCGTTTTAGATGCAAGTGTTGGACGACTTGCAGAACAGTTAAACATAACGTGTCGAGTTGCTCGTACATCACCATCAAATTCAAATAATAATGCAAATGATTTTCCTTTCGCATCGGCTAACTCATTTAACACACCATCTTCTTCGTCTAATTCCTCTCCTAGTGCATCAATTGCAAATTGTTCCGGAATAGTCGCAATGGAAAGCGTCCCATCATACCCTTGGTTATTACTTGCAGCGTAATAAAGCATGTCATCAGCGTAGAATTCAATTAAATCCCCTCGTGGATCAAACGTTAATTCAACCGCACCAGGTAATGGAATTGGTGTATTAAATGTAACTACACCATCTTTAATATCGAAAAGCGCATAATGGACATTCTTTAAACCAAACGCTACTTTATTTTCATTCATTTATATCAACCTCGTTTCATAAAATTTTTGATACATATTTTCAGATTCAATAAAAGTCCCATACGAGTCATAAGGAATCTCGTGGTCATCTAGGACTTGTTCTAGCTTGGCTTCCGCAACTAAATCTTTCTTAGTTGTATAAAGCTCTACATTTACAACATTTATCTTGTGATACACCTTGTTATCAGCCATTAAATTTGCTGACCCATCCACAAGAAAACAGATATACGGTGGCGCTGGAACTGGATTCCCTGGTGTTGCTGTGAAATGCGAATAAGCCACAGGATAACCTGTAGCTTCAAGGATTTTTATAAATTCTCCTAATGTTAATGTCATGATTCAATTGCCCTTTCAATACGTTTCGGCAATTCATCAATTACATACTCTTCAACAGGACGAATATGCACTTTTTCCAGTACGCGGCCACCACCAGTTTTCGCATGGCCATTTTCTAAAAGATGCGTTAATTGTCCCTTTGTATTATGGATAACAACGGCTTTATCAACTTTTTTCTTTCGCCAACCTTTACGATAACCACCTGTTTTCTTAGGACTATTCTGTCTTAACTTACCTACAGCGATATCAGCTACATCTTCTTGTGCATTTATCAATTCTTCTTCTACAACATTTGCATATCTTTGTAATTCTCTAGCAAGCTCTCCCGCAAAATCATTCATATTAAACATACTCCTTTGCGATTATAGTCAATGTTTGATTCATTTCATCATCATTCATTGGCGGTTCGATGATATCAAAGATACGACCTTTCATATTAATTCGCATTTCTTCCGTAATACCAGAAGTGTATGGAATTACGAATCGATAAACTCGTGTAGCTTGTGAAGCGGAAGCTTCAATGTACTCAGATCCTTTCACTGTTTTTATCATCGCCCAGGCTTTTTTAAATTCTGGCCAAGATGTTTCGATTACTTGGTTTAATCCATCTTTTATTACTACAGGTTGTTCGATACGAATTCGATTGCGAAAATCTCCCGTATTCAATGGTTTCTTATACTGAAAAGGACGCATATTAATCACCGTCCAATTTAATTTCTTCTAACGCTTTATCAACACCTAAACTATTAATCTGACTTAAAAAATTCTTGTCAAAATACTCTAAGGCATCGTTATAGGCATAACGAGAGCGTTCAAAGACTAATTCCTTGAACTCCTCGTTATTATTTAAACCATAATCGCCACAAACTCTTAATAAAGCCTTATTGGACATAGAAAGGATACGCTTTAGGTTATCGTCTTCCTCATCTCCTAAGTGCATCCTTTCTTTGAACTCTTGCAATATTTCATCTGAAATCGTTGCGTTTTTCATTCATTTCACCCTTTATTTAGATTTTGTTTCTGCAGGTGGTGTAAATGAAATTGCTAAATCGTAAACAAGAGCCGCTTTATTATCTTTTGGTTTTCCATTAGCAAATTGTTTAATTGTATAAAGAGTAGCATCTTCGAAAGCTAATGTTTGATCAAATTCTTTTAGCTTGTATCCACCTGCGATTGCAGCAATATATTGTCCTTTTACAAAGAATAATGCTTTACCAACAGGAACTTCCTCACACTCGACAGGTTTAATATTATAAGGTAATGCCATTACCCATTGACCTGTTGCGGTCTGGATTGTATTACGTGCTTGTACGCCAATCGCATCAATCGGGTTAACTACCATTACAATTTTATTTAAAACTTTTCTGGATTTCCCTTTTGCATCAACAGATAAAGCTTTTACTACTTCATAAAGCTCGCCTGCTACAATTACCCCTTTATCAGACGGAGCAAATGTTAGTTTACCAGAAGATTTTTTATCAGTAACAGCGCCTGTTTCTGGATTTACATCTTTCATTAAACCAACTGGTTGATGCGCTACAGATCCGCCACCATTAATAAAGCCAAATTCTAGACCGACAGAATATGTTTCTACTAAAACAGTTCGAACATAACGTTCAATCCATTCCGGGCCAAGTTCCTTCATATCATTTGGAATTGCTGCAAATGCAGTTAATTTAAGTTGACCAATTTTTTCTTGTTTGAAGATGGCATCAATTTGCCCACGGATTTCACCGAATAACTCGCCCCATACATACGCCTTCGTTGCATCAGAATAAATAAACTTCGTAACTGCTCCTAAATCTTGCAAACCAATTTCAGCTAATAAGGGATGTTCCGTAACTAAATCTTCAAACACACGCTCTTGAGTCGTTATAGGAAGGATTGAGCCATCTGTAAATCCACCTTCTTTAACAACTGCATTGAAGAATTTGGTTTCTGCTGAAGTTAAAACATTTTGACCACGTTGCTGTAAAATTGAACGATCAAGCATATCGTTATTTACTTGTTCACGAACAGTATTTGCTACATCTGTTTGTAGTGCATCAAAGAAACCTTCAAACGCTGACGTTTGTTCTTGTTCTGTACTTTCCGCGTTAGTTAAAGTGTCCGTCAATTTTGCTTTTGCTTTATTAAATGCTTCAGATTTATTAAATTTAATCGTCATTATGTGTTTCCCCCAATTTTTATAATTTTAAAAGGAGCCCTTTAATCCCACTGTTTTTTACAGGTTTAGGATTCGGCTCCTTTGGTTCTTCTATATTGTTTTGTAAATCATTCAGGATTTCATTTTTTAATCCTGATAATGCTGCATTTAAATCTTCTTTTGTAATCCCTTGGCCTTTGTTCATTGTTCCATTTCTAAAGCCATCGATTACTTTCTGGGGAAGCATGGTGGCAGTAGCAGTTGAAGCTGTCATTTTAACCTGATTATCCATAAACATAATTTCATCCACAAAATTATTTTCTAATGCTTTTTGCGGACCCATCCAAGTCTCTTCAGCCATCATATTAAGTAGTTCCTTTTCTGATTTACCGCTTTTAATGACATAAGCATTTACAATTGCTCTATCTGTTGTTTTCAACATTTCAGCTGCCTTTTCCATGTCACGATGATCTCCACCATTCCACATTGAAGCATTATGAATCATAATTTGTGCTGTAGGTGAAATTCGGACTTTATCACCAGCCATCGCAATAACAGAAGCCGCACTTGCAGCCAAACCAACAATTTGAACTTCCACATTACCAGGATAATTTTTTAATGCTGTATAAATTTCTGACCCTTCGTGTACATAACCACCAGGACTGTTAATCGATACAATTAAATCATCACCATTGGCATTAGTTAGTTCCTTTGAAATTTTACCTGGGCTTGCAGCATCCATTTCAAACCAATCATAAATCCAAGCTTCATCATTTGAAATTATTGGTCCTTTAACGTCAATTTTCACCGTCATTTGTATTCTCACCTCCTTCAGAATCAGTTAGTTTCGTATAGTTTTTCGTAATATGATGTGTATTTAAGTTAGGATCATCAGAAACTTCATATCCTACTTCTAATCGAATTTCATTTCCTGTAAATGCACTTGAAGAAATGAGTTTATCGATGCTTGTCGCAAGATCAAATATACTTTGATAAGAAACAGCTTTAATTTCAATTTTTTGACCTGAAAGATACTCTTCTTTTTCAAAAAATTTAACGTTTGCTTCATCTGAAATCTTTTTTAACAAAGGTTTTGCTGTGAAAAGCATGTAATTCTTTGTTTGCTTCTCTACATCAGCCATTTCACCATATATCAAAGCAGTTGGAATACCAAAAGCCATTGCTACTTGATTTAAGAAACCATTTGTTACTTTATTAATTTCCTCCACACTCTGCCCAGAATTTGCTCCACCTGACGTTTCAGCATACTTAAAACCTGGTTGTTGTGGAATGATAGCGACATCTTTTTCTCCAATCGCTTTGTACATATTATCAATGAACTCTTGCAGTTTTGATTGGTGTTCTTTGCTCTTTGCAGCGAGCATGTCCATATCAACTGTTCCGCGAATTTGATTCTTACGTTTTTGAGAACTTAATATTCTACCGAATAAATCACCATAATCAGTAAACAAACCATCGATAAGAGGTGATAACTTATCATTCCTGTATCTTAAATGAATGACTTCACTTTGTTTAAAACTTCTTTTAAACTGATAATCTTTTACAGTGACATTTGTAAAAGTATCTTCAAACACAGCATATTCGTTATGTTCAAAGTCATCAGCAATAAGTAGATCACCATCATCCGCTTGGATAATCAAAGCTTCATTATCATAAATAAGTTTGTAAATGAAACTCTCCCAAAAGGTACTTGCTGTCATATTCTTATTTGGTCTAACATTTAATCGGTAATAAAGCTCATCCTTTTCAAATTCTTCACCGTTTTTCACTCTGAATTCCGACTGACTTATTGTTCTTCCTAAAAAAGAAATACATGTATCAATCGCTAATCGCTTCATATGGACTCTATTTGCCTTTTCGATAAACATTTCCACATCAAACATAAATCCTACTTCACTATTTCTTTTAAATACTGCGTCCAACCATCCAATGATTATCACCCCCTTTATTAGAATTTAATACTGTCTAACATAAAGTCGAATTCATCCACAAGAATGTTATCCGCTTGCCATAATGCATGGATAAAGGCTTGGAATCCATCTGTTTTTCTCTTAAATTCATCTTTCTTCAAATATTCTTTGTTGCCGTCTTTTTTGATGTGGACGTAGACGTTATTGGTGTACCAACGCATTAATGGATTATCACCAAAAATAATACGATTGTTTGCAAATAACGTTTCTACCCTTGGCGCTAATAAAGAATGAATAGCTTTTGGGTTACGGATGTATAACAATATGAAACCTTCAGCTTCAAGTGCTGTTTTAACAAGATCAAGACGGAATGTATCAGCTACTATTGTGTTAAATCCGTATATCTCACGCATTTTTACAAACCAATCCACAATATGAGAGATATTAATAACCGGCTCATCCACAATAGTTAGTAAGCCATTTTCAGCCCATTCATAAATAGGCGCTTTTAATTTCACCTTGTCCAAGAATCCTTTACGTACAAATGAATGACCTTTCCATATATAATCTTCACCATGTTTAAATAGCAAGCCGACTGCTGCGAAGTCTTTGATGCTGGCGAAGTCGAGACCGCCTACAGCTACTTTGTGCTTTAAATCTGGAACTTCTCTCAGTGTTTCTCCATCTTCTTCAAAACCAGTACGCATGATTTCTTCCCATGAAGCTACAGACTTTGTTAAATCTACTTCCGGTATATTCATCCTCTTAGTCATGAAATTTTCTCTATTAGACGGATCGTTTTCTAGATTTTTATACTGACGCATAACTTTCTTAAACAACCCTCTAGCGTATTGACTCATTGGCTTACTAAACATTGGATTTGCTTTTTCCCACATATCAGGATTATCTACTTCTTCAGCGTTATCAAGCTTACAAATAAAAGGAAACAATCTATCTTCTTTTTCTTTCCCTTTCAGGATATTCATAGCTCGCTCTTTCATTTTGTCAAGATAACCCTCACGAACAAATCCATCTGTGGTAATAAAAAATTCCCTAGAGTTAGGAACTTTACCTAAACCGCTAGAGAACACTTCTACAACATCGCTATTTTCATATCTATGTATCTCATCGTAAATAACACACCCGTCCCTTAACGAGTCTTTACTCCCTGCATTAGACGTATGAAATTCAAAAGTCGAACGAGTAGCTTTATTTGTTATCAATTGTTTTGTTGATACAAATAACTCGTCTAATATTTCATGTTTTTTATTTTTTTCATAAACATCTATAAAAGAAGTTTTAGCTTGTCTTTCTGTATTAGCAACTACCGATACGTTGTAATGCTCAATACCGTGCAATTCGCTAATAAAGAAGTGTGTCAATGCACTAATCAATCCGTTTTTACCAGCACCCCTTGCCATCATCCAGAAGTGTTGATCAAAATAAACATCCTCATATTCATCAAACAAAAACACAAATGCTATTAAAAATTTCTGAAAGGAATTTAATTTGAAATGCCACTTTTCTATGAAAGTTACACATTTATGAATTAAATCCACATCAAAATGTAAATCATTACGAGTTAATATATCTTGCTTTAAATAATTTATAAGCATGGTACGTTCTTTATTTAATACCACTGTTCCTATTTCATATAGTTCTATATATTCACTTACATACTTATGAACAATCATATTAAATCACTTGCCGAATATTTCTTAATTTCTTTTTTATTATTTCCTTCTGGCAACAAATCCGTTAGTTGTTTAATGACCCTTTGATATGATTGATCACGAGTATTATATAACCGGGCGACAGGTCGTTCTCTTTCATACGGCTCTGTTTTATCAGATTGTGAGAACATTTCATAGTCACCATTCTCAGATATATCCATCCACATCTCATTTAATAAAACTCGTAATCTTGCTGCCTGAATAATCAATCCTTCAACCACTTTTAACTTACTAGGTGGGATGTCTTTAAATAATCTTTTCAAACGATTTTTTTCTTTGTTAACTAGCACCTCACGCTCATCAATATCCGCCATAATATCACCTCGATTCAATCATATTTTCATACTGGGTAGGGGTCCTATACGAGACAACTTAAAAATCTGGAAAAACGACCCCCTCCTCCGGTGCCCCTTAGAACAATTTTTAATGAAATATTTTAAGGGGGGGTACTGTTTCTGAATCATTTTCACCACTTTTCATCGTGTTCCCATTTGTTGATTTTCTTTTTGAATGTTCTACCGTGTTCTTTATTGTGGCAATCCACACAGACTGTTTCTAAATTGTCTATTTCTAATGCAAGCTCTGGATGATGTTCTAGTTCTTTTATATGATGGACAACGAGTTGAATCTTCTTACGCTTTGCACTCTCACTGTATTCATTCGTGTCTGTTTGAACACGACCATTTCGTTTACACTCTTGGCACTCATAGTTGTCACGCTTCTTTACTTGTTCACGTATCTGTTTCCATTCACCACTGTCATAGAACTTACGCTTCTGTTGTTTGGTTTTGTATTCATTCATCCTTCTTTACCCAACGTACTTTATTACCTTTATCTCTTTCCAGTAATTCTTTTATTGATGTTTGTTCCAGATATTCTACAGAATATAGCATGTGGTTCTCGCCATACAGTTTATAATACTTGAATCGATTAACATCAACCCCAGCCTTCTTGTACGCTTTCTCATGAGGTTTAAGGTATTTGATATATGCTTTCTTATCAATAGGTATAAGACCAAGCGCAGCAATCTTACCATCTATAACACTATTCAATTATCCTCACTCCTTACTTTCTAATAGATTATCTATCAGCGTATTGATTAAGTTTGTTATAGCTTTTTTCTTATCTTCCGGCTTTGTTCTCTTATGTAATTTATTTAGTACTTTAACTACTGGTCGCAACGATTCTAATTCCACATAATCTTCAAGCTTATCTTCATCAATAGAGTTCAAGATTGTACCAAGAGCAACCGCCTTCTCAAGTTTAGTTAGTTCCATCATTCATCCTCCATTAATTCATATTCTCTTATTCTTGTAAGTGCATCCTCAAGAGTACCTAAGATATTATCCGCGCTATTATTTGCCCTTACCTGTTCACTTAACATATCAACTTTATTTTTTAAGTCCTCCACAGTTAATGCTAATGATTTTACTGATTCCTTTAGCTCTTGATTTTCTTTATGTACATTTGATAAGTATTCGAGTTTCTTTTTCAATTTGATGTTTTGTAACATTGCATCCATTACATACAACACCTCTTAATCCAAAATAAAAAGCATCCAAATGGATGCTTTTATATCAATTATTGATTTGTACTTTAATTACGGTATGTGAAGTTTTATTCTTCTTTCAGATAACAACCACGACAGAAACTTTTGCCAGACTTATCAGGACTCCCTCATTCCGTCTACCTAGGATGTTGTTAGCTCAAAGAAGAGCAAAAGCTCTCCTTAATAACGGTAGCATTCAATCAGTACCATCTGCTGGTTTCGGATTTTATGTGCCGTCATTATGAAGCCGTTTAGACATACAGATTATAAAGGCATCTTTATGAGTCGTGTTTTCCGCCACTTCTCACAATACAAATATATCACGCTGATTCCAAAACAACTGGCACATTTACTGCCAAAAAGCGGTCATGTTTCTGCCAAAAATATTTAATTAAAATAAAAAAGCCCACAAAATGGGCTTTTTATAAAAATGGACCAATTGCCGTTTTCCAAGCTTCATAGGCCGTGATTAAAGCCGGAGATTTCGTAATAAGATCTACACCCTTTTGTAAACCTTCTACAATTCCTTTTAATACAAATTTATTAGGCTTCCCACTTTCTACTTGCTGTTCTACTGTTTCAATCGCTTCTTTCATTTCTTGCTTTACTTCAGGATCTACACTCGCTTTTTCTAGTTCTTCCAATAGCGATTGAGTAGCCGTTTTACTTTTTTGTATATTTTGACTCACAGTCTGATCTTCTCCAATAACCATCTGTCCATGATTACTTGCATCTAACTTTGCGTTTCTAAAATCATATTTACTCAATTGATTCCCCTCCACTTTAATTATATTTATATTTATTACCCCTGGATTTTGTTGTAACATCTGGCTAAAACCAGGATCCAATTCATCCAATAAAGCTAAGCTCCCCGCATTATACAATTCCGGATTGGTCATTGCAACAGGCTCGGTATCTTCCTTACTTATCTTGCTAGGGCGAGCGCGCTTTTTTTTTTATAGGTTTCAGAGCAATTCTTTATATACTCTTTGTAATCTGGATTTATTACGAAAATAGGGAAAATATAATCCGCTAATAATTCCATATCATCTTGACAATGCATACAAAAAATTGTAGAAGGTATGCTCATAGGAAACTCATTCAATGTTGTTATAGTAAAATGACAATCAGGACATCTAATTTCCCAATTTAAAATTAATTTCCCATCTTTCACAAGATGCAAAAGGCGTTCAAATACATCATTTAGAGGAAGTCCTGTTTCTTTCGCAACAATTGTCGGATAAAAAGCCTTAATGAAGGAGTTAACTTTTCTATCAACCCAACTATCAATAATCCATACATTTGCCATAGCAGAACATCCTCCTTGTTTTTTTAATCATTATTATATATTATTCTCTCCCGAATGTAATTTATTACACTCTCATTTGCGGCTGAAACAAAAAATATGCTATTTACCCTTAGTCCAACACGAATTGTATAAGGTTTCAAAACTCCATTCTCTGGAAAGGAGAACCTTATAAAACCAGTTTGATGCTGCAGATAAGGGCTTAAAAAATCATATAAAGGTTGTCCCCTCAATTCTTTGTCCGATCCCATTGAAACTTTTTGTAACCCCGCTAGAATGATTGCTGTAAAAGGTGTTTCCAGTATGTTTTCACCAAATACTTCTTGAGCATGCTCAAGATTTTCCTGTAAAATTTCAATGTCTTCATTAGAGAAGAAACTATCTAAAGCTTTTAAAATATCTACACTCGCTTCCGCTTGTTCATTAGTGAAATCTTCCAGGAACATTTCCGGCTTAGAACTAGTGTCAATTACTTCTCCACCTAGCGCATCCGCGAATTCCCCTACACTATTTCCGAAAGGGGCTAGGACTCTAAATTGCTCCATAAAAGTTCTTTGGTTAATCAAGGTGAAAATTGTTGAAGCAATTTCGTTTGCTACTTTCGGCTCAGCTCTAACTTCAACAATACCTCTCTCCTCATTAATATACACTGTACACAATTTTGTTTTAGGGAATGGCACCATATCTCTGTAATAATCAAAACCAACCCCGCATTTATAAATAAATCTCAAATAATATTCATGATCCGTCTCACCAGGAGCTGCACCAATTAGAACTGGCGTTGATGTCACAGCCTCCCGCTGTGGAACTACAACACGTTCAAACGGATTAAAACGGCCACTATTTTGGATTATTAGTTCTTTGGCTCCAAACAAATCTCCATTGGTAGTACTATACCAAGTTACCGATGTTTTACCCGCCATAAGTTTGTCTTTTACGCTATCTAAGGTGCGGTTCTGTATCTCTGTTCCCTCTCTGACTCTCCCCCAAATTCTACCTGCTAAATCCTGAGTAGTTCCATCAGTAGATAAATCCGAATTTGTGCAGATTTCTTTGAGTAATTCCTTTGGTAAACTGACCAGATCCTTTATCATAGTTAAATTTTGAATTGTATTCATTTCCCCCACACATCCCAAACTTCATATAATTATCATCATTAACCTCAGAATTCATTATGTAAAATCATCAAAAAATTAATAATCTAATTTCTTTCTTCTTACTATAATAACAATATATTCTCGTTATAGTAACCCCTTAGTTACCCATATCTTATATTGTGTGTAACTGACCCTATCGTGAAATCCCTTAGTATCATTGATTTCATTTAACTTTGTCTTTTGAGTTACACAGTACGAAAATTATGAGTAACTGTATAGAGATACCACCAGCATTTTGCAAAATAACCTACGCTAAGCAAAAAAATAAAATAAGCTGCCCATATGGACAGCTTATTTACATAATTATCGTTACCAGAAGTAAAATTCAGTTCGAAAATAGCTAATTTTATCAGTTGTTGAATGTCTAAAAAACTCAAACCAATGATATTGTTGAGATCCTTTGGCAATTTCTTGCTGTGATGACTATCATAGTGACTTTTTCTTCAGCAACAACTATTAGTAGCTAATTACCATAAGGACTTATTTTTGAAATTTGCTATTTTTTAGAAAGTATGTTAATTTAAGAAAGACCTATTTTTGTTTGGCTTGAGATTAAGAATAAATTTTGTTTTTCGTCTAAGGTATTTGAGCAAGGGTAGTAACATATGTGTGGGTATCCACACTAGGAGGCAACAATTATGGAACAAGGTAAAGTAAAATGGTTTAATGCAGAAAAAGGTTTTGGATTCATCGAGCGTGAAGGTGGAGAAGACGTATTCGTACATTTCTCAGCTATCCAAATCGACGGTTACAAATCTTTAGACGAAGGACAAAGTGTAACGTTTGAAGTAGAACAAGGACAACGTGGCCTACAAGCTACTAATGTTCAAAAAGCTTAATATTAGCTGATGAAAGACTCTCTTGTAGGGTCTTTTTTTATTTTGTTACAATATTCCAAGTACAACTTTTTTAAGGGGATTTGGGGTGCTTAACTTTTAATGAAAAAGAAATAAGCAATAATTAGATTTTAAACCTAGTCATTGCTTTATCCATTGCATCTTGGTTAACACCTATATAACGTAACGTGACCTTCTCTGACGAGTGATTGAATATCTCCATGAGTAATGCTATGTTTTTTGTTTGCATGTACATATGGTACCCGTACGTCTTTCTTAGGGTATGCGTTCCGATTTCATCTAATCCAAACTCTGCCGCTGCTCCACTTAATATCTTATATGCCATGCTACGACCGATTGGACGATTTCTACCTTGTCTACTTTTCAATAGGTACTCATTGTCTTCTCTTTCTATAAGAAACCATTTAAGTTCTCTTTTCAGTGCTGCAGTAATTTGTATTCGTTTCTGTTTCCCCGTTTTCTTTTCCCGCATAGATATATGACTGCCTTTAACATCCCCTACTTTCAATTTCAAAATATCTGAGATTCTGAGGCCTGTATTAATACCCATAATGAAGAGAATGTAATTACGTAAGCTCTTTTCCTTAAAATACTCTTTTAACTGCTGTATTTGCTCTGGATCACGTATTGGTTGAACAAAATTCATTATTCATTGCCTCCAGTTTCTTCTGCCTCATATACTTCTAATCTAAGAGCAAAAGCTAATTTATAAAAAGCATTAGATTTATTTCGTCTATACGTACGCTCACTCATACCAATTTCGTTATAAACCATGTAATCAAAGACCTCTTCATCTTCTAAATATCGTTTTACAATAATATCCCTTTGGTTTTTACTAAAACGACTTAACGCCTTATCAATTTGGAAAGATAAACGTTGTAGTTTCACTTCTCTTTCACTCATAGCAACATTTGCTAAAGCAATATCTTCAGCTGGCTTCCCAACTATATTTGTTGAACCGTGATATCTTACCTCGCTAGATGCTGTAACCTTCATCTCATGTCTAATCATCCCAAATTGTCTATAAATACGAACATTTTCAAGAATCTCTTCTAAACGAGTCTGCGTTGCTTTGCGATCAATTTTAGGTAAGAAAGTTAATTGCGTCATATATAAAAACACCCCTTATATATTTTGTTAATAAAAACAAGAAAGCGGACACCAAACTACAGAGCAATATCAATAATGCTCTTATAGTTCGATGTCCGCTGGTTCTTCCAGTAGGACTATATATCTAATTTCTACTATTATATCATTTCTCTTGAATTCTTGTTACGTTTTCTCACCATACCTATTTAAACATAAATTCAATCTACTCCCATCTAAATTATTTATCTACCGGTCACTTATAGCACTAAACCCCAAGCTCATACTATTCAAACGATTTATAACAATTACCAGATGCTATTGTTGATTTTAATTCCTCCATTGCTGTCTATCAGAAGCTTTTAATCAAACCTCAATCCAAACTAACACCAACTATAAAAAGACAGCTATCTTAGATAACTGTCTTTTTATTGAATCCAATTTAATTATTTTGAAAATCTAGCATATCCTAAGAAATGCTTCTGAGTATATGAACTGTTAATCTTACTTTTAATTACACCTGTTGTTTCGTCAGCAGCATGAATATATTCACCGTTTCCTACATAAATCCCTAAATGTGAAGGACCCGGTTTATAAGTATTTTGTAAGAATACTAAGTCCCCTGGCTGAGGATCACTTATTTTTGTAACCATTCCCCAATATCCAGCTACACTATTTCTTCCAATTTTATATCCATTATTTTTAAATACGTAAGAAATAAAACCACTACAATCAAATGCATTAGGTCCATCAGCTCCAAATACATATGGTTTTCCTAATAATTTTGTAGCAAGGTCAACTACCCCCGAAGAACTAGAACTAGAACTAGAATCAGTTTCATTCATGTTAAGCCACTTATCACCTTCCCATGTTTGAACCTTCAACCAGCCATCCGTTGTTCCGTCGATAATGTTAAAATTCTGTGGATTATATTTATAACCACCATTTCCTTTTACAGCGCTAAATGAAGGCTCATTATAGACATACAAAGATTTATTTACAAATCTTAGTTCTCCATTTGGAATCATCCATTTATCGCCTTCCCATGTTTGAACCTTTAACCAACCATTCTTTGTTCCGTCGATAATGTTAAAATTCTGTGCATCATATTTATAACCACCATTTCCTTTAGGTGTATTAAAAGATGGTTCGTTATATACGAAAGAAGGTTTTTCTATTAATCTTAGTTCTCCATTTGGAGCGAGCCATTTCTCTCCTTCATACGTAGCTACTTTCCACCAACCATTACTACGCTTTTCAATTACATTCCAGTTCTGCGGACCGTACGGATGACCACTATTTGCTTTTTGTGAATTAAATGATGGTTCATCATAGCTAAAAACGTCTTTACCCACATACTCAGTTTCTTGTTGAGTTTTAGGATTTATCCATTTGTCGCCTTCCCATGTTTGAATTTTTAGCCATCCGTCTGTTGTTCCGTCAATGATTATAAATGTTTGGCGACCGTATTTCTGTCCACCATTTGCTTTTTGTGATGAAAAAGAAGGTTCTTCGTATGCGTAAAGATCTGCTAAAATACGTGATTCACCGTTTACATTAATCCATGAATCACCTTCCCACGTTCCAATTTTCCACCAACCATTATCTCGTTTTTCAATTATTCTTACATCCTGAGGACCATATTGCACTCCACTATTTTGCTTTGCAGAGTTAAATGAAGGTTCTGCATAACTGTAAAACGATTTATTAACATACTCAAGATTATTTTCGGCATGAGTCGCCATACTAAATGTAGAGATAGATAAAAAGATAGCTAATAGAATCCCGATACTACGCTTTAACATAAAATAACCTCACTTCATTTTTTTTGCTAATATATCGTTAAAAAAATAGATAGATTATTTTATAGATTAATAAAAAGATAAATTATTTAAGTATTCGGATTTTTACCGTTTTACGTCCCCATTGGCGTGCCTCTTTATCCGTTGGAAAAAGAACATCTATCTTTTTACCTTTGATAGCACCACCTGTGTCACCTGCAATCGCCTCACCATAACCATCGACATACACCTTTGTTCTTAGAGGGATTACTTTTGGATCAACAGCGATTAGTTTAATATTAGGATTTTTACCTATATCAATGCCAGCTGCTGTAATTCTTTCACTTGGAGAACTTTTTTCTACACTATATGCAGTAGATTCAACATAAAATTCAACACTCTCATTTTCCTCATTCATGTTAAGCCACTTATCGCCTTCCCATGTTTGAACCTTCAACCAACCATCCGTTGTTCCGTCGATAATGTTGAAATTCTGTGCATCATATTTATAACCACCATTTCCTTTTACAGCGCTAAATGAAGGCTCATTATAGACATACAAAGATTTATTTACAAATCTTAGTTCTCCATTTGGAATCATCCATTTATCGCCTTCCCATGTTTGAACCTTTAACCAACCATTCTTTGTTCCATCGATAATGTTAAAATTCTGTGCATCATATTTATAACCACCATTTCCTTTAAGTGCATTAAAAGATGGTTCGTTATATACGAAAGAAGGTTTTTCTATTAATCTTAGTTCTCCATTTGGAGCGAGCCATTTCTCTCCTTCATACGTAGCTACTTTCCACCAACCATTACTACGCTTTTCAATTACATTCCAGTTCTGCGGACCGTACGGATGACCACTATTTGCTTTTTGTGAATTAAATGATGGTTCATCATAGCTAAAAACGTCTTTACCCACATACTCAGTTTGTTGTTGAGTTTTAGGATTTATCCATTTGTCGCCTTCCCATGTTTGAATTTTTAGCCATCCGTCTGTTGTTCCGTCAATGATTATAAATGTTTGACGACCGTATTTCTGTCCACCATTTGCTTTTTGTGATGAAAAAGAAGGTTCTTCGTATGCGTAAAGATCTGCTAAAATACGTGATTCACCGTTTACATTAATCCATGAATCACCTTCCCACGTTCCAATTTTCCACCAACCATTATCTCGTTTTTCAATTATTCTTACATCCTGAGGACCATATTGCACTCCACTATTTTGCTTTGCAGAGTTAAATGAAGGTTCTGCATAACTGTAAAACGATTTATTAACATACTCAAGATTATTTTCCGCATGAGTCACCATACTAAATGTAGAAATAGATAAAATGAGAATTAATAGCAATGATACGCTTTTTTTAAACATATAAATTTTTCACCTCTTCCTTTTTTACAACGATATATTAACATAAAGACATTAACATAAATTTCTTTATTTATCTATAAAATTCCAAATGCAATAACAAATTCTTTAGAATTCCTATAACCCTTTTAAACCCTGTCCGTTCAAAGGGTTATAGGGTGCAGTTTAATAAGAAATATAAAATATGCAATTTTGCATATTTTATTATTTTAATATTACATTACCATTTCATTCCCTTCTTATAAAGAAGTGTTTATTGCTAGTTGCTCTTCCTTTAAGAGCAACACTTTTGTTTTGTTTCATGATTTCTTTCTACGTTTATAAGCCAACCTATCTTCTTGAAAGATGGTTATTTTATCTTTTCAGTGAACTCACTAACTACACGATCAACTTTTCCATTTATCCATACAGCAATTTGTTTTCCATGCCCACTGACTGGTGGCTTGATAGGGTGAATTTGTCCATTTTTCACGATATAAACCATATTTTCATTTAAAGAAATTTCAGCTTTCATCTCCACAATATTTTCACTAATAACCGCCACCGCAATCACTCCCAATTATGTTATAATTACTTTGTCGAATAATTATGTCGGGAGCAATCTCGGCTTTTTTTATTTGCCTACAAATATTGCACAACATTTTCTGGAACAAATGCTTGTTCAAGTGATAAATGGAGCCGTATTGGAATCGGCTTTTTTTCATCCCTTGCTTGCTTACACAATGTTTCTGCCTCTTCCCATACAAATTGTTTATCCTCCGCTCGTTTGTAACGCCAAATCCCTATTACGTAATCTTCAAACAACTCATACCGCTCATCAGGTGCTGTCGTTGGTTTTAATTCATCGCTCGCTTTAACTTGACGAGGTATTTGCACAACCACATCTGCATACCGTAATTTTGAATTCAAACGGTGAATATGAGCTTTCTTAGGATCAAATGATACAACTGGCTCCACGTCAAAAATTGTTAATTGCTTTGGCATTGTTTTTCCCCTCCAAAACCTGCAAGCTTGCAATTAAAATTCCTTCAAGCTGCGTTAACGTTAATTGATCTAATGTTTGTCCGTTAATTTCAGTTAATCCTAAGCCCAATAATTTACGAATGATTATTAGTTTTCTACGTTCTACTTCCTGACGTAACAACATGATTAAGCCTCCTGTTGATGATGATTGAACTTTCTCTCTAAATTTACAAACTTACTAAATTCTTTAATAAATGCTAGTTCAACAACACCAACTGGACCGTTCCTCTGTTTCGCTAAAATAATTTCCGTTATGTTTTTATTTTCTGTCTCGCGGTCATAGTAATCTTCACGGTATAAGAATGCTATTAAATCCGCATCTTGCTCAATTTGACCATTTTCACGTAAATCTGATAGCAACGGTCTCTTATCTTGCCTACTTTCTACCGCACGACTTAACTGTGATAATGCAACTACACATACATTTAATTCTCTTGCCATCAGTTTTAACTTACGACTAATCTCACCTATTTCTTGCATGCGGTTCCCTCTATGCTTTGGATCCCCTACAATAAGCTGCAAATAATCAATTGCAATTAAAACCTTTTTATCAGGGTACTTACGCTTTAGTTTCCTAGCCTTTGCATAAATCTCTTGCATCGTTACATTTGCTTTATCGTAAATTTCTAATGGCAAATCATTAATTAATCCCATCGCTTGACTAATTTTTTCCCAATCCTTTAAATTACATAGTTTCTTAGGATTCTTTAATTTTGTAGCATCAACATTTCCAGTACTTGAAATCATCCTCTTAAGTAGCTGTTCCTCCCCCATCTCGAGCGAGAAGATTCCTGTTGCTGTATGAGCACTTGCTGCATGAAAAGCAACGTTTAATACAAATGCTGTTTTCCCCATTGAAGGACGGGCACCAACAATGATTAAATCACCTTCTTGTAACCCTGCTGTCATTCTGTTCAAGTCGTCATAACCAGTTGATATACCGGTTAAATCTCCTACATCAATTTGCATGTTCTTATACAAATCAACAAGCGTATCTTTCAAGTTAAATTCATCTGAGTAACCCGTTTCTTCAATGGCGCTTAATTCATCAATTGATGTACTAATAGCACTCATGTCCCTATCTTGCTGAAGGCGGTTATATAAATTACCAGCAACCTCTTGAGCATGTCGCATTTTCCAAGCTTCGATTACTAAACCTTCGTGATACGAGAAATTTTTAGTAGTCGTAACAACTTCTGTTAAGTTTACAAAGAATTCAATTCCGCCAATTTGCTGCATAAAGCTTTCATCGAATTTTACAATGAGAGCAACAAGATCTATCGGAACCTCAGCATCCTCTAATTCCCTCATTGCCTTGAAAATCACTTGGTGCGTTGGTAAAGAAAACTGTTTTACCTTTAGCTGACAATCTTTAATTAAATCGCCTTCTTGGATAATGCTACCTAAAACACTTTGTTCAGCTTCTACATTACGAATCATATCGTTACTCATTTGGCTAACCACACATTCTGTTGGTTAAGTACTGCAAGTTCTTCTTCTGTTGGAATGTTCTGCTCCCATGCTTGTTGCTGCTGTATTACGTTTTTAGTAGACTCCGATAATCCCTTTTGTTGATAAGGAGCTTGTGTCTGTTGTTGCGCTTTTGTTAATCGCTGAGCACGAAATGCTTTATCAGCTGTCTCAACATCAGTTACTGTTTTAAAGCCTTTAAGGTGCCAATCTCTTAAAATCGTATTTACGTAAGACATGTTTCTCGTATTCTTCTCCAAAGCAATCTCCATAGCCTTAATAACTAGCTCTGCATTTAAATCATCTATCCAAGCATGAATACCATCTGCAATAAAAGGTGTAATCAGTCCGAAGTTTTGTTCGTAAAAAGAAATTGGATTAACCTCAACAACTTCTTCCGCGCCTGCGCGTTCTTCTTGTTGTTGTTCTTCTTCTTTTTCTTTTTCTTTTTCTTTTTCTTCTTCCTTGCTAGGGTCTTGGAAGCCCCTTATAAGCCCCTCCAAACGGACTGATAAATACTCCTTAATACGAGGGATTTTAAAATCTTGCTCTTTTTCTAATTGCAAACAAGTTTCATAGAAATCAACTAAAAAATCCTGGTCCTTCACAGATTGAATCTCTTTTAAGACACACTTTTCAATGTTTACATTTTTAATTGGATTGAATTTCAACCAGTTGATTAAGAACAACTCTTTTGTTTTTTGGTTGTAATTAATTTTTCCATACTCAGCAAAACGTTCTAATAGCTTCATAACAGTTTCACGGTTATATCCTGTATCAGTTTCAATGATACGAAGTGGAAGCTCATAGATTCCTGATTGAGACGTCTTACTGTTTGTCATCAAATATAAGTAGAAATACTTCTCCTCCGGTGTAAGATCTAAAACAAATGAATCCTGCCAAAATGAAACATGTACTGGTCTATAAACTGCCATATTATTCATCCTCCCGTTTACATATCGCGAATCCGTCCTCTACACGTAATAAGCGATAATTCTTGTATCCTATTTTGAGATATTGTTTTACTAAGTAAATTAAGTGTTGCTCTGATGTTGCTTGTTGAAACACTTTAGGGTTCAGCAACACTCTATGTAATGACTTGTCTAAAAGCATGCAACACACCCCGTTGTTATACGAATGCTAATTTGATATAATTAATCCTAAGATCTTTTGCAAAACCATTTATCTATCACTCTGCTAAGTGATAGATCTTTTATTTTCCACATGTTACTAGTGAGGCGTTAACTCCTCTCGCTCTTAAATCTTTAATCACTACACGATAACTCATAGATGCCTCATGTTCTTCTTTTGTATCACGAAGCATTTTAAATTCTTTCATACATCGCTCCAGTTCTTCTTCCCAGCAATTTGATTCTTCAGTTGATTCTGCATTAAACATGTTATGAACGCATGCAACCATACAATTATGAAGTTTATCCGCAAACGAAAAGTCTCCCGGAAGAACTAGATCATGAAGACAATCGTATTTATCATTCATGAATTACATCTCCTTTCTGGTCATAACGACAAGCACATTGCTTTTCTATTTTTTATAAAAATATTAAAAATCTATTATTTTGGTACACTTTAAATTTAATGGTAGAAACTACAAGTTCATTAATTTATCCAAAAAATAATTATAATGATATAATTATTTTGTAAAATATATTGTCAGCTACTGTTGTCTAGGCGGTAGCTTTTTCTTTTGCCCATTTATGTTTCAAAATGAATGATGCTTCAATAATTTTGATTCGAATCCCCAACAATTTCTTCTCTTGTTTTAACTCAACTGATTTTGAATCCTCATTAAGTAATTCTGCTATTTTAATTTCACCGTTTAGTTTTGCATCATATCGAATTAATTCCTTGTATTCTCTTAGACTCGGTTTCTTATAATCTACTGTCATTTCCCTTCCTCCTTTACAGCATCTTTGTTAAATTCATTAAGCTATCCACCGATTGAATAATAATGTTTTCTGCCATAGCCTTTTGCAACCAACTTCTTTGTATTTGTTCCATAATGCCAAAATGAACTTGCTCAAGAGCTTGTACTACACATTGAGTAGCTTGGATTGTATCGAAGATTTCTTTTGCATGAACTGCGTATTCATGTTTCTTTTTTTCATCATGCTTCCATGACCTCGTTGTAACTTGTAAGTTCATGATTTCCTTTGCTGCCGCAATCCCCTCTTCAGCCTGTTTAATGTAGTTCATCAATTGTAGATTTACATCTTGAGTTAAGCGTGGATCTGTAGGCGGTAACCCAACACCATAAATATGTTTAATCGCTTGTTGATTTAACTTTGCTCCTGTTGCATGGCACCAATCCATCGCAAGTTCAAATTCTGGTTTAGAAAGTCCAGATTCAATACGGGTTAGTCTTTCATGTGTAATACCAAGGTACTTAGATAGCCCTTTCTTCGTTTTCAGCTGAACATTGTCACAACATTCTCTAGCATTCTGTAATAATTCCCCTATCGCTGAATTGCAGTATATGCTTGTTCCCATATCTGTTCGCCTCCATATTTAGTTTTCAAATGGTTACAATGAACTTAGTACATATGTAACTTGTCTACTTTTCGTATAAAAAGAGAGGAACTATTCCTCAACGTTTGCTTTTACTTGTATCTCTTTGATGATGGCCCAACCAGCCTTGTAATATGCTTGACGGATTTTATCAATATCCTTTTGCGATTTTGGCTCAGGAGCCACAACATGGACTTTCGTTTTTCCAAATTCATAAGTCGCCGCATATTCTTCTTGTTGGCTCATGGTGTCACCTCTTGAAGTGCTTTTTATATGTTTATGCGACGGGTCTGTTGGTACTGCCATGTTAGTTGTTGGCATTTTCTCACCTGCTTTCTACGCTAAAAAGTATAAGATTCTTGTACTTCCGTGCATCAAATTAAATCCTTTACATCACTACCAAGAATAGTGGCTAATCTAATAGCCTTTTCAAGATTTGGATTACTATAACCATTTTCCCAATTACTTATTGTAGATTTTGTAACTTGCATTCTTTTTGCAAGATCTTGTTGCGTTAACTTACTTTTTTTCCTAGCTCTAATTAATTTGATATTTTTGTTCACTGTCTCGCTCCTTGTATAAGTATTTTGTACTTTTATTATATGTATAAGAATCTTGTACGTCAACACATTTGTACAATTATCTTGTACAAAGTTTTACAATCAATCTATATAAGGTACAATATCTTTGTACTTTTTATTAACGGGAGGTGCTAAAAATGTTGAGACAAAGATTAAAAGAGATGCGTAAAACGCGTAAGCTCACTCAGCAAGTATTAGCCGATAAAGTAAATACCACTAAAGGCACCATTAGTAACTATGAGAATGGTCATAGCACTCCCTCAAACGAAATGCTAAAAGATTTAGCGAATGTTTTAGGAGTAACAACAGATTATTTATTAGGAAGAGAAGATGAATCAAGGATGTCTAATGCACTTCCTGATTTAAGCAAAAAAGATACTCGTGATATCGCTCGTGACTTAGAAAAAACTTTAAAAGACTTAGAAAATAGTGAAGATGCTTTAATGTTTGACGGAGAACCAATAGACGAACATACAAAAGAAATGATTCGTATTTCTCTAGAAAACTCTATGCGCATGGCAAAACAATTAGCAAAACAAAAATTCACTCCAAACAAGTACAAAAAAGATTGAATGGAGCGAGAAATGGAAATTAAAGAATACGTACTCAAAATCGTTAAAAAACACAGCACAGCAAATCCCTTTGACATTGCTAAACGAAAAAATATTATAGTGTTGTTTGAAGACCTTGGGAATACTCTTGGTTTTTACAACACTTATAAACACTTTAAATTCATTCATATTAATAATCAAATTAATGAAAATACCCAACGATTTGTTTGTGCACATGAATTAGGTCATGCTGTACTTCATCCTAAAGCAAACACCCCCTTCTTACGTAACCAAACCTTCTTTTCTGTAGATCGCTTAGAAATTGAAGCAAATACATTTGCTGTGGAGCTATTACTTACCGATGAAATGGTTTCTGCTTACGAAGATACTCAATTATCTATTCAAGATATTGCGGAAATTTATGGGGTTCCTGGTGGATTTTCTTGTTTAAAAACTTACAAAAGAAAAAATATATAACTAATTATAGGAGTTTTAATATGGAAAAAATTATAATAGACATTTTAAAAAATGATAATTTTTTAAAATCAATTCCTGCGATAGTTGCTATTATAGGACTATTAATAGCTGGATACAAACAGGTTTTCAAGGTAAAAACAATTACTGAAATTGATAAGTTATTTCTGGATAAAGAAACTAAAGAAAGACTAAAGTTTGGTAAATATATTTTTAGTGTTATACAGTTCTTCTTTAGTTATATAATAGTAAGTCTATATTTGAAATTTTTTTATTACGACTATCTAACAAGTGATTCTGAATCATTTTTCCTGTCTTTCGTAAAATATAGTTTAAATATTTTCGGTATTTCACTTCTAATTTCTTCTGTGTTATTTTCTTTTCAAAATAAATTAAAAAAACACAGATGGTTCATGCTTATTTTCATATTCTTTGTTTTAATTAATTTATTAAGTAGTTATCCTATATTTGGGTGCATATTAAGTTTACTATTTTTCCAAAGCGATAACCTATATAACTTATATGTAACCCTTCTGTTGCTTTTGGGACTGTGTTTTTTCTATGCACATATCTTTTCAAAAATCCTGCAGGAAAGCCATGTTCCATATTCATTTCGAATAATCACTGAAACTGAGTTAAAAAAAATAAAAAATCTAATTCATGGCTATACAATAGACGAGAAAAGAACAATTTGTTTTATTGAGGACATCTTAAACAAAGAAAAATTTTATGTATGTGATTTTTCATCAAAAGTTTATATTGAATATAAACAATTAACTTCTCAAGAAAAAGAAAGTAAATCATCTGGATCTCGCGCTAAAAAACCCAAAGCTAATCGCTGAAAAAGCTCCCTATTAGGAGCTTTTCTTTAATCACAGTTCATTCTTCTATCTCTCCATATCCCATATAATAACAATATACTAAGGAGGTAAAACTATGAAAACCGCAATCTACTTAAGAAAATCCCGTGCCGATCTCGAAGCCGAAGCACGCGGCGAAGGCGAAACATTAGCAAAGCACCGCACTACTCTGCTGAAAATTGCCAAGGAAATGAACTTAAATGTTTTAGCTGTTCGTGAGGAAATCGTTTCTGGTGAGAGTTTAGTGAAACGACCTGAAATGTTAGCATTACTTGAAGAAATTGAAGATAATAAATATGATGTTGTTCTTTGTATGGATATGGATCGTTTAGGTCGTGGTGGGATGAAAGAACAAGGAATCATTTTAGAGACGTTTAAACGCTCGAATACGAAGATTATGACGCCTAGGAAGACTTATGACCTTAATGATGAGTGGGATGAAGAATACAGCGAATTTGAAGCGTTTATGGCTCGTAAGGAGTTAAAGATTATTACACGACGTATGCAACGAGGTCGTGTCGCCAGTGTAGAGGCTGGGAATTACCTTGGTACACATGCACCATTCGGATATGATATCCATCGCTTAAATAAGCGTGAACGTACTTTAACGATTAATCCAGAAGAAGCTTCAGTTGTAAGAATGATATTTGATTGGTATGCAAACGAGGATATGGGCGCTAACGCAATCCGAAGCAAATTAAATGATCTTGGCTACAAAAGTAAGCTAGGTAATGAATGGAACCCCTACAGCATCTTGGATATATTAAAAAACAATGTTTACATCGGAAAAGTAACATGGCAAAAGCGAAAAGAAGTAAAACGTCCTGACGCTGTGAAACGTAGTTGTGCAAGACAAGATAAATCAGATTGGATTATTGCTGATGGCAAACATGAGCCTATCATACCCGAAAGCTTATTTGAGCAAGTACAAGAAAAATTAAACTCAAGATATCATATTCCCTACAATACGAACGGAATAAAGAATCCATTGGCTGGTATTATTAAATGCGCTAAATGTGGTTACAGTATGGTACAACGTTATCCAAAGAATCGAAAAGAAACGATGGATTGTAAACACCGTGGCTGTGAAAACAAATCAAGTTATACTGAATTAATTGAGAAACGTTTACTCGAGGCATTAAAAGAATGGTACATCAATTATAAAGCTGATTTTGAAAAACATAAGCAAGATGACAAATTAAAAGAAACACAAGTCATTCAAATGAATGAAGCTGCATTACGCAAGCTTGAAAAAGAGTTAGTGGATGTCCAAAAACAAAAAAATAATTTACATGATTTATTAGAACGTGGCGTTTACACAGTCGATATGTTTTTAGAACGCTCGAATATAGTTTCTGACCGTATAACTGAAATTACTTCCACTATGGAAAACTTAAAGAAAGAAATTAAAACCGAAATTAAGAAGGAAAAAGTCAAGAAAGATACAATACCTCAAGTGGAGCATGTCCTTGATTTGTACTTTAAAACAGATGATCCCAAAAAGAAAAACAGCCTCCTAAAGTCGGTTTTAGAAAAAGCTGTTTATAAAAAGGAAAAGTGGCAAAGGCTCGATGATTTCGAACTTGTGCTTTACCCTAAGCTCCCTCAAGATGGCGACATATAAGCGTTTATGCTTTGTCGTCACCTTGTTGGTGTAATTAGATTTACCCCATTTAATCCTAAAGCATCATTCGTCGAAACTGCCAATACGACAGGCTTGCCATTTCTTAGCGTCGCTTTTGCTGCCATTAGTACTGGAGAATCTGTCATTGCATTTGCAAATTTACTCATAGAATTTCCTGTTAAAGGAGCGATTACCATGCAGTCTAATGGAATTTTAGGTCCAAGTGGCTCTGCTCCAACAATTGAATTAATTGCTTTAAAACCTGTTATTTCTTCAATCTTCTTAATCCACTCTGCTCCTTCTCCAAATCTAGTATTTGTTGATTGAACAGTGTATGAAACAACGGGACGTACTTCTGCCCCTTCAGCAATTAATTTTTCTAAGTGCGGCATAACTTCCTCATACGTACAATGTGAACCCGTAAATCCGAAACCAATTCGTTTCCCCTTCAAACTCATTTCTTTTCCTCCTCCTTTGCAATTGCATCTGCTGCTAATAACTGAGAAAGAACATTTGCTAAAATTTGCCCAGCTGTTTTGGGAGCAACAATACCTGGTAATCCAGGTGCTAGCAACGCTTTGACTCCTCTTTTTTCCGCATATCTAAAATCAGTACCACCTGGTTTAGAAGCTAAATCAATCACTAACGTATGAGCTGGCATTTTTGCAATAACATTCGCTGTTACAACGAGGTGCGGAATTGTATTGATTACAATATCGATATTCCCTACTTCTTTCTCTATGTCTTGCATATGAAAAGGAGAAAACATCATTTCTGTAATACGTGCAATATGTTCAGATCGTCTTGCTCCAACTTTGACATGGGCTCCTAATGATTGAAATGCTCTCGCAACACTCATTCCTGTTCTACCAAATCCTAGAACCATTACATTGGACCCATGAATTGTATAGTCGGTATGTTGAATTACCATCATTAATGTACCTTCTACAGTTGGAATAGAATTGTATATTGCCACATCATCACGATCAAATAATTTAACAAGTTTTCGGTTCGTAGTAGATACGAGATTTTCCAAGTAAGGTGTACCAATACCCGAATATATAGTAAAGTGTTCTGGTGTATTTTCAATTTGTTCTTTCGTTATTGAAACTTTTTCATTTGAAAAAATAGTATCTACTTCTCCTTTAGCATTTGTACCTGCAACCGGCAAAATGATTGCGTCTACAGAAGTGAAATCTAAATTTTGTATACTTTCTTTTGCTGCCCCTGTGAAACCATGATCTAACTGATCAAACCCTATCAAAGAAAGTTTCGCATCCAATTCAACTAGCTTACGAATTACTTCTAGCTGCCTTGCATCTCCTCCTATGACAGCAATATGCATCTCAGTCAACATTCCCTAATTCACCTTCTTTTTCTGTCATTTATAAGAAAAGTGCCTACTTTTTCTTTTTCCTCCACATCATATGTAATGTACGAGTTTATGGTGATTGAAAATCCAAATGCACATATGATTTATCAGGTTTCTATGTAGATACAAAAAAAGATGACCAAAATGGCCATCCTTCACTCCGAATTTGAACGATCTATACTATCACAAAGAAGCATATCATGTCCGACTTTCTTTATTTGATTCCATGCCACCCTTACTTCTTGTGGTTCCTTTTTAAAACCTCCCCACTTCCCTACAGGTATTATAAGTGTTTGTATTTGTCCGTCTTTCTCATTAATCTCTAAATCCATATAACCTAAGACTCCCATTTTTTCCGCTTTTTCTATATCTACAACCTCTTTACCACTTAATTCACTTAATCGCATACATACTCCACTCCCCTACTGAATTTTTCATTTGCATTGTCTATAATTAGTACCTATTCTATATGTATAAAAAAAATAACCTTCTCTCATTTAAAAAGAGAGAAGGTTATTATCAGATACATCATAAAAATCGATTATAGTTTTATTCCTTTTGGAAGTTTTCCGTCTGGACTAATAAGTGCCGCAGAGAATTCATCAGTAAACATGTTGCGAATTAATCCGTCCACATTTTCTTTTGTTACAGTGTTTACACTTTCAATAATCTCATCAAGTGAACGATGTTTACGAAGAAGCAATTCATTTTTACCGTTACGACTCATACGGCTATTTGTACTTTCTAAACTTAACATTAAGTTTCCTTTTAATTGCTCTTTACTATTCATAAGCTCTTTTTCTGTAATACCTGTATTTTTCAATGTCTCTAATGTTTCTTGCATTGTTTCATACAGTGTATCTAATTGTTGGCTACCTGTTCCACCGTAAAGTGTTAACATACCTGTATCTTCATAAGAAGAGTGGTAAGAAAATACCGAGTAAGCTAATCCACGTTGCTCACGTACTTCTTGGAATAAACGGCTACTCATGCTACCGCCTAAAACATTATTTAATACAATTAAGTTATAAATATCTTCGTGTCCCATTTGTAAGCCTTTATATCCTAGACATAAATGAGCTTGTTCCGTTTCCTTTTTACGGGCTACCTTATTGAAATGGAAAATTGGGCTATGTACTTGTTCACGGTTTGTTGTTCCTTCATAACTACCGAAATATTGCTCCACTGTTTGTAAAAATGCTTCATCAATATTTCCTGCAACTGATACAACTACATTTTCAGGTGTGTAATGATCTTTTATATATTGACGTAACGTATCACCTGTAAACGTATTAAGCGTTTCTTCTGTTCCTAAAATAGGATATCCAAGTGGATGCGTTTCATATGTTGCTTTCGTTAACATATCATGCACAATATCATCTGGCGCATCTTCGTACATTTTAATTTCTTCACATACGACATTCTTCTCTTTTTTCAGTTCTTCCTCATCAAATGTTGAATTAAAGAACATATCTGCTAAAACATCTAAAGCATATTTAGCATGCTCATCTAATACTTTTGCATAGTAACAAGTATATTCTTTTGAAGTAAATGCATTCACTTGACCACCAATGCTATCAAATGATTCTGCAATCTCTCGTGCACTACGTGTTTCTGTCCCTTTAAAGAACATATGCTCTAAAAAGTGAGAAATCCCATTATTTTTTTCATTTTCATTTCTTGATCCCGCATGGATCCAAATACCAATTGCAACCGATCTTACAGTTGGTATATTCTCCATAACTATTCTTACACCATTTTTACAAGTATATTTTTTAATCAAAAACTTTCCTCCTACTGCCAGTTTCTCTAAATAAAACGCTATTATTTAATGATAACAAGTTTAAGGATGAATGTCATGCAAATGTATTTAATCCACACGTTTTTCATCCAGTAATTCAGTTATATTCCCCACTTTATATCTTTGTTCCTTCAATTTTATAATCATTGTTTCTAAAGCCTCTGCTGTAGACGAAGTAGGATGCATTAATATGATAGCACCTGGATGTATTTTTCTCATTACTCTCTGCAATAGTACATCCGGCTCAGGTCGCTTCCAATCGATCGTATCTACAGTCCACATAATCGTTCCCATTTGAAAATCATCTGCAATCTTTACGACTTCATCTCGAAAGCTTCCACTCGGCGGAGCAAACCATCTTACTTTTTGATTCGTTGCTACTTCTATCATTCGATTTGTTTTTTGTAACTGATCTCGTATTTCATCTGACGATAACGTTTTCATATTAGGGTGTGTGTATGAGTGATTTCCAACTTCTTGTTTTGCATCGACAATCATTTTTGCAAACCGCAAATTTTCTTTCACCCAACGTCCTTCTAAAAAGAAAGTGGCCTTCACATCATGCTTTTTCAAGATTTCTAATATGCGAGGCAAATACTCATTTCCCCATGCCACATTTATTGTTAATCCTACCATCTTTTTATTTGGATGCCCTCTATAAATTGGAGCTGGTGATAAATCTTCCAAATGAACACTCGGTGAGACTTCTTTGAATTCAAGATATTTTTGATCAAATTCCTTTAGCTTCTTCATATTATTATACGATGCTTCAATATCCACTTGTCTTCCATTATATCCAGGTGTTGCCTTCCATATTTTATCAATCATCGCATTTTGAGGTGCAATCTCATACTGTTTTGCATGCTTTTGAATTTCTTCATGCAAGTTATCTTGTGCAAAAACAGAATAAGAGCCTAAACTGACATATAAAGAAAATATACATATGTATGCCAATATACGAACTTTCATATAAACCCTCCCAAATTAACTATATAAAAACATTTTCTTCTTATCTTTGTTAATTTGAGCGTTATAATGAAAACTATACCTATACCGACATAAAAATATATGAACATCATGTTTTTTACATAACAAAAAAAGCCAGTTTAACTGGCTTTTACTTATTGCTGCTCTTGTTTGTTTTCTTCTTTAGCAGCTTCTTTTTCTTGCTCTTCTTTTAGCAATACTTTTCTAGATAGATTTACGCGACCTTGCTTGTCAATCTCGATAACTTTAACTGTAATTACATCACCGATTTTCACAACGTCTTCTACTTTACCTACACGCTCAAGTGCAAGTTCAGAAATATGAACTAATCCATCTTTACCGCTGAATAATTCAACGAAAGCACCAAATTTCTCAACACGTTTCACTTTTCCTTCGTAGATCTCACCTACTTGTACTTCGCGAACGATATCTTCGATAATCTTCTTAGCTTTGTCGTTCATTTCTTGATTTATTGATGAAATGAATACTGTACCATCTTGCTCGATGTCAATTTTAACGCCAGTTTCTTCAATAATTTTATTGATTTGTTTACCGCTTGGTCCAATAACGTCACGGATTTTATCTGGGTTAATTGTCATTGTAATAATCTTTGGAGCGTAAGCTGATAATTCAGTACGTGGCTCTGCAATAACAGATAACATATGATTTAGAATGTGCACACGACCAATTTTCGCTTGTTGTAATGCCTCTTCTAAAATCTCACGTGATAAACCATCGATTTTAATGTCCATTTGCAGCGCAGTTACACCTTGTGCTGTACCTGCTACTTTAAAGTCCATATCACCTAAATGATCTTCCATACCTTGAATATCAGATAAAATTGTGTAATGCTCACCAGATTTAACCAGACCCATTGCAATACCTGCAACTGGAGCTTTAAGTGGAACACCCGCATCCATCATTGCTAAAGTACTACCACAAATACTTGCTTGTGAAGTAGAACCATTTGATTCTAATACTTCAGATACAAGGCGTACTGTGTATGGGAAATCTTTTTCAGATGGAATTACAGGCTCAAGTGCGCGCTCTCCTAGTGCACCGTGACCAATTTCACGACGACCTGGTCCACGCATCGGTCTTGTTTCACCAACACTAAATGATGGGAAATTGTAATGGTGCATAAAGCGTTTTGATTCTTCTACACCAAGACCATCTAAAATTTGCACATCGCCTAATGCACCTAATGTACAAATACTTAATGCTTGTGTTTGTCCACGTGTGAATAAACCAGAACCGTGTGTACGAGATAAAATACCAACCTCTGATGCTAAAGGACGGATTTCGTCACCTTTACGGCCATCTGGGCGAATTTTTTCAACTGTAATAAGACGACGTACTTCTTCTTTTACAATTTTATATAAAATCTCATTTACTTGTCCTAATGTATCAGCGTCAGCTTCCTCAGCTTCGTAATGCTCAATTACACGCTTTTTCACTTCGTTAATTGCATCTTCACGTGCATGTTTCTCATGTACTTGAATTGCAGAATGCATATCCTTCTCAGCCATTTCACGTACAGCTTGATTAAGATCAGCGTCAACTTCATAAAGTTTCACTTCTGATTTCTCTTTACCTACAGCTTGTACAATCTCTTCTTGGAATGCAATTAAACGTTTAATTTCGTCATGACCAAACATAATTGCTTCTAACATTGTTTCTTCAGGTACTTGATCTGCTCCTGCTTCAACCATGTTAATCGCATCTTTCGTACCAGCTACAACTAAGTGGATATCACTTTGTTCTTGCTGTTCTACTGTTGGATTAATAACGAATTCGCCATTAATACGACCAACTGTCGCACCAGCGATTGGACCTTCAAATGGAATATCTGAAATCGATAACGCTAATGAAGAACCAAGCATAGCTGCCATTTCAGAAGAACAATCTTGATCAACACTCATTACAATGCTGACAACTTGTACTTCGTTACGGAAACCATCTGCGAATAGTGGACGAATTGGACGGTCGATTAAACGACTTGCCAAAATTGCTTTTTCACTTGGACGACCTTCACGCTTAATAAAACCGCCAGGAATTTTTCCGACTGCATATAAACGCTCTTCATAGTTTACTGTAAGTGGGAAAAAATCTACATTTTTAGCTTCTTTTGATGCAGTTGCTGTAGATAGAACCGCTGTATCGCCATATCTTACTAATACTGCTCCGTTCGCTTGTTTGGCAAGCTGACCAGTTTCAACTGTTAGCTGGCGACCAGCTAAATCTATCGAGAAGACTTGCTTTTCTTGACTCATTTAAGTACCCCTCTCAATTTAAAGTATTCAATTCTTCTATGTAAATGGATAGTATATCACAATATTCTACCTCTAGTATTGCCTAAAATTAAGTAAGCTATAAAGCGTAGAAGATATATTTTTACCTAACAAAAAAGCGGGAATATTCCCGCTTCTTTGACTATCGACGTAAGCCAAGCTTTGTGATTAATTCACGGTAACGTGTGATATCGCTATTACGAAGGTAAGTTAGTAAATTACGACGTTTACCAACCATCTTTAATAGACCACGACGTGAATGATGATCTTTCTTGTGAGTACGTAAGTGCTCGTTTAGAGTGTTAATTTGCTCCGTTAGGACAGCAATTTGAACCTCTGGAGAACCAGTATCAGTCTCATGAGTTCTAAATTGTGCAATGATTTCATTTTTACGCTCTTGTGTTAAAGCCATCCTATTTCACCTCCTATTAATTAAACCCCCAATTACCTAGCAAGCGTCGGTGAGTCGCAATGCCAAGCAATGGTTGTCATAAAGTACATAACATAGAATACTACTTTTCATTTGAAAAAGCAAGTATATTCTTTTCGCTCGCAAAATATTCTTGTGCTGTTTTCTTATCTTTTGCGATTTGTTCAACTAACTCATCAATGCCATTGAATTTCTTCTCTTCTCTTATACGCATATGCCACTCTACTGTAACATTTTGATCGTATATATCTTTGTTAAATTCAAATAAGTGCACTTCAATTGATAATTGGCGCCCATCTTCTTTAAAAGTCGGTTTATATCCAATATTACATACACCATCGTACCATTCATCGTGAACTTTTAATCTCACTGCATAAACACCTACAGGTGGCAATAAATACTCATCACTTAAACCTACATTAGCTGTTGGAAAACCAATTTGACGCCCACGTTTGTCGCCGTGTATAACTGTTCCCGTTACAGTATAGGCTCTACCTAAAATAGATGGAATTTGTTCCATTTCGCCATTTCGAATTAACTTTCGTAATGCTGTAGAACTTACTTTCTCTTCTTGAAATTCAACTTTTTCAATCACAGTCTGTGTAAACTCCCCTCTTGCATGAAATGGTAAAGTCTCCATCTTTCCTTTTCCTAAACGTCCATATGAATAATCAAACCCTGCTACTACATGCTTTACATTTAAACCAATAATATAATCATCTACAAATTGTTGTGGTAATAACCCTGCAAATGATTCATCAAATTTAATCACATATAATATATCGATTCCTAAGCTTTCGACTATTTTTTCTTTATCACGCATTGGTGTAATATACTCCACATGCGCATCCTTTTTCCCTAAAACAACAGATGGATGAGGATGAAATGTCATAACTGCACTTTTATATCCTCGGTCGTCCGCTATTTTTTTCGCAGTTCGAATTACACATTGATGTCCTAAATGAATGCCATCAAAAAATCCTAATGCCATTACAGTAGGTGGTAATTCTAATTTATTTTGTTCATGTGGATGAGTTAAATGAATAAGTTTCACGCTTGAATTCACCTTTTTCTGTAATAATCCTTCCAATAATTCATTATAGCTTTAGTTCTTGATTATTCACAAGTACTTTCATCGGCTTTAACATGCCAGGATGTTTCGGATGATGTTCATAAATTGCTAAGCAACGATCATTTTTATCAAACACTGTAATAAATGGTGCTGTTATTTCTAATTCATTCTTTAAGAACATACCATTCTTGATTTTCTCTGCTTGCTTTTCATCTACAACCATTTTTGGAAACTTACTTAATGCTTCATCAATTGAAATGAAGATAGACTCTACTGTTCCATTTTGCACGTTTTCTTCAATTTCTTCAAATGATATGCAATCTTCTAATAAAAATTCACCAGATGCCGTTCTTACAAGGTGAGACATATGTGATGGGAAACCAAGTTTCTCCCCGATCATTACCGCTAACGTTCTTACATATGTTCCTTTACTACACGTTACACGGAAACGGAATGAAATATTTTCTCCTTCAAAAACTTCACGGTCATCAAGTAATACGAATTCATGAATCGTAATTGTACGAACTGGACGTTCTACCTCTTGTCCTGCTCTTGCATATTCATATAATTTTTTCCCGTTTACTTTTACAGCTGAGAACATTGGTGGCATTTGTTCAATCGTGCCTGTTAATTCCGCTAGTACCTCTTCTACTTCTTTACGTGTAATAACACGGTTTACATCTTGTTTCTCCACAACTTCACCAGAAGCATCTTCTGTTGTTGTTGAAAACCCTAATGTTACTTCACCTTCATATGTTTTCGTTTCACTTGTTAAAAATTGTGCAATCTTCGTTGCTCTCCCCACACAAAGTGGCAATACTCCCGTTACATCTGGGTCTAATGTTCCCGTATGACCAATTCTCTTTTCTCGCAATATCTTTCTTAATTTAAATACACAATCATGTGATGTCATGCCTTTTGGCTTATGTAATAATACTACACCTTCCATATATGTTCACCTCATCATAATTCTTTCGTAGTAAATATCCAAAACTTATTTTGCATTGAAAAAATGGATAGACAAATGTCTATCCATTATTCTTCACGTTTACCGTCTTTATTAATTTCATGTAAAAGTGTATCAATTCGATGACCATATCCGATAGACTCATCAAACTCAAAGGTAATTTCCGGTGTTTTACGAAGACGAATACGTTGGCCAATTTCTGAACGAATAAAGCCTTTTGCCTTCGCTAAACCTTTTAACGTATTTTCTTTCTGTTCTTCGTCACCTAAAACAGAAATATATACTTTGGCAATTTGCAAATCACCACTCACTTGTACATCTGTTACTGTAACAAATCCGATACGTGGGTCTTTAATTTTACGACTAATGATGTCGCCTAATTCTTTTTTCATTTGCTCGCCTACACGGTTTGCACGTAATTTCATAACTCTTCACCTCATTCAATACCATTCCAATTGTGTTATCGTACGTTCAATTTCAGGAAATGAATCGATGTACTCCAGTACACGATTCATTTCTTTTTCACAGATAACACGATTTGAGGATACGGAAACAACCGCAATTTCTGTACGTTGCCATACATCTTGATGCCCAACTTCAGAAACAGCTACATTATAGCGCTGTTTCACACGAGTTAGCACTCGTTGCAAAATTGCCCGTTTCTCTTTTAAAGAATGCACATCGTAAATCATACACTCGAATGAGAGTGAAGCGACAATCATCGCTTCACTTCTTCCATAACGTATGCTTCAATGATGTCCCCTTCTTTAAGGTCATTATATCTTTCAATTGTAATACCACACTCATAGTTTTGTGCAACTTCTTTTACGTCGTCTTTGAAACGTTTTAACGTATCAAGTTGTCCTTCGAAAATTACGATACCATCGCGGATAATACGAACGCCACTATCGCGTGTAATTTTACCGTCAATTACGTAACAACCTGCGATTGTTCCAACTTTTGTTACCTTGAATGTTTGACGAACTTCCGCTTGACCGATTACTTTTTCTTCGAATTCTGGATCCAGCATACCTTGCATTGCTAATTCAATTTCTTCGATTACTTTGTAGATAATGCGGTGTAAGCGAACATCAACGTTCTCTAATTCAGCTGTACGCTTCGCGTTCACATCCGGACGTACGTTAAATCCAATTACAATTGCATTAGATGCAGAAGCTAAAATGATATCAGATTCTGTAATCGCACCTACACCAGTGTGAATGATTTTAACTTTTACGCCTTCAACATCAATTTTACGAAGTGACGCTGCCATCGCTTCAACAGAACCTTGTACGTCTGCTTTTACGATTAAGTTGATTTCTTTTACATCGCTCTCTTGGATTTGTTGGAATAAATCTTCAAGGCTTAATTTAGATTTCTCACCACGTTGTGCAACTAACGCTTCTTGTGCACGTGATTCACCGATTTGACGAGCTTTCTTCTCATCAGCGAATGCCATGAAACGATCTCCAGCTTGTGGTACTTCATTTAAACCTGTAATTTCAACAGGAGTTGATGGACCAGCAACTTTTACACGACGACCAATATCACTTACCATTGCACGAACACGCCCGAATGAAGTTCCAACAACGATTGGATCTCCAACTCGAAGTGTACCGTTTTGAACTAATAATGTCGCGATAGTTCCTTTACCTTTATCAAGCTGTGCTTCAATTACAGTACCCGTTGCATAACGATTTGGGTTTGCTTTATATTCTTCTACTTCACTTACAAGAAGAATCATCTCTAGCAAGTTGTCAATTCCCTCGCCTTGGATTGCAGAAATTGGTACGAAAATTGTATCTCCGCCCCAAGCTTCTGGAACTAATTCATATTCTGTTAATTCTTGCATTACACGATCAGGATTCGCCGCTGGTTTATCCATTTTATTCACAGCAACAATAATTGGTACTCCAGCTGCTTTTGCATGGCTAATCGCTTCAACTGTTTGAGGCATAACACCGTCATCAGCTGCAACAACAAGGATTGTAATATCAGTTACTTGCGCACCACGAGCACGCATCGTTGTAAATGCCGCGTGACCAGGCGTATCTAAGAATGTAATTTTCTTATCATTTACTTCAACTTGGTATGCACCAATATGCTGAGTAATTCCACCCGCTTCGCCAGCAGTTACTTTTGAATTACGAATTGAGTCAAGTAATGTTGTTTTACCATGGTCAACGTGCCCCATAATCGTAACAACAGCTGGACGCTCTTTTAAGTTTTCTTCATCATCTTGCTCATCAATGAATGTTTCAAACTCAGTTTCACTTACAACTACTTCTTCTTCTACTTCAATACCGTAATCAGTAGCGATTAACTCAATTGTATCTTTATCCAAGTCTTGGTTAATTGTTGCCATAATTCCAAGCATGAAGAGCTTTTTAATAATTTCAGATGGCTCTTTACTTAACTTTTTAGCAAGTTCACCTACTGTAAGGCTTCCAGAGAAAGTAATTTTATCTGGTGTTTCTACTATTTGCGTTTGTTGTCTTCCAGCAAAGTTATCTTGACGTTTGTCTTCATTTCCTTTGCCTTTTTTCTTTTTCTTATTGCTGTTCTTTTTACTGCGAACAACTTTCTCTTCTACTTCAAACTCATCTGCAACAGAAGGTTTTTCCGCTCCAGTGTTATATTCATTATCTAATTTATTTACTACTTCATCTTCTAACATTGTCATATGATTCGAAACCTCGATATTCATCTCTTTAAGTTTTGTCATAAGATCTTTACTTGAGATATTATTTTTTTTTGCATATTCATGTACTCGAATTTTACTCATACCTTCACCCCCGGTAATTTGTATCGAGCATGCTACGTAGCTTTTTCGCAAAGCCTTCATCTAACACAGCTACAACGACTCGCTCGTCTCTCCCAATCGCATGCCCTAATTGTTGTCGATTTTCGACTTTTTTCATTGGTACGTTGTAGTACGTCGTTTTATCAGTGATACGTTTAGTAGTGTTCGCTGACGCATCTTCAGAAAGCAATACGAGCTTTGCTTTACCACTTCGTACTTCTTTTAAAACGAGTTCTTCACCCGAAATGATTTTTCGAGCGCGATTTGCTAGTCCTAAAAACGATTTCCAATCGGACACTTATTTCGACTCCTTCTCAACAAGCTCAAGAAGCTCTTCGTACAGAGAACTGTCGATTTTCGCTTTTAGATGATGTTCCAAAATGTTTTTCTTTTGGGCTTGCATAATGCATTCTTTATCTTTTGACAAATATGCACCTCGTCCTGATTTTTTTCCAGATAAATCAATAGACACTTCGCCCTCTTTGGAACGAACAATGCGAACGAGCTCTCGTTTTGATTTCATCTCTTGCGTCGCGATACATTTTCGTAACGGAACTTTTCGATTGCTCATACTCATCACCTCTATTCGATTTCGTCTTCAACTGAATCGAATCCGAATGCGATTACGCTATCTTCTTCTGTTACAATTCCAAGTTGTTTCGCATCAGACTCACTTTTAATATCAATTTTCCAGCCTGTTAATTTAGCTGCAAGACGCGCATTTTGTCCACGCTTACCGATAGCTAATGATAGCTGGTGGTCTGGAACAACAACAGTTGTTGCTTTTTCATCTTCATCTACAAGTACTTTAACAACTTGTGATGGGCTTAAAGCATTTGCAACATATTCAACTGGATCATTTGACCAGCGAACGATGTCAATCTTTTCACCTTTTAGTTCATCTACAACACGTTGTACACGTTGTCCTTTCGGTCCTACGCAAGAACCAACTGGATCAACATCAATGTTTTCTGCATGCACAGAGATTTTAGAACGATCTCCTGCTTCGCGCGCTACAGAGCGAATTTCTACAGTTCCATCATAAATTTCTGGAACTTCCATTTCGAATAAACGTTTTAAAAGACCAGGATGTGTACGTGATACGTAAATTTGTGGTCCTTTTGTTGTCTTTTCTACTTTTGTAATAAATACGCGAATACGATCATGTGGCTTATATTGCTCATTTGGCATTTGCTCACTTACAGGTAATAAAGCTTCTACTTTACCTAAGCTTACGTAGATGAAACGAGCATCTTGGCGTTGTACAATACCAACCATAATGTCTTCTTCACGATCACTAAATTCTGAGTAAATAACACCACGTTCTGCTTCACGAACTCGTTGTGTTACAACTTGTTTTGCAGTTTGCGCTGCAATACGACCAAAATCTTTTGGCGTTACTTCAATTTCTAGTACGTCGCCATCTTGGTAGTTTGGATTAATTTGTCTTGCCTCTTCTACAGAGATTTCAAGACGTGGATCAAACACATTATCAACAACGTCCTTACGTGCTAAAACTTGAATTGTTCCCACTTCTGGGTTAAAGCTCACACGAACGTTTTGTGCTTGGTTAAAATTGCGTTTATAAGCAGAGATTAACGCTGCTTCAATCGCATCAATAATAATATCTTTACTAATACCTTTTTCTGACTCTAATACGAGCAAAGCATCTAACAACTCAGTGCTCATGAAGATCCCCCTTCTTACTAAAACGTAACAGCAAGTCGCGCATTTGCAACTTTATCCATTGGAATTTGGATTTCTTTTTTACGTGTTTTAATTGTTAATAGTAGTGTAATTGTAGTACCGTCGTAGGAAAGTAACTTTCCTTCAAACATCTTTTCGCCATCAATCGGCTCATATGTTTTAATTGCCACTTGTTTTCCTACCGCTTGCTGGAAGTCTTTCTCTTTCTTTAATGGGCGTTCTGCTCCAGGAGATGATACATCCAAAAAGTAAAGGTGAGGAATTGGATCCTCTTTATCTAAAGCTTCGCTTAAACGTTCACTTACCGCACCGCATTCTTCAATGTCGACTCCCTTTTCAGAATCGATGAATACGCGTAAGAACCAGTCTTGTCCTTCTTTCACATACTCTACATCTACAAGTTCAAGATTTAACTCTTCAACGATTGGCTGCGCAAATGCTTCTACAACTTCTGTGACTTTCTTATCCATAAACAGCCTCCTTCCTGCCGCCATGTACCATTTACAAGAAAAGATCCCGTTCATAAAGACGGTCTATCTTATTCTTTCTCGTTAGCTAACAAAAGCCCCTGCCGTTAAGCAGGGAATATCTGTCTTAGTATTACCAAATTTAAGAAGTAAAACTTGTAACAAAATATGTATATACGACAGAAATGTCTTTACTATCTACATGAATAAAATGTAGATAGTAACACGAAAGAGTGGGTTTCCCCACTCTCTTTTTCACAAAATATACATGACATGGTTATCTCGGTTTATAGTATACCATAGCAAATATTGATTTGCAAAGACTTTTCCTACCTATTAGAACAGTGATAATTGGTTTTGATCCGGCAAATCTCCTAAACAACCTTGGCTATCTAAATACTCAATAATTGTTTTCGAAACCTTACTTCGTTGCTGTAAGTCTTCTTTTGATAAGAAGTCTCCATTTTTGCGCGCTTCCACAATACTTAAGGCTGCGTTCGTACCAAGACCAGGCACTGCATTAAACGGAGGGATTAATGAGTCTCCATCAATAATAAATTCCGTTGCATGCGAACGGTATAAATCAACCTTTTGGAATGAGTATCCACGCTCGCACATTTCAAGCGTCATTTCTAGTACCGTTAATAAACTTTTCTCTTTCGGCGCTGCATCCAATCCTTTTTGAGCTATTTCATCAATTTTCACACGTATGGATGCTGAACCTTTCGCCATCGCCTCTACATCAAAATCATCTGCACGGACTGTAAAATATGCCGCATAGAATAAAAGTGCAAAATGTACTTTAAAGTATGCGATACGCACAGCCATAAGTACGTAAGCAGCCGCATGGGCTTTAGGGAACATATATTTAATCTTCTTACATGAATCAATATACCAACCTGGTACATTATTACCTTTCATGTCATCTTCCCATTCTTCCGGTACACCTTTACCTTTACGAACCGACTCCATGATTTTGAAGGCTAATGATGGATCTAAACCTTGATAGATTAAATATACCATGATGTCATCACGACAACCGATAACTTCACTCAGCGTACATGTACCGTTATAAATTAACTCATTTGCATTACCCAGCCATACGTCAGTACCATGTGACAGCCCAGAAATTTGGACCAATTCTGAGAATGTCGTTGGTTTTGTCTCTTCTAACATCTGTCTTACGAATTTCGTACCGAATTCTGGGATACCAAGTGTACCTGTTTTACAGTTAATTTGTTCTTCCGTTACCCCTAACGTTTCTGGACCAGAGAAAATTTTCATTACCTCTGGATCATCCGTCGGGATTGTTTTCGGATCAATACCACTTAAATCTTGTAACATACGAATAACGGTCGGATCATCGTGTCCTAGTATATCAAGTTTCAATAAATTATCATGAATCGAGTGGAAGTCAAAATGCGTTGTTCTCCACTCAGCACCAATTGAATCAGCAGGAAACTGTATTGGGGAGAAATCAAAGATATCCATGTAATCTGGCACAACGATAATACCACCTGGATGCTGTCCAGTTGTACGTTTTACCCCTGTACATCCCGCTACTAAGCGGTCAATCTCTGCATTCCGAATTGTTAAATTGTGATCATTTGCATAACCTTTTACATATCCATAAGCTGTTTTTTCCGCAACTGTACCAATCGTTCCAGCACGGTATACATAATCTTCACCGAACAGTACTTTCGTATAGTTATGGGCACGTGGTTGGTATTCCCCGGAGAAGTTCAAATCGATATCGGGTACCTTATCTCCTTTGAATCCAAGGAACGTTTCGAATGGGATATCATGTCCATCTTTTACATATGCCACATTACATGTCGGACAATCTTTATCTGGTAAGTCGAAACCAGAGCCTACCGAACCATCATTAAAGAATTCAGATTGCTTGCATTTTGGACAGACATAGTGTGGTGGTAATGGGTTTACTTCTGTAATTTCCATCATCGTTGCAACGAACGATGAACCTACTGAACCACGCGAACCTACTAGATATCCGTCGACTAACGATTTTTTCACAAGCTTATGTGAGATTAAATAAATAACGGCAAATCCATGTCCAATAATACTTTTCAATTCTTTTTCTAAGCGAGCCTCTACAATTTCTGGTAGTTCTTCACCATATATACTGCGTGCCATTTTATAACTCATATCACGTGTTTCATCATCGGCACCCTCAATTTTCGGTGTATATAGATCATCTTTTACCGGACGAACATCACCAATTAATGACGCAACTTTTTGTGTATTCGTTACAACAACTTCTTTCGCTTTGTCCTCACCTAAAAATGAAAAACACTCTAGCATTTCATCAGTTGTACGGAAATGTACTGGCGGTAATGAATGTCGATTTAACGGATTTGCCCCGCCCTGTGAACTAACTAAAATTTTACGATACATTGCATCTTCTGGATCTAAGTAATGCACGTTCCCTGTAGCGACAACTGGTTTATCTAACGTCTCACCTAGTTTTACTAAGTTAGAGATAATTGTTTTTAATTGTCCTTCATCTCGAACGAGTTCACGCTCTACTAAATGACGCAACACCTCTGGAGGCATTACTTCAATGTAATCATAGAACTGTGCAATTTCTTCTACCTCTTCAGGAGCTTTTTGCATCATTGCCTCAAATACTTCACCTTTATCACAAGCCGTTCCTACTAAAATTCCTTCACGGTATTTTTTTAATAGTGACCTCGGTACTCGTGGTACACGGTAAAAGTAATTAAGGTGAGAATATGAAACAAGTTTATATAAATTTTTCAACCCAACATCTGATGTGGCAAGTAACGTCATATGACTTGGACGGCCACGCTTATACGCATCCCCTTGTCCCATGCTATCATTTAATTGATCGTGATATTCAAATCCCTTTTCAATTACATCTTTCAACATTTTCACAAGTAAATATCCCGTCGCTTCTGTATCATAAATCGCACGGTGATGTTGCGTTAATTCAATATCAAGTTTTTTGCACATCGTATTTAATCGATGATTTTTCATTTCTGGGAATAAGAATCGTGCAAGTTCTAACGTATCAATAACGGGGTTATTCGTTTTTTCTAACCCAGCCTTTTTAAAACCTACGTTAATAAAGCCCATATCAAAGCTTGCATTATGGGCAACAAGTGTATGGTCCCCCATCCATTTCTCAAACTTTTTAAACACTTCGTCCACTTCTGGTGCATCAGTTAACATATCATCTGTAATACCTGTTAATTCAATAATCGTCGCTGATAATGGTTGATGTGGATTTGCGAAAGATTCAAAGCGATCAATGATTTCGCCACCCTTTACTTTTACGGCAGCCAACTCAATGACTGTGTCGTATACAGCTGATAAACCTGTCGTCTCAACGTCGAAAACAACATACGTTTCCTCTGCAAGTAAACGATGCGCCTCGTTATACGCTATCGGTACACCATCATTAACTAAATTCGCTTCTACACCGTATATAACTTTAACTCCAGCTTTTTTCCCCGCAGAATATGCCTCCGGGAACGACTGAGCCACAGCATGGTCTGTAACCGCAATAGCTTCATGTCCCCATTTACCAGCTTGGGCAACAAGCCTAGAAACAGGAGTAACAGCATCCATTTGGCTCATCGGAGTGTGAAGATGAAGTTCTACACGCTTTTCGCCTTCTGGCGCTTTATCTTTACGAGACGGCCCTGTTATTTCATTAATATCATTTGCAATCATTACTAAATCTCGAACGAATGTATCGTTTTGAACAGAACCACGCGCTTTCACCCACATTCCTTTTTTCAAGGATTGCAGCATTGGAATATCTTCTTTGTCACGCGAGAACATTTTGATCATAATAGAATCCGTATAATCCGTTATTTTTAAAGTTAATAACGTACGCCCACTACGAAGCTCTTTTGTTTCTACATGGAAGACATATCCTTGAACCGTTTTTCTTCTTTCTTCATCTTGAATTTCTCGCATCGGTGTAATCTCTTCATCCGGCTTAATAAGATACCCGAGTGTAATCGGTCCTTCATGCACAACGCTGCTTTCTTCAGCTTGCTTCTTCGCCATTTCTTCCATAGCTTGTATAACACGCTCGCGGTCTTCTTGCTGCGTTTGCTCACGAAACTTTTGCATTTCTTCTGCATTTTGCTGTATATGTGTGTCTAACTGGAAACGCGGGAATCCAAAAGCTTCGTATTGATCCCCCACTGGTTTCGCAACGTTTTTCTTTAAAGCAGTAGACTCCAGCTCATTATTTACATTTATTAACAACTTCACTCCATTCACCTGCGGAAGTTGCTTCTTTAAGTACGCGAACATGGGTGAAAATGTAATTCGTTCCGTACAAAGTGGCCAATACGCCCTTACTTCTTCTTCTGTAAATTGTTTATTCTCTGTTTCTAATGCAAATGTTGTTCTTGCAATATGAGAAAATGATTGCTTAAGCTTTGTTTCTAGCAATTCATATAATTCTATAGGCAAAATACGTGGCACTTGTAAATCAAAATGCCAACTTTTATTCGCTTTATCAATAACGAGCCTTTCAATACCACCGCCTTGTAAATATTGATTTATAAGGTCGTCTGGTATTTGCAACTGCTGGAGCAAAATTTGAAATCGCTCTTGTTGTTCATTTGTTAAAGACATAAGCACTCTCCTTCCATTTGCTATTATAAATTGAAACGTACTACAAAGAAAGATTTCTTCCTTCTTCTTTTACAAAATACGTTTACAAAGAAAGAGAAGGTACCCCATTACGAGGTACCTCTTCTTATTTTAAAATATTTGCAATATATGTTTGAAGTTCTTCTACTTTTACTTCTTCAGACTCACCTGTAGCACGTACTTTCACTTCTACAATACCTTCGTCTGCTTTTTTACCAACTGTAACGCGAACTGGAAGACCGAATAAATCTGCATCTGCAAACTTAACACCTGCACGTTCTGCACGATCGTCTAATAACACTTCATAGCCTTGTTCTTGTAATGAGTTGTAGATATTTTCACCCATTTCACGTTGTGCATCAGATTTCATATTTACTGGAATTACATGCACATGGAATGGTGCTACAGCTTTTGGCCAAACTAAGCCGTTCTCATCGTTAAACTGCTCTGCAATTGCTGCCACTGTACGAGATACACCGATACCGTAACAACCCATAATAAGTGGTTGTGTTTTTCCGTTTTCATCTAGGAATGTCGCGTTCATTGCTTCACTATAACGAGTTCCTAATTTGAATACATGACCAACTTCAATTCCGCGTGCGAAAAGAATTGTTCCGTTTCCATCTGGAGATTGGTCTCCTTCTTGAATGAAGCGTAAATCTGTATATTGACTTACTTTAAAGTCACGTTCTGGATTTACATTTACATAATGGAATCCTTCTTCGTTCGCTCCTGAACATCCGTTAACAATTGATGCTACAGCGTGATCAGCAATAATTTCAATATCACCTGTTACACCAATCGGCCCTAATGAACCAATTCCACAATTTAATAATTCTTTTACTTCTTCATGAGAAGCAAGCTCAACAACCGAAGCGCCGTATACATTTTTCACTTTCACATCGTTTACTTCGTGATCACCACGAACAAGTACAACTACTAATTTCTCATCTACTTTAAATACCATAGACTTAATGCACTTGTCAGCTGCAATGTTTAAGAATGCAGATACTTCTTCAATTGCTTTTTGGTCTGGTGTTGCTACTTTTTCAAGAGCTTTTTCTGCTTCGTCACTCTTCGTATACGTATCTACAACAGGAGCCATTTCGATGTTTGCTGCATAATCAGATGTGTCAGAGTATGCAATTGTATCTTCACCAACATCAGATAATACCATAAATTCATGTGTATCTTTTCCGCCCATTGCTCCAGAATCAGCAATAACTGCACGGAAATTCAAGCCACAACGAGCAAAAATGTTAGAGTATGCTTTATATAAGCGATCGTATACTTCATCTAAGCTCTCTTGTGTAGCATGGAAAGAGTATGCATCTTTCATTAGAAACTCTCTTCCACGTAATAAACCGAAACGAGGTCTTTGCTCATCACGGAATTTTGTTTGAATTTGGTATAATGTTAACGGTAATTTTTTATATGATTTCACTTCATCACGCACAAGATCCGTAATTACTTCCTCATGTGTCGCTCCTAATGCGAATTCACGAGCGTTACGATCTTTCATACGCATTAATTCAGATCCGTATGAATACCAACGACCTGATTCTTGCCATAATTCTGCAGCTTGCATAGCTGGCATTAATAATTCTACAGCTCCTGCACGCTCCATTTCTTCTCGAACGATACGTTCTACTTTGTGTAATACTTTTAATCCAAATGGTAGAAAACTATAAATACCAGAAGCATTTTGACGCATAAAACCTGCGCGAAGTAATAATTGATGACTCTTAATTTCAGCATCAGCTGGAACTTCACGTAATGTAGGACTGAATACCATACTTTGTTTCATTTATTTGCACCTCTTCATTTTACTCTTACACGCAGTAAAACCCCTCACCTCGAATTAGGTGAGGGATTTTATTCTACGAGCTCTATTTCATTATTAGTTTCATTCTATTTTACAAGAAAAACTTACGAATGTCATTCCATGTTACAACTAACATTAATAACATTAATAATGCAAAACCAATAAAATGAACCATTCCTTCTTTTTGACGGTCAATTGGTTTCCCTCGTAACGCTTCAATTAAGAAGAAGAATAAACGGCCACCATCTAAAGCAGGAACTGGTAATAAATTAAATAAACCAAGATTAATGCTTAGAACTGCCGCTAAACTTAGTACACGCGTAAATCCATAATCTACAACTTGATCTGTTAGATTATAAATTCCTACTGGACCTGACAACTCATTAATAGAAAATTGACCAGTTACTAATTTCACAAGAGATTCAAAAATTAGTTTTGTCCATTGGTACGTTTGTTCAAATCCTGATTTAATAGAACCCATTACTGTTTTCTCTACAGGAGAATAAACACCAATTCTACCAACTTCGTCTTTTCCTTCTTTATCAAGTGTTGGCGTTACTTTCACATTAAACTGTTCATTATCACGCTTTACTTGTAACGTAATTTCTTTATTCGGGTTTTCACGTACAATAGTAACAACATCTTTCCATGTACTTGTGTTTTTCCCATCAATCGCTTGAATTGTATCATTCTCTTTCAGGCCAGCTTGCTGTGCTGCACTATTATCCATCACTTTTCCGACCATTGGTTTGTCAATAGGAACCCCTTGTACAAATCCAAGAATCACAAAAATAACAAATGCTAAAATGAAGTTCATTGCAGGACCCGCAAAGATTGTTAAAGCGCGTTGACCCAATTTTTTAGAGCCAAATTGCCTGTTATATGGAGCAATTTGAATTTCTTCTCCAGCAGTAATGATGCGAGCCTTTTCATTCACTCGGAATGTTTGAAGCTCTTCCTCATACTCTTCATAGCCTGAAATCGTTAGATTATGCTCTAAATCAGCTTGTTCGACTTCAATAACACGAACATTTGGATATTTTTCATATCCATCAAAAACTAATTTCACAGCTTCGTCTTTTTCATTTAGCACAAGGCCAACCTTTTTCCCTGGCTTTAACTCAACTGTGTCTGCATCCTCGCCAGCCATTCTTACATAGCCACCCAGAGGCAGTAATCGAATCGTATACACCGTTTCATTCTTTTCAAATGAGAATATTTTCGGACCAAAACCAATCGCAAACTCGCGGCATAAAATGCCTGCTCTTTTCGCGAAGTATAGATGCCCTAGCTCATGGAAAAATACGAGTGCACCGAAAATTAATATAAAGGCAATCGCTGTATTCAATTCCATAACCACCTTTGCTAAATTTGTTCCATCACAAACCGTCTTGTGGCTGCATCAATTTCCAGAATTTCCTCTAAGCTCGGACGTGCAATGACATTGTGATGGTTCATTGCTTTTTCAATGAGGTCTTCCACTGTTAAGAAACCAATTCTCTTTTGTAAAAAAGCTTCAACAGCTACTTCATTCGCTGCGTTCATTACAGCTGGCATACTTCCACCAGCTTTTCCAGCTTCATACGCAAAACGTAAACAACGGAATCGTTCTTGGTCCATTTTCTCAAAATGCAACGTCCCTATTTCCCATAAGTTTAACTGTTTTGTTTCTGAAAGAGGCAATCTATCAGGATATGTAAGTGCGTATTGAATTGGTACTCGCATATCAGGTGAACCAAGCTGCGCCATTACACTACGATCTTCAAATTCAACCATAGAATGGATAATACTTTCTTTATGTAAAACAACATCGATTTGCTCATAAGGGATACCAAAAAGCCAATGTGCTTCAATTACTTCTAGTCCCTTATTCATCATTGTAGCAGAATCAATTGTAATTTTCGAACCCATTGACCAGTTTGGATGTCGAAGCGCATCTTCTACGGTCACATGATGCAATTCATCTCTCGTTTTATCACGGAAACTTCCACCAGAAGCCGTTATAATAAGACGAGAAATTCTTTTTTCATTTTCACCATTCAAGCATTGAAAAATAGCCGAATGTTCACTATCTACTGGAAGTAACGAAACATTATGTTTTCGCGCTGCTTCCATTACAAGATGTCCTGCAGTTACTAACGTTTCTTTATTTGCAATTCCAATTGTTTTTTTCGCCTCAATCGCACGAAGTGTCGGTAACAACCCTACGCTACCTACAACAGCATTTACTACAATCTCCGCATCTGGATGTAATGCTACTTCTAAAAGTCCTTCACTACCATATACAATTTTTGTATTACCAGAAACAGTTTGTAATTTTAAAACATCTTCCTCTCTTTGCACAGAGACGATTTGCGGAGAAAATTCTTGAATTACCTTTACTGCGTAGTCAATATTTTTCCCTACAGAAAAAGCAACGAGACGGAATTGGTCTGGGTGCGAGCGTAATACATCTAAAGTTTGTGTACCAATTGATCCGCTTGCACCTAATAAACTAATGTTTTTCATGACTCCAACCCCTCGTTCATTTATTAATTGTATTGTAATAAGAAGTAGAGAATTGGTAAAACGAATAACCAACTATCTGTTCGATCTAATATACCACCATGCCCAGGTAAAATTGTACCTGAATCCTTTACGCCATAATGACGTTTAAAAGCAGATTGTACTAAATCACCAATTTGTCCAAAAATAGAAATGATAATTGTCAGCACAATTAAAATTACTACATTCGATTCGACTGGGAAGAACACGTTGTAAACAAGTGCAACAATAATTCCACAAACGATGCCGCCTAATGAACCTTCAATCGTTTTATTTGGACTAATTTCTGGCCACAATTTTCTCTTGCCTAATGCTTTTCCTACGAAATATGCGCCTGAATCAGTAGCCCATATAACAAATAATGCACAAAACACATATTTAATTCCTAATATTCTCGTTTCATTTAAATATAAGAATCCCATTGCCACATATGTCGTTGCCATTAGTAAAAATGAAGCATTATCAAAAGTAAATGTATTCTTAGAAAGGACTGTATATGATAAAAGTAATAAAACAATCACAAATGTGATTTCCAATTTACCTAATCCAATCCATGTAAACAGTTCTGATGCACTACTTGGAATTAAAAGAATCCACAATAATACTGCAGCTAAAACTGTCGGTACTGAAATAAGCGTAAGCTTATTCATACGAATTAATTCATATAAACCTATAGAAGCAAGTGCATACACTAAAACCGTAAAAGGCACGCCACCGTATATTACGATGGGAATGAATAGCGCGGCAGCAACCACTCCAGTAATAATTCTCTGTTTCACTACCAAACCCTCTCTTTCTACACGCCTCCGAATCTGCGCCCTCTATGTTGAAAGTCAGTAATCGCATTTAGCAAATGTTCTTCTTTGAAGTCTGGCCAATACACATCTGTAAACCAAAACTCCGAATATGCAATTTGCCATAACATGAAATTACTAATACGTAGCTCTCCGCTTGTTCGGATTAACAACTCTGGATCGGGTAAAGAACTCGTCATTAAGTAGGAGGAAAGCATTTCTTCACTTACCTCTTCAGAACGAATTTTTCCTTCCTCATTATCTTTCATCATATATTGCACAGCAGAAACGATTTCATCTCGACTTCCATAGTTTAACGCGAAATTAAGAATTAATCCCGTATTCTCTTTCGTATCTTCCATGGCTTTCTCCATCGCTCTGCGTGTATGCGTAGGAAGACGATCTTTTTGCCCTATTACTCGGACTTGTACGTTTTCTTCAATCAATTCTGGTAAAAATGTACCTAGAAATTCTTCTGGAAGCTTCATTAAATAATCAACTTCCTTTTTCGGTCTTTTCCAGTTCTCAGTTGAAAAAGCATAAAGAGTTAACACTTTCACATTAAGTTTACTTGCAAATTTTGTAATTTTCTTTACAACTTGCATACCTTCATGATGTCCCGCAATACGAGGCATTGCTCTCCTCTTTGCCCATCTTCCATTCCCATCCATAATGATGGCAATATGTTCTGGGATATATCCTTTTTTCACTTCTTCAACGAGATGATCAAACGATGTGTCCTTTTTACCTTTAAAAAAAGGAAAGTTTTTAAACATCATTCATACCCTCCAACAAGCAGACGTATGCCTAAAAGTGTAAAAAGACCCCCTTAAGAAGAGGGTCATATTTGCGAAGTTATCGCTATTACACTTCCATGATTTCTTTTTCTTTGTTTTTTGCGATTTCGTCAACTTTTGCAATATATTTATCTGTTTCTTTTTGGATATCTTCAGTATATCCTCTTAAATCATCTTCTGTAATCTCGCCAGCTTTTTCAAGCTTCTTAAGATCATCATTTCCGTCACGACGTACGTTACGAACAGCTACTTTTGCTTCTTCAGCATATTTTTTCACAACTTTAACAAGATCACGACGACGCTCTTCTGTTAATGCAGGGAATGCAATACGAATTACAGTTCCATCATTAGAAGGGTTTAAGCCTAAATCTGCTTTTAAAATTGCTTTTTCGATATCACCGATAGAAGTTTTATCATAAGGTTGAATTACAAGTAAACGTGCTTCTGGAACTGTAATGTTCGCTAATTGCACAACTGGTGTTGGTGCACCATAGTAATCAACTTGTACCTTATCTAATACAGACGAGCTTGCACGACCAGCGCGAACTGTTGCTAATTCACGAGAATAAGCAGCAACTGCTTTTTCCATTTTTTCATTTGAAGACTTCAATACTTGTTGTCCCATATTTATTTCCCCCTTACAACTGTTCCAATATTTTCGCCTAAAACGGCACGTTTAATATTACCTTTTTCCATAACTGAGAATACAATTAATGGAATATCATTATCCATACATAGAGAAGAAGCTGTAGAATCCATTACACCTAAACCTTCTTTTAATACATCTAAGTAAGTAAGCGTTTCGTATTTCGTAGCTGTTGGGTCAATAGATGGATCTGCGCTATATACACCATCCACATTATTTTTTGCCATTAAAATAACGTCTGCTTCGATTTCCGCTGCACGTAATGCTGCTGTTGTATCTGTAGAGAAGTATGGATTACCTGTACCTGCTGCAAAGATAACAACACGTTTTTTCTCTAAGTGACGAACTGCTTTACGGCGAATGTAAGGCTCTGCCACTTGACGCATCTCAATTGAAGTTTGTACACGAGTTTGGATTCCAATATTCTCCAAGCTATCTTGAAGAGCTAATGAATTCATAACTGTAGCTAACATGCCCATGTAATCTGCTCCTGCACGATCCATGCCCATTTCACTTCCAATTTTCCCACGCCAAATGTTACCGCCACCAACAACAACAGCAACCTCTACATCAAGTTCTGCAATTTCTTTTACTTGTTCTGCAACTGACTTAATAACAGTTGGATTAATTCCAAATCCTTGCTCTCCAGCTAAAGCTTCTCCACTTAGCTTTAAAACGACACGATTATATTTCGGTTTACTCATAATGAACCTCCAATTGCTTACATCTTTATTTTAAAAAAGGGAACACAATGTGTTCCCTAATCTGTATTAGTTACTACCTTTTACTTGGTTCATTACTTCTTCAGCAAAGTTGTCTTCGCGTTTTTCGATACCTTCACCAACAGCGTAGCGAACGAATCCTTTTAATGTTCCGCCTTTAGACTCAACGAACTGACGAACTTTCATATCAGGGTTTTTAACGAATGCTTGGTCAAGTAAGCAAATCTCTTCGAAGAATTTGCCTAGACGGCCTTCAACCATTTTTGCAACGATTTTTTCAGGCTTGCCTTCGTTTAATGCTTGTTGTGTTAATACTTGACGCTCATGCTCAACTTCTTCAGCTGTTACAGCATCGCGGTCGATGTATTTAGGGTTAACTGCAGCGATGTGCATTGCAACATCTTTAGCAGCAGCTTCATCAGTAGAACCTTCAAGAACTGTTAATACACCAATGCGTCCACCCATGTGTAGGTAAGCGCCGAATGCATCTGCATCAGTTTTTGATACGATTTCGAAACGACGAAGTGTAAGTTTTTCACCAATTTTAGCGATTGCTTCGTTGATGTGCTCTTCAACGTTTTTACCGTTTTCCATTGTTTGAGCCATAGCTTCTTCAACGTTAGCTGGTTTGTTAGTTAATAAGTGAGCAGCTAATTCTTTAATTAGTGCTTGGAAACCTTCGTTTTTCGCAACGAAATCAGTTTCAGAGTTTAATTCTAAGATTAAAGCGTCGTTACCGTTTGTTTCGATGAAAGTTAAACCTTCAGCAGCAATGCGGTCTGCTTTTTTAGCAGCTTTCGCAATACCTTTTTCGCGTAAGAAGTCAATTGCCTTCTCCATGTCGCCGTTAGTTTCTGTTAAAGCTTTTTTGCAGTCCATCATACCTGCGCCAGTTTTTTCACGTAATTCTTTTACCATTTGAGCAGTGATTGCCATATTTTTCATCCTCCTAAAATATGTATTTATACCTTTTATAAAGGTGTTTATACCTTAAAAAAGGTGATAAAAGGCCGAACCCCTTATCACCTTTCCAACTTTGTTACGCAGTAACAGTTTCTTCACCTTGTTTTGCTTCAAGGATCGCGTCTGCCATTTTAGATGTAAGAAGTTTTACAGCACGAATTGCATCATCGTTTGCTGGGATAACGTGATCGATTTCGTCTGGATCACAGTTTGTATCAACGATACCGATGATTGGAATGTGTAATTTGCGTGCTTCAGCAACTGCAATACGCTCTTTACGAGGGTCTACTACGAATAATGCACTTGGAAGACCTTTCATATCTTTAATACCGCCTAAGAATTTCTCAAGACGCTCTAACTCTTTTTTAAGTTGAACAACTTCTTTCTTAGGAAGTACTTCGAAAGTACCATCTTCTTGCATTCTTTCGATGTCTTTAAGACGCTTGATACGCTTTTGGATTGTTTGGAAGTTTGTTAAAGTTCCGCCTAACCAACGTTGGTTAACGAAGTACATACCAGCACGAGTTGCTTCTTCTTTAATAGCTTCTTGTGCTTGTTTTTTAGTACCTACGAATAAGATGTCTCCACCTTCAGCAGCGATGTCGCGCATCGTTCTGTAAGCTTCCTCAACTTTTTTCACAGTTTTTTGTAAGTCGATGATGTAGATACCGTTACGCTCTGTGAAAATGTAACGCTTCATTTTTGGGTTCCAACGACGAGTTTGATGTCCGAAATGAACACCAGCTTCAAGCAATTGCTTCATAGAAATTACTGACATAATATAGTTCCTCCTAAATGGTTTTTGATATCCTCCGTTTACTTCATCTCTAAGCGAAACTACAAACGTAGCACCAACACTTAAATCAGTAAACGTGTGTACTTTGTACTGACACCACTGCTTACTATATCATACTGAAATATTACAATCAAGTCGAAAATGCGAACAATGTAAAACTTTCTTTGTTCATACTCGAATTCTAGTATTACCAACCTTCATTTCTTTTAAGCAAAAAAGTAAAACACAATTAATAGTTTTCCCAGAAAACACGCTTATGGCACTTTTCACAAGCGCCATCAATCCATTGCACAAAAAAACTCTCCTCGATCGAGGAGAGTTTTTTATAAATTAGTTTGTTTTTAATTTAGCAAGTTCCTGTAGAAACTTGTCGTTTAGCACTTTAATGTATGTTCCTTTCATACCTAAAGAGCGAGACTCAATTACACCAGCACTTTCTAATTTACGTAGTGCATTTACGATTACAGAACGAGTAATTCCTACACGATCAGCAATTTTACTTGCAACAAGTAAACCTTCTGTTCCATTTAATTCTTCGAAGATATGCTCAATTGCTTCTAACTCACTGTAAGATAATGAGCTGATCGCCATTTGAACAACAGCTTTACTACGTGCTTCCTCTTCGATTTCTTCTGCTTTTTCACGTAAGATTTCCATGCCTACAACAGTTGAGCTGTACTCAGCAAGGATTAAATCGTCATCTAAGAACTCTTGACCAAGACGAGCTAATACTAATGTACCTAGACGCTCACCACCACCAACGATTGGTACGATTGTAGTTAAACCTTGACCAAATAATTCTCTGTTTTCTACCGGGAATGCTGTGTAAGCACTGTTCACATCTAAGTTTGAAGATGTTTCTGTAATGTTGAATAAGCTTTGTGTATATTCTTCTGGGAATTGACGTTCTGCAAGCATTTGCTTCATGCGTTCGTTTTCGATTTGTTGGTGAATTGCATAACCTAGTAATTTACCACGACGACTAACTACGAATACGTTTGCTTCGATTACTTCACACATTGTGTCAGACATTTCTCTAAAGTTTACAGGCTTCCCTGCTGCGCTCTGTAATAACGCATTTAATTTTCTTGTTTTTGCTAATAATTCCATTTCAAAAGTTCCTCCTACATGTTACTCACATATTTTTTCATCACTTGGAAACTAGGGCGAGTCACCTGATGACACTATTACAAAATAAACTGGCTCACATCTTTATTTTTAGCAATTGTTGCTAATTTCTCCTCAACGTATTGAGGGGTTATCGTTATTTTCTCTAACGTAATTTCAGATGCTTCAAACGATAAATCTTCAAGGAGCTTCTCCATAATCGTATGAAGTCTTCTTGCTCCAATATTATCTGTATCCTGATTAACTTGATAAGCAATCTCAGCAATCTTACGAATAGCTTCGTCTGAAAATTCAATTTCTATACCTTCGGTCGCTAATAATGCCATATATTGTTTAATTAACGCATTGTCAGGCTCGATTAATATTTTAACAAAATCGTCTGTCGATAATTTTGTTAATTCTACTCGAATCGGAAATCTCCCTTGCAATTCCGGAATTAAATCCGACGGTTTAGACATATGGAACGCTCCAGCTGCAACGAATAAAATATAATCCGTTTTTACTGATCCGTATTTTGTCGCAACATTCGACCCTTCTACAATAGGCAAAATGTCACGTTGCACACCTTCACGTGATACATCTACGCTATTCGACTGCTTACCAGCAATTTTGTCAATTTCATCAATAAAAATAATCCCGAGCTGTTCAGCACGATAAACAGCCTCTTGTGTAACTTCATCCATATCAATTAAGCGCTGTGCCTCTTCATTTGTCAAGAGTTTTCTTGCTTCTTTTACAGAAAGTTTACGTTTTTTTGTTTTTTTCGGCATAAAACTCCCTAACGCATCTTGGAAATTCATTCCCATTTGCTCCATGCCAGTTCCTTGTAACATATCAAACATTGACGACTGTTGCTCAGTCACTTCAATCGATACAATCTCTTCTTCAAGAAGCCCTGCAGCAAGCTTTCTCTCCACATCTTGACGTTTCTTTTCGATTTCACCATCTTCTTGTGTATCAGACGTTTGACTCGAATTTTGAGCGCCCCCAAAAAGCATCTCTAATGGATTTTTAAATCCAGATTGCTTCTCCGGACTCGGTACTAAAATTTCAACAAGACGTTGATTCGCTTGCTCTTCTGCTTTATCTTGAACTTTCACTACCATTTCTTCTTTTACGATACGAACCGATGTTTCCACAAGGTCACGTACCATCGACTCTACATCTCTACCCACATATCCAACTTCTGTGAATTTTGTAGCCTCAACCTTAATAAAAGGTGCTCCAACGAGTTTCGCCATTCGTCGTGCTACCTCTGTTTTCCCAACACCTGTCGGTCCAATCATCAAAATGTTTTTAGGTGCTATTTCATCACGTAAATTTTCAGCTAATTTACTGCGACGGTATCGATTTCTCAACGCTACAGCAACCGCTTTCTTTGCGTCTTTTTGACCGATGATATATTGATCTAATTTTTCCACAATTTGGCGCGGAGTAAAATGTAAATGCATATAAAATGCCTCCCTTACGATTCTACAATTCTTCAACAATTATGTTGTGATTCGTATAAACACAAATATCACCAGCAATCTCTAAACTCGCTTTCGCAATTTGTTTCGCTGTTAAGTGTTCACTTGCATATTGCTTTAAAGCACGACCTGCAGAAAGCGCATAATTTCCACCAGATCCAATTGCTAAAATACCATCATCCGGTTCAATCACTTCTCCTGTACCTGAAACAAGAAGCATAGTTGTTTTATCCATGACAATGAGCATCGCTTCTAGTTGACGTAACATTTTATCGCCACGCCATTGTTTTGCCATTTCAACAGCAGCACGCTGCAAGTTGCCATTATACTCTTCTAATTTTCCTTCAAACATTTCAAAAAGAGTAAATGCATCAGCAACTGAACCTGCAAAACCAGCTAAAACTTTACCTTGGAAAAGTCTGCGAACTTTACGAGCTGTATGTTTCATTACAACAGCATTTCCCATTGTCACCTGACCATCTCCAGCCATTGCACATTCTCCATTATGATGAACTGCAAATATCGTTGTAGCGTGGAAATTCCCCATAGAAAAAACTCCTTTATTTGTTTTTATAGCTTTTAAAGCAATTTATGCCCGCGGGTGATGCTTCATGTAAACAGAACGCAATCTTTCTTTAGAGACATGCGTATAAATTTGTGTAGTCGACAAATTCTCATGACCTAATAGCTCCTGTACAGTACGTAAATCCGCCCCTTCATCTAACATGTGTGTAGCAAATGTATGCCTTAACATATGGGGACTTATCCGCATTGTCAGTGACGCCTTTTTAATGAGTTCATTTAAAACATAACGTACTCCACGACTTGTTAGCGGTGTACCTTTCGCATTTAAAAATACCATACGAGAGTCTTCGTCATTCTTATTAACTAACTGTTTTCTCCCATTCTCTATATAAGTAATTAAAGAATCTTGCGCATAGCTTCCGAACGGAATATACCTTTGTTTTTTTCCTTTTCCCATTACTAAAATTGTTCCCACCGCAAAGTCAATATCGGTAAGTTGTAAATTGACACATTCACTCACACGAATTCCAGTCGCATACATCAACTCTAATAAAGCTTGATTCCTTTGACCTAATGGTGTTCCCGTGTCAGAAACTTCAAATAATTCCTCTAACTCTTCAGCATATAAAAACTTTGGGATTGACAATTCTTTTTTGGGGAGTGACGCAAGTGCAAACGGATTATCTTTTCGATAACCTTCACGCATCAAAAAACGATATAAACTTCGTAAGCTTGATACTTTTCTTGCGACAGATTTACGGGCTAACTTTTCATCGTGCAACGTCGTTAAGTACAAACGAACATCCGCGTATGTAACGTCTAAAAAAGAGGATATGCCTTCTCGCTCCATAAATTGCACAAAATGTTCTAAATCATTTTGATAACTTGCAATTGTATATTTTGAATAATTTCTTTCAATTTGTAAATATCCAACGAATAATTGTAACAATTTCTTCACATTCACACAACTCACCTCAATAAAGGCTACTAAATCGTATCACAACTTAGTAGCCTTTGCAAGAAATTTAACTAAATATTTACAAAATTTTGAATTGTTTCTAAAGCGCGTGTTGCGTATGCTTCATTTCGTTCCGCTTTCTTTTTGATCTTTTTCTCTAACGGTGCAAATAGACCGAAGTTCGCATTCATCGGTTGGAAGTTTTTAGCATTCGTTGCTGTAATGTAATTTGCCATGCTACCCATTGCAGTTACTGACGGTAATACAACTGGCTCTTCACCTTGCACAAGACGTGCAGCATTAATTCCCGCTAATAATCCTGATGCTGCTGATTCAACATATCCCTCTACTCCAGTCATTTGACCAGCGAAGAATAAATCATCACGTTGTTTATATTGATATGTTGGACGAAGCAAATTAGGTGAATTAATAAACGTATTACGATGCATTACACCATAACGTACAATCTCTGCATTTTCCAGTCCCGGAATTAACTGTAGCACTTCTTTTTGTGGTCCCCATTTTAAATGCGTTTGGAAACCTACGATATTGTATAAAGTTCCCGCTGCATCATCTTGACGCAACTGAACAACAGCATATGGCGTTTTTCCTGTTTTTGGATCTTCCAATCCAACAGGTTTCATAGGTCCAAATACTAGCGTCTGTCTCCCTCTACTTGCCATAACTTCTACTGGCATACAACCTTCAAAGAAAATTTCTTTTTCAAACTCTTTTAAAGGCACTGTCTCAGCAGCAATTAAAGCCTCATAAAAACGGTCAAACTCTTCTTCTGTCATTGGGCAATTTAAATATGCAGCTTCACCTTTGTCATAACGCGATTTTAAATATACTTTATTCATGTCAATGCTGTCTTTTTCTACGATTGGTGCTGCCGCATCGTAGAAATAGAAATAATCTTCACCTGTTAGTTCTTTTAATTGTGCAGCAAGATCAGGAGATGTAAGTGGACCTGTTGCAATAATTGTTGGTCCTTCTGGAATTTCAGTAAGCTCTTCGTTCACTACAGTTACATTCGGATGGTTTTTTACGTATTCTGTTACTTTAGCTGCGAACTCATGACGGTCTACAGCTAAAGCACCTCCAGCTGGTACAGAGCACTCGTCTGCCGCACGAATAATTACAGAATCCATTAAACGCATTTCCTCTTTAATAACTCCAACTGCATTTGTTAAAGTGTTTGCACGAAGTGAGTTACTACATACTAATTCAGCAAATTTATCTGTGTGATGAGCTGGTGTTTGCCTTACCGGCCTCATTTCATATAATCTAACTTGGACACCACGTTTTGCAATTTGGTAAGCTGCTTCACTTCCTGCAAGACCTGCGCCAATGACGTTTACTACTTGTGTTGTCATTTATATCACCTTTCCTTTTCTTCCCGAAAAAAATGTGAGCAGTTACGCTCACATTTGTTGTTCTTCTTCATAATCGCACGAAATACATTGTACTTGCACGCCTTTTTTTAACTTTTTCTCTACAAGCATGCCTTCACACTTCGGACATTTACGACCAATTGGCTTATCCCAAGATACAAAGTCACACTCTGGATACGTACCGCATCCATAGAAAAGACGTTTCTTTTTGTTACTGCGACGCTCAATAATTTGTCCTTCTTCACATTTCGGACAAGTTACACCGATTTCTTTCACAATCGCTTTTGTATTACGACAATCAGGGAAATTCGAACAAGCCATAAACTTCCCGTATTTACCCATTTTAAAGACCATTGGATGTCCGCATAATTCACAGTCTTCCCCAGCTGGCTCATCTTTAATTTCCACTTCACGCATTTCTTTTTCCGCTTTTTCTAAGCGCGGTTCAAATCCTACGTAGAAATCATCAACAATTTTCACCCAATTGGCATTTCCTTCTTCTACTTCATCAAGGCTTTGCTCCATATTGGCAGTAAATTCAATGTTAATAATTTCTGGGAAAAACTCTAAAATAAGTTCAATTACTATTTCACCAAGTTCAGTCGGAACGAAGCGTTTATTATCCAAACCTACATATCCACGTTTTTGAATCGTTTCAAGTGTAGGTACATAAGTCGACGGTCTTCCAATTCCAAGTTCTTCAAGTGTTCTTACTAGACGGGCCTCTGTATAGCGCGGAGGAGGTTGTGTAAAATGTTGCTTCGGTTCTAAATCCTTTGAAAATACAGTTTCCCCTACTTCTAAAGGCGGCAACATCTTATCCTTTTCTTCCGCACCATCATCTTTCGACTCTACATACACTTTCATAAATCCTGGGAACTTTACAACCGATCCACTTGCACGGAACTGAACATTGTTATTAATGAGTCTCGCTGTCACAGTATCCATTATAGCAGACGCCATTTGACTTGCAACAAATCGCTCCCAAATCAATTTATATAATCGAAGTTGATCACGACTTAAGAAACTTTTCAGTTCCTCTGGCTTTCTCATTACCGAAGTAGGACGAATTGCCTCATGTGCATCTTGTGCATTTGACTTTTTCGATTCTTTCTTCTTTTCTGTTCCTATGTATTCCGTACCATACGCTTCAGTGATGTAAGTACGTGCCTCTGTTTGAGCTGTTTCTGAGATACGTGTTGAATCAGTTCTCATATACGTAATAAGACCTACAGTTCCTTGTTTTCCAAGATCTATCCCTTCATACAATTGCTGTGCAAGCATCATCGTTTTCTTTGCTCGCATATTTAACTTACGTGCTGCTTCTTGTTGCAAGGAAGATGTTGTAAACGGTAATGCAGGATTACGTTTTCGCTCTTTGCGCGTTACATTTTCAACTGAAAACGCATTGTCTTTCATCTGTTCAATTATTTCATTCACTTGCGTTTCATTCGTTAATTGAACTTTTTCACCATCTACACCGTAAAAACTTGCTTCAAATGTGTCTTTTCCTTTTACAAATTCTGTTTTAATTGTCCAGAATTCTTCAGGTTCAAAGCTTTGAATTTCCTTTTCACGTTCGATGATTAAACGAACTGCTACAGATTGTACACGCCCTGCACTTAATCCTTTTTTTACTTTCTTCCATAATAAAGGACTAATATTGTAACCAACAAGACGATCAAGTATGCGTCTTGCTTGTTGTGCATCTACTAAATCCATATTAATTGCGCGAGGATGTTTAAATGATTCTTTGATTGCATCTTTCGTAATCTCATTAAACACAACCCGACAATCTGATTCAACGTCCACATTTAACGTATTCGCTAAATGCCAAGCAATCGCTTCCCCTTCGCGGTCTGGATCGGCCGCGAGATAAACTTTCTTTGCTTTTTTCGCCGCTGATTTTAAATCCTTTAAGACGGGACCTTTACCACGAATGGTAATATACTTCGGGGTGAAGTTGTTCTTTACTTCTATCCCCATTTGACTTTTTGGCAAATCGCGAACATGTCCCATAGACGCGACAACTTTGTATTTTTTCCCTAAATATTTCTCAATGGTCTTCGCCTTAGAAGGCGACTCCACGATTACGAGGTAATCTGACATGCTAGTGCCTCCTTAAGAGGTGGATTCAAGTCTTCATTAATCTTATTGATTTCTCTTGTTTTTGTCAATCAAGAATGAATATACCATACAGTGCCAATCTACCATTTGTCAATAATTGTTTAATAAAAATTTAAAAATATAAGGTTAATTTAAAATCTCCTCCAAGATATCTTCTGCATTTCTTACTAATTTTGCTCCTTGTTGAATAAGATGATTCGTTCCCGATGCCCCCTCTATAAATATAGGTCCAGGAAGCGCAAACACCTCTCTATTTTGCTCTAATGCAAGGTCTGCAGTAATAAGTGTTCCACTTCTCGATTTGGCTTCTACAACTAAAACACCTTTACTTATACCACTAACAATCCGGTTCCTTTTTGGAAAATACCATTTTTTCGGTGCATAGTGCGGAGGATACTCTGTCAATAACAATATATATTCCTTCCACATTTCATATAAATGTCTATTTTCTTTCGGATACATAAACGACAATCCGTGCCCTAATATCGCAATAGTCGGGCAATGATGCCTTACTGTAATCTCATGAGACATTGTATCTATCCCTTTTGCAAACCCACTGACAATAAGCCACTCTCTTTCTAATAAAGGGTGTAAAATAAACTTCAAACTCTCATGACCATATAATGATGGTTCTCTCGTTCCAACAACTGCTAATTTATTTACTTTATTGAGAAAATCTTTCTCTCCTTTTCCATATAAAACGAAGGGAGGATCTTGTATTTCACGTAATAATTGCGGATAATTTTCATCCCATATCGTTATATAAAAAATACGATTTTTCTCTAAATAAGATATATATTGCGGAAGATTTGAACTTTGAAGAAATTTCACTAGTTCTGAAGATTTTTTCGAGGATATTCCAGTGTAGTATTCCATTTGTTTTTCGTTAAAAGTATATATGTTCTTTAATTCTGGATCGACATATAGTAGCCTCTCCATCGCTTTCCAATAATCTGCTAGCAAGTAATGAAGATGTAATAATCGCTCTCTTTTCATCTCAATTCTCCTTACCCATAATTTTTATTATGTAAACAGAAAAAGTGTAAAAAGACACCCTCAAGTAAGAGGGTGTCTTTTCAACAGATTAATAGTTTTTGCAAGTCTCAAATAAACCTTTTTCTTTTAAAACAGAGATTAGCGTTTCTCCCATAACTGCTGGAGTTTCAGCTACTTTAATGCCACAAGCTTCCATTGTTTTAATCTTTTCAGCAGCAGTTCCTTTACCGCCAGAAATGATTGCACCAGCATGGCCCATACGTTTGCCAGCAGGCGCTGTTTGACCACCAATGAAGCCTACAACAGGTTTTGTCATATTAGCTTTTACCCATTCAGCTGCCTCTTCTTCTGCTGTACCGCCGATTTCACCAATCATAATTACAGCATGTGTTTCTTCATCTTCATTAAATGCTTTTAACGCATCAATAAAGTCTGTACCGTTAACAGGGTCCCCGCCGATACCTACAGCAGTAGATTGTCCAATACCTTCTTGTGTTAACTGATGTACAGCTTCATACGTTAAAGTACCAGAGCGCGATACGATACCTACATGACCTTTTTTATGAATGTATCCTGGCATAATACCGATTTTACATTCATCAGGCGTGATAACACCTGGGCAGTTTGGTCCAAGTAAACGTGTATGTTTACCAGCCATATATCTCTTTACGTTTACCATATCTAATACAGGAATTCCTTCAGTAATACATACTACTAAATCAATTTCTGCATCAACTGCTTCCATAATTGCATCAGCCGCAAAAGCGGGTGGAACGTATACAACTGAAGCGTTTGCGCCTGTTGCTTTCACTGCATCTTCTACAGTATCAAATACTGGTACACCTTCAATATCAGTGCCACCTTTACCTGGCGTTACACCACCGACAATTTTCGTACCGTATTCAATCATTTGTTTTGTATGGAATAAACCTTGAGAACCTGTAATACCTTGAACAATAACTTTTGTATCTTTATTAACTAATACGCTCATTTTTCTCCCCCGCTTTCTATTAGCCCACTAGTGAAACAATTTTTTGTGCACCGTCTGCCATAGATTCTGCTGCAACAATATTTAAGCCAGACTCATTTAAAATTTTCTTACCTAGTTCTACGTTTGTACCTTCAAGACGTACAACTAAAGGTAACTCAAGACCTACCTGTTTCGTTGCTTCAATAACACCTTCTGCAATAACATCACACTTCATAATGCCACCAAAAATGTTAACGAAGATACCTTTTACATTTTTGTCAGAAAGGATAATTTTGAATGCTTCTGTAACTTTTTCAGCAGTTGCACCGCCACCAACATCTAAGAAGTTAGCTGGGTCACCGTGGTAATGTTTAATGATATCCATTGTAGCCATCGCTAAACCTGCACCATTAACCATACAACCGATATTTCCATCTAAAGGAATGTAGTTTAAGTCGTATTTTGAAGCTTCAATTTCTTTTGCATCTTCTTCGTCAAGATCACGAAGCTCTAAAATGTCTTTATGGCGATATAACGCATTGGAATCAAAGTTTAATTTTGCATCTAGTGCCATAACTTTACCTTCACCTGTTGTAACAAGTGGGTTAATCTCAGCGATAGAGCAATCTTTTTCAATAAACGCACGGTATAAGCCCATCATAAACTTCACAGCTTGTCCTACAAGCTCTTTTGGAATATTGATGTTAAATGCAATTCGGCGCGCTTGGAAACCTTGTAAGCCTACTGCCGGATCAATATATTCTTTAAAGATTTTTTCAGGTGTTTTTTCTGCTACTTCTTCAATTTCTGTTCCGCCTTCTTCAGAAGCCATTAAAACAACTTGAGAAGTTGCACGATCTAAAACTAGACCTACATAATATTCTTTTTTAATATCGCAACCTTCTTCGATAAGTAAGCGTTTTACTTCCTTACCTTCAGGACCTGTTTGATGTGTCACAAGTGTAGTTCCTAAAATGCTTTCTGCATATGTACGAACTTCATCTAAATTTTTTGCAACTTTTACTCCGCCAGCTTTGCCGCGTCCACCAGCGTGAATTTGTGCTTTCACTACACATACATCTGTTCCTAATTCTTTCGCTGCTTCTACAGCTTCTTCTACTGTAAATGCAACCTTCCCGTTCGGAACGCTAACCCCATAGCTTCTAAGGACTGCCTTACCTTGATACTCATGGATATTCATGGTCCCATCCTCCCCTGTTTTCCTGTTTTACTCGAAAAGTTTTTTAATGTTTAAAAAACATTACATTGCCATTGTATAAGATGATTGGCACGCTGTCTACAATAAAGTGTCAGAAAACTGAAATCGCTTTATTCTTTTTCGGAAATAGTAATGTTTATATGCCAAAATAAAAAATAAGCTGTATATTTACAGCTTATTTTTGAATCATATCTTTAATTGGCGCGAATGACTTTCGGTGTTCCTCTAATACTCCATGCACTTCAATTGCCTCTAAATGTTGCTTTGTGCCATATCCCATATGTTGCTCAAATCCGTATTCAGGATACTTCTCTCCCAGTTCTTTCATCATACGATCTCTCGTTACTTTTGCGATAATGGATGCAGCTGAAATCGAAACACTTTTCGCATCACCTTTAATAATTGAAGTTTGCGGAATTGGTGTGGGAAGCTTCATCGCATCAATTAATAAATGTTGGGGTGTATAAGATAAATTTGCAACAGCATCTAACATCGCTTGTTTCGTTGCTTGGTAAATATTAATTTCATCAATAACTTGCGGTGATACAATTCCAACTCCAATTGCAATCGCTTGTACTTTTATTTCATCATAAAAACGCTCACGTTTCGCTTCACTCAGCTTTTTTGAGTCATTTAACCCTGGAATATAAAAATCCTCAGGAAGAACGACAGCTGCCGTCACAACAGGCCCAGCCAATGGCCCGCGCCCTACTTCATCAATACCCGCGATATATGTGACCCCTTTTTCACGCAAAGCATTTTCATACTTGGACATTTCAAAAAACTTCTCTTTTTCTTTCTGTTCTAACTCTTTTTGTTTATACCACTTCAAAACGAGCTTTTGAACGCCTTTTCGCTCATCTTTCATTAACAGTTGAAAGCGATCATCTTCTTCATTCATAATTTCTTTCAATACATTTTCCGCTTCTTTTATCGTCATTGTTTGCATTTATACAAGCTCCTTTTTAAACGTATCCAAAAAGAAAAGACGCACAAACGCACGTCTTATACTTCTTCTGTTTTTTCCACATCTTCTACTTGCTCTGCAAACTCTTCCGGTGTCTCAAACGTCATTTTTCCAAGTTTGCCACCACGAAGCTCACGAAGTACAAGCTCAGATGTCTTATCATAATCAATCATTCCGCCGCCCATTAAGCAGCCTCTATTTTTTCCAATTGCATCGAATAATTCCACAATATCTTCTGGAATCTCATTTAAATTGTAACGTTCTTTCAAGCGTTCTGGATAATGTTTCTCCATAAAACGTAATGCGTAAACAGCTACATCTTGTAAATTTAAAATTGAATCTTTAATTGCACCCGTCGTCGCTAAGCGAAGACCCACTAATTGATCTTCAAATTTAGGCCACAGAATACCTGGCGTATCTAACAATTCCATTTCCTTCCCAACTTTAATCCATTGTTGAGCTGTTGTCACACCTGGACGATCTCCTGTTTTAGCAATATTTTTCTTTGCCAATTTATTAATTAATGTAGATTTACCAACATTTGGTATACCTACAATTAATGCGCGAATCGCTCTCGGTCTAATACCTTTTGCAACCATTTTATCAAATTTTTCTTTAACAAGCACTTTACAAGCTGCTGCAATTTCTTTCATACCTTGTCCAGCTTGCGCATTAATCGAAATTGCCATATGGCCTTTTTCTTTAAAATATGCGATCCATTGTTTTGTTAAACGATCATCTGCCATATCCGCTTTATTTAAAACAACAAGCCTCGGCTTATGTGTAATGATTTCATCAATCATTGGGTTTCGAGATGATAATGGTAATCGAGCATCTACAAGCTCAATTACAACATCAATTAATTTTAATTTCTCCGTTACTTGGCGTCTAGCCTTCGCCATATGCCCTGGAAACCATTGAATTACCATGTTGCCACCTTCTTTTTCATTTATTTCACAATACGTGCGTCTTCTAACGGCCAATATAACATATTGGCTTTACCAATTACTTGATCCTTTGAAATCGTACCGATTGAACGGCTATCTTTACTAAAACGACGATTATCACCTAAAACAAATAATTGATCTTTTGGAACAGTTTTCTTGCCTGTCATTTCTTCAAGATTAAAATCATATGTAAGCGGTCCGTCAGCAATTTGCTTTTTCTGCTTGTCTAAATACGGCTCCTCATAAGCCTTTCCGTTAACATACAGTTTATCATTACGATACTCTATTTCATCGCCTGGCAGGCCTATAATGCGCTTAATGTAATCTTTATCTTCTGTTGCTCGAAATACGATAATATCAAAGCGTTTTGGATCTCCAATGTGATAACCAATTTTATTCACAATCATTCGATCACGATCATGTAAAGTAGGTGCCATCGATACCCCGTCTACGAGAATTGGAGCAAAGAAAAACTGTCTAATAACACCAGCTAATACAACAGCAATCAAAATTGCTTTAATCCATTCCCAAAGTGAACTCTTCTCTTTTTTCATGCATTTCCCCTCCACGGTTATGTAAGCTGTTCGTATTATACCAAAATTTCATATAGATTGGAAAAAGGGAGCTTGTGCATTTACAAGCTCCCATACATGTCTTATCGAATTTCTTTAATACGTGCTTTTTTACCGCGAAGGTTACGTAAGTAGTATAACTTAGCACGACGTACTTTACCACGGCGAAGTACTTCGATTTTCGCGATTCTTGGCGTGTGAACTGGGAATGTACGCTCAACACCTACACCGTAAGAAATCTTACGAACTGTGAATGTTTCACTAATTCCGCCACCACGACGTTTAATTACAACACCTTCGAAAAGCTGAATTCTTTCACGAGTTCCCTCAACAACTTTTACGTGTACACGTAAAGTGTCACCAGGACGGAATGAAGGAAGGTCAGTTTTTAATTGGCCTTTTGTAATTTCTGCGATTAATTGTTGCATATTAAATTCTCTCCTTTAAACAGATGCTCTTATAAAGTCTTAATAAATTACAGCGGAACATCGTTAATACGGCTACTGATTTCAGTAGCACAAATGTTATAATAGCATATTACTAGGCCTGTTGCAATAGCAAATATATGAAGTTATTACTGCTCTCGCTTTATTTCCTCAAGCCATTTTTTCTCTTGTTTAGATAGATCTCTATCATCTAACAAATCAGGTCTACGCGTATACGTACGGCGCAAAGATTCCTTATGTCGCCATTCGTCAATATTTTTATGATTCCCTGACATTAATACATCCGGTACCTTCATACCACGAAAATCAGCCGGACGTGTATAATGAGGATGCTCTAATAAACCTGTACTAAACGAATCCTCCACTTGTGAAGCATGATTTCCTAGCACGCCTGGCAAGAGACGTACAACACTATCAGTAATAACCATAGAAGCTAATTCTCCGCCCGTTAATACATAGTCACCAATAGAAATCTCATCCGTTACGAGATGCTCACGAATTCGTTCGTCATACCCTTCATAATGCCCACATACAAAGATCAAATGTTCTTCCTCTGCAAGCTCTTCCGCTTTCTTCTGCGTAAATCTTTCGCCCTGCGGACACATTAAGACAACTCTCGGCTTACGCTCTGTCTCTTTCGTCAAATCTTCTACAGCATCAAAAATAGGCTGAGGAGTAAGCACCATACCAGCTCCTCCGCCGTAAGGATAATCGTCTACGCTATTATGCTTACTTGTTGTATAATCACGAAAGTTAACAACACGAAGGTTTACCGCTTCTTTTTCTTGCGCCTTCTTTAATATAGAAGATCCAAATACACCGGTAAACATGTCTGGGAACAACGTTAAAATATCAATTTTCATTATAGCAACCCTTCCATTACATGAATGGTTACTAATTTATTTTCAATATTAACTTGAAGTACAACGTCATCAATATAAGGAATTAAAAGATCTTGACCCTTCGGACGTTTAATCACCCAAACATCATTTGCACCAGGAGAGAGAATTTCTTTGATTGTCCCTAGCGCTTCTCCTTCTTCCGTTACAACGCTGCAACCAATAATTTCGTGATAGTAGTATTCACCTTCAGCAAGTTCGCCTAACTGCTCTTCTGGTACTTTTATTAAAGAACCTTTAAACTTCTCTACTTCATCTACATTGTTATATCCTTCAAATGTTAATAAATCGAATGTCTTATGTTGGCGATGAGAAGTTATCTTCACCGGAAGGTAGTCTGTGTCTTTCTCATTCGATATGTATAGTGTGTTTCCTACTTTATATCGCTCTTCTGGAAAATCAGTACGAGAAATAACACGGATTTCTCCTCTTACGCCATGAGTATTTACAATTTTCCCTACGTTAAACCATTTTGTCATAAATAGTATGTCACCCCTGGTTTCTATATAAATTAAGCATCTCCATTTCATATATGGAACATGCAATCTCTATTTAAATGTTAAAAAAGGGAGAGGAATAACTCCTCGCCCTTTTTACGTTTATTGAATTTCCAGTGTTACTTTCTCATCATTATGATGTCCCACTGAATACAAGAGCATTCGAATCGCTTTCGCAACTCTCCCTTGCTTTCCAATGACTTTTCCAACATCCTCAGGATGTACAGTTAATCGATACTTTATCTCTCCGTTGTAAAGTTCCTGTGTAACTTTTACATCTTCAGGATGATCGACAAGAGGCTTGACAATCGTCTCGACTAACTTCTTCATAGTCATTGCCTCAATTACTTACCTTGTTTAGATAAGTGGAATTTCTCCATGATACCTTGGTTAGAGAATAAGTTACGAACTGTATCAGATGGTTTAGCACCATTTCCTAACCATTTTAATGCTGCTTCTTCGTTGATCTTAACTTCAGCTGGTTGAGCAACTGGATTGTAAGTTCCGATTTCCTCAATGAAACGTCCGTCACGAGGAGAACGAGAATCTGCAACAACTACACGATAGAAAGGAGTTTTTTTAGCTCCCATACGTTTTAAACGAATTTTAACTGCCATTTATAAAGCACCTCCGAATTTATTTCACACAGATAATTATATTAGCAAAAAGACTATTGCTTTGTAAAGTATTTTTTCTTAACAGAGCCATCTTTTTTTCCTTACATGAATGGAAACTTCAATCCACCTAGTCCTTTTTTCTTGCCTTTTTGCATTCCAGTCATCGTCTTCATCATTTTTTTCATGTCATCGAATTGTTTGATTAGACGATTGATTTCTTGTACAGTTGTACCGCTACCTTTGGCAATGCGCTTTTTGCGACTAGCATTGATTATTTCCGGTTGTTCTCGTTCTAATTTAGTCATAGAACGAATAATTGCCTCAATATGCCCAATTTGTTTTTCATCAACTTGCGCATTTTTCAGCCCTTTAATTTTATTTGCACCAGGAAGCATTCCTAACAATTCATCAAGCGGCCCAAGTTGACGCACTTGTCCAAGTTGTTCTAGGAAATCGTCAAGCGTAAACGAAAGCGTACGCATTTTTTGCTCAAGTTCTTTTGCTTTCTCTTCATCAACTGTAGCTTGCGCTTTTTCAATCAATGTTAAGACATCGCCCATCCCTAAAATACGGGATGCCATACGCTCTGGATGGAACGCTTCAATTGCATCTAGTTTTTCACCCATACCTGCAAATTTAATCGGTGTGTTTGTTACAGCCTTAATAGATAATGCAGCACCACCGCGCGTATCACCATCTAATTTCGTTAATACAACACCTGTTAAACCTAACTGTTCATGGAAACTTTGTGCAACATTTACCGCGTCTTGTCCCGTCATCGCATCGACAACAAGGAAAATTTCATCCGGTTTCGCAACTTCTTTAACTTTCGCTAATTCATCCATTAGTTCTTCATCAATATGCAGGCGACCCGCTGTATCGATTAAAACATAATCATGATGATCTTCTTTTGCTTTTGCAATCGCTTGTTTCGCAATTTCAACAGGACTTACTTGATCTCCTAAAGAAAATACAGGCATGTCCAATTGCTTCCCTAATGTTTCAAGCTGTTTAATTGCTGCTGGACGGTAAATATCAGCTGCAACAAGCATCGGTTTACGATTATGCTTTTTACGAAGCAAATTCGCAAGCTTACCTGTCGTCGTTGTTTTACCCGCACCTTGCAGACCAACCATCATAATAACAGTCGGTGGCTTATTAGCAACAGCAATTTTGCTTTGCTCTCCGCCCATAAGTTCTGTAAGTTCTTCCTGTACAACTTTAATTACTTGTTGTCCAGGTGTCAAACTTTTCATTACATCTTGTCCGACAGCACGTTCAGACACACGCTTCACAAAATCTTTTACTACTTTAAAGTTAACATCTGCTTCTAAAAGAGCTAGACGAACTTCTCTCATCATTTCTTTCACATCGGCTTCAGAAACTTTTCCTTTGCCGCGGATTTTTTGCATTGTCTGTTGAAGTCGGTCGGCTAATCCTTCAAATGCCATATTGCCGCCCTCCTAATCTAATTTTTCGATAGCTTCAACAACTTGTTTCATTTCTTCATTCACATGCTCTTCTTCGCTGATTAGCTGTTTTAGCTTTGCAACAAGTCGCTGTCGCTCTTGAAACTTTTGAAGTAATACTAATTTTTCTTCATATTCTTCAAGCATCGCTTCAGTCCGTTTAATGTTATCATACACGGCTTGGCGACTTACATCAAATTCTTCCGCAATTTCACCAAGAGATAAATCATCTAGATAATAAAGCGACATATAACTTCTTTGTTTTTGCGTTAACAACGATTGATAAAAATCAAATAAATAGTTCATTCTCGTTGTTTTTTCGAGCATGTTGGATCATCCTTTGTTAAGTGATTTCCCTTTACATGAATTAGTTTACATGGAGTCCAAAAGAGTGTCAAGTTTTTTTCTTAACATCATATATTTTTATAGAAAAAGAAGCGGAAATACCGCTTCTTTCGCTTATACTTCTTCTGTTTCTACTAAGTTCGCAAATAAACCATACACATATTGTTCTGGATCAAACTGCTGCAAATCATCCATTTGCTCTCCTAATCCAACAAACTTCACCGGTACATCCATTTCGTTACGAATCGCTAATACAATACCACCTTTAGCAGTTCCATCTAACTTCGTTAAAACAATACCAGTTACATTCGTTGCCTCCCGGAATGTTTTCGCTTGGCTTAAACCGTTTTGTCCTGTTGTTGCATCAATAACAAGCAATACTTCATGAGGAGCACCTGGTACTTCACGCTCAATTACACGCTTCACCTTCTCTAACTCTTTCATTAAGTTTACTTTATTTTGCAAGCGCCCTGCTGTGTCACATAGTAATACATCTACCTTACGTGCTTTCGCAGCTTGTACAGCGTCATACATAACCGCCGCTGGATCAGATCCAGATCCTTGTTTAATCACTTCTACACCAACACGATCGCCCCATACTTCTAATTGTTCAATCGCCCCAGCACGGAATGTGTCTCCTGCTGCCAATAGGACTGACTTACCTTCTGATTTAAACTTATGCGCCAGTTTACCAATTGTTGTCGTTTTTCCTACACCGTTAACACCAACAAATAAAACAACCGTTAATTGGTCCTCTTGCATATTAATTTCGTTACTAAAATCGCTGTCACCTTTGTAAATTCCCACTAGTTTTTCTGAAATAACAGCTTGTACTTCTTTTGGATCTTGAATGTTACGACGTTGTACTTCTTCTTTCAATTGATCAATTAATTCCATTACCGTCGCAACGCCAACGTCTGCACCAATTAAGATTTCTTCTAACTCTTCGAAGAAATCTTCGTCCACTTTACGGTAACGATAGACTAAATCATTCACTTTATCCGCAAATGAATTTCTAGTTTTTTCTAATCCGTGTTTAAATTTCTCTGTAACTGTATCCGTTTGTTTTGAAATTTTTTCTTTTAGTTTTTTAAAAAAACTCATACTTTCCCATCCTTCCTATTCACTTGCAATAAGTTCTTCTCCGGCATCTAAACGAACCGATACAAGTTTAGATACCCCTGATTCTTGCATTGTTACACCGTACAACACATCAGACTCTTCCATTGTACCTTTTCTATGTGTAATTACAATAAACTGCGTCTCATCACTAAATTTCTTTAAATACTGTGCAAAACGAGCTACATTCGCTTCATCAAGGGCAGCCTCTACCTCATCTAGTACACAGAACGGTACTGGGCGCACTTTTAAAATACCAAATAAAAGCGCAATTGCCGTTAAAGCACGCTCGCCACCTGAAAGTAAACCTAAGTTCTGCAATTTCTTCCCTGGCGGTTGTGCTACAATATCAATACCCGTATTTAGTAAATCCTCTGGATTAGTCATTACTAAATCCGCTCTACCGCCTCCAAATAATTCAGAGAATACCGATTGAAACTCCATTCTAATGCCTTCAAACGTAGTAGAAAAGCGTTTTTTCATTTCTTCATCCATTTCGGTAATAAGCTGGTGCAATGTCGTTTTCGCTTCTTCTAGATCGTCTCTCTGCTCTAGTAAGAATGTATGCCGCTCCGCTACACGTTCATATTCATCAATTGCCCCTAGGTTCACTGTACCTAACTCTTCTATGGATAATTTGATTAATTTTACTTTCTTACGCGCATCTTCTGCAGGCATTGTCATTGTATATTTTAGTTTCGCCGCTTCAAATGAAATCGTATATGTTTCACGTAAATGTTGTAATCTATTTTCCAACTCGACATCAAGTCGGTTTATTCTCACTTCTTGATCTTTCAACATTTCAAGAATATATTTATGTTTACCTGTCGTTTCTTTCAAATTGCGTTCTAAATGTTCTACTCTCTCTTGCAACGATACACGTTGTTCACGACGAGAGCGAATTAATTCTGAAGTTTGATTACGATCATACGCTTTCTTCTCAATCATATTCGTAATTTGCTCTTCACCACTTGAATTAGATGTCATTTCTTGTTTTAAGAATGCTAAATCCTCTTTCGTTTTTACAAGTGTCGCATCCGTTTCTTCTTTTTCCTTCGTCAATCGTTCAACTTTTTCTTTTTGATTAGATAAGCGTTGTTGCTTTTCAGCTGCCAGCACTTTTAATTCAGTCATTTCTTTTTGAACTTTTTCTTTCGAAGAATGTTGCTCACTTTTTTGTTTTGTTAAAGCTACAATTTTACTATCTAACTCAGTGATATCAGCTTGAAGATTCGCTAAAATCCCTTCTAACTCCTCTTTACGCCCTTGCATTTTTACTCGATCTTGTAAAAACCCTTCAATCTCTAAATCATAAATAGACAAGCGGTCATTAATACGATGTTCGTCTAATTCTAAACGATTAATCTCTTCTCTTAATTTCTGCTCTTCTACACGATCCACTTCTACAGTTTGCCTTAGTTCGCGTATTTTCACTTCTTTTTCTTGAATCTCTTGTTTTACTGCTTTAACAAAGTTTTCTAACTTCGTTGTTTTTTCTTCCATATCAGTTAACTTGCGAGTCCACTCTTCCAGTTCACGTTGGCGTCCTAATAAAGAAGATTTCGCTTGTTTTACCGCCCCACCAGTCATAGAACCGCCAGGATTCACTACGTCACCTTCAATTGTTACAATGCGATAACGGTATTGCAGTTGTTTCGCCAACTCATTTGCTCCGCGTAAATCTTTCGCAACAATAACAGTACCTAATAAATTTGAAACTACATTTTCATATTTATTGTTGTACTGCACAAGTTCTGCCGCCACACCTACAAACGATGGGTGTTGATTTGCAATGCGTAATTGCTCAAATGATAACGATCTGCTTTTAATAACAGCTTGCGGTAAAAACGTTGCACGTCCATGTTTATTTTGCTTTAAAAATGCAATCGCATTACGAGCATGCTCCTCTGTTTGTACAACAATATGCTGCATCGCTGCACCTAGAGCGATTTCCATTGCAACTTCGTATTCTTTCGGAACCGTTAACAGTTCCGCAACAGCACCCTCGATACCTTGCAACCTATTTTCTCTAGCTTTCAATACTTCACGTACACCTTGATAGAAGCCAGAATAATCTTCTTGCATCTCTTCAAGCATTTCTTTTCGAGAACGTGCCTGTTGCACAAATTGGTATGCTTGGTATAGTTTTGTTTCATTTTCACTATACTGCGTCTTACATTTCCCAAGTGCCGCCTCTGTCTTCTGTATGTTTGAGAGAATGCCAGCTACTTTTTCTTTTGCTTGTTCGTAACTTTCTACAAGTTTCGTCTTTTTCGCTGTAATTTCCATACGCATTTCTACATATTTCGCATTCTCTTCATCTAGACGCTCGTTTTTAGACGTTTGCTGTTTAGATTGTTCCTCAATCATAGATAATTCATTGCGATGACTAGCTTGTTGATTTAAAAGTTCAATATAGTCACCTTTTAAATTCTCAATCTGTTCCTCTAAATTGTCAGCAAAAGTAGCAAGCAATTGCTCATTATCATGCAATTTTTGCTCCAACTCTTTTACTTCATTCACAAATTGCATTAAAGCTTCTGTACTTGACTCAATCTCACCATCGTAAATTTTAGCTTTCTCTGTTAATTCAACAATTAACTGCTCAAGTTGTGCACAATGCGTCGTAGCATTTTGCTTTCTCTCTTTTAACAACTCGCGCTGCCCTTCTAGTTTTTCTAGCTCTTTACTAGAAAGAAGAAGTACCTCTTGCAACGAGTCTACAGACTCATCTACCGCTTGTAATTGTCCTCGTAATTCCTCAAGTTCTTCTTCACTTTTTTGTAAATTCGTTGACATTTTAGCTTCTTCATTTTTATTATGCCCAAACTGATTTCGAAGTGCTTCCCATTTCTCATGCAATTCTTCAATTTCATGGACAATAAGCGCAGCTTCTACTTTCTCTAATTCTTCTTTATTCTCAAGATAATCTTTCGCAATAGAAGCTTGTCTTTCTAAAGGTTCTACTTGACTACTTAATTCATGAATTATATCTTGTACACGATTTAAGTTTTCTTGTGTTTCTTCTAATTTTCCTTCAGCTTTCTTTTTGCGAAGTTTGTATTTTAGTACGCCTGCCGCTTCTTCAAATACACCTCGACGCTCTTCTGACTTACTACTTAAAATCTCTTCCACTTTCCCCTGGCTAATAATTGAAAAAGCTTCTCTTCCCATACCAGAGTCCATAAATAAATCAATAATATCTTTCAATCTACATGATTGTTTATTAATATAAAAATCACTTTCACCTGAACGAGATACACGACGTGTTACACACACCTCATTGTATTCAATTGGTAAACGTTGATCTTCATTATTTAAAGTTATTGTTACTTCAGCAACATTAACCGCTCTCCTCGTATCACTGCCTGCAAAAATAATATCCTCCATCTTTGCACCACGTAATGATTTTGCAGATTGTTCACCAAGTACCCAGCGAATTGCATCAGTAATATTACTTTTCCCGCTTCCATTAGGTCCTACTACAGAAGTTACACCCGGGACAAAATCAACAGATACACGCTCAGCAAAAGACTTAAACCCTGCTATTTCTAATCTTTTTAAAAACACGAAAGGCCTTCCTCCTATTCTCCGTCGTTATAAATGTTCTCTATACAAAAACAAGCTATTATACGGATTTACCTTCTTTTTATTTACAAACAAAAAGAAAGTTTCATTCTATGCACAAGGAATCCCCCTCATTCAAAGGGGGATTCCTTATAGTTGTTCTTTTAATTTTTTCAATGCTTCTGCAGCAGCTTGTTGCTCTGCTTCTTTTTTCGACTTACCACTACCAAGACCTAAAGCTACGTTATTTAACGTAACACGTGACACAAATTCTCGATTGTGAGCTGGTCCTTTTTCTTGCAAAATTTGATACTCAACATTGCCACTACCATCACGCTGAATCAATTCTTGTAACTGACTCTTATAATCCATCACATGAGAAAAAGCACCCTCATTAATTTTCGGATATACAATTTCTTTTAAGAATTCCCAAACTGTTTCTAACCCTTGATCAAGATAAAGGGCACCAATAAACGCTTCAAAGACATCCGCTAATAAAGCTGGTCGTTCACGTCCACCTGTCATTTCTTCACCTTTTCCTAATAAAACAAGGCTACCAAATGACAATTCGTTCGCAAAACGAACAAGAGATGGCTCACATACAATAGCTGCACGTAGTTTTGTTAACTCTCCTTCGCTCATTGTCGGATATTTTTGAAACAGATACTGCGATACAGTAAGTTCCAATACTGCATCTCCAAGAAATTCAAGACGCTCATTATCTTCATGCGGTTTTTTTCGATGCTCATTCACATACGATGAATGCGTAAATGCTTGAATCAATAATTTTTCATCTGTAAACGTAATACCTATCTTTTCTTGAAACACTTTAAATGCTTCACGATATTTTGTTTCGTATTTTTTTTCTCTATATTTTCGGTACGGCATAGGTCCCTCCAGATATAAGCCAGAAAGCCCCGCTAAAAAACGGGACTTCACTTAAGCATTATAGATGACTCTCTATGTAAGTCACAGCATCGCCAACAGTAGCAATCTTTTCAGCATCTTCATCAGAAATTTCCATTTCGAATTCATCTTCTAATTGCATTACAAGTTCTACTACATCTAGGGAGTCTGCTCCTAAATCTTCCTTGAAGCTTGCAGCTGGTACTACCTCAGTCTCTTCTACTCCTAAACGATCAACGATGATTTTTGTTACGCGTTCTAAAACATCTGCCATTCCATTCACCTCCCCTCAAATATTATATTAAATATTGACCAAAAAAACTAGGTGAAATCGATTCTTTTATTACATTACCATACCGCCATCAACATTTAACGTTTGACCTGTAACATATTTGCTTTGATCAGAAGCAAAAAACGTTACAGCATTCGCGATATCTTGCGCTTCACCAAATTGAGCAGCTGGAATAACTTTTAACATTTCGGCTTTAATATTCTCATCTAGTACATCAGTCATATCAGTCGCAATAAAGCCTGGCGCAATTGCATTCACAGTAATATTTCGACTTGCTAACTCTTTTGCAGATGTTTTTGTTAATCCAATAACACCCGCTTTAGCAGCAACATAATTAGCTTGCCCTGGGTTTCCTATAACACCCACAACAGAAGCGATATTTATAATTCTACCGTGACGTTGACGCATCATATAACGAGATACTGCTTTTGTACATAAGAATACACCTTTTAAGTTTGTATTAATAACTGTATCCCATTCTTCTTCTTTCATACGCATTAATAAATTATCTTTTGTTACACCAGCATTATTTACAAGAATATCAACTTGTCCAAATGTGTCTACTGTTTGTTTCACCATATTTGTAACATCATCAGCATTTGCAACATCTGCTTTTACCGCAATTGCATCAGAACCTAATTTCTTAATTTCATCTACTACTTCATTTGCTTTTTGTTCATTACCTGCATAATTTACTACTACATTTGCCCCTTGTTTCGCTAAATCGATCGCAATCGCGCGACCAATTCCACGTGAAGCGCCAGTTACTAATGCTACCTTCCCTTTTAACATCAGTTTTCTCCTCTCAAATTTGAAATGGTATCTTTTAATGTCTCTTCATCATATATCGCATATGCTTTCACTGATGAATCAATTGACTTCATAAGTCCAGCAAGTACTTTTCCAGGCCCAATTTCAATAAATGTATCTACTCCCTGCTTCACCATACATTCAATAGACGGGTACCATAATACAGGCGAATAAAGCTGTTCGATTAACTTTTCTTGAATGTCGGCACCACGTGTAATAACATCCGCCGTAACATTTGCAATAACAGGAATATTCGTATCATGAATTGTAATTTCATTCAAAACACTTTGGAACTTCTCAGCTGCCGGCTTCATAAGTGAAGAATGGAATGGCCCACTTACTTTTAGTGGAATTGCTCTCTTTGCACCATTTTCTTTCGCTCTTTGAGAAGCAAGCTCTACGCCTTGCTTCGTTCCAGAAATTACAATTTGCTTCGTACTATTCATATTAGCGATTTGCACTGCATATCCTTCACTTGTTACTTCTTCTGTAACTTGTTTCAGCATATGTGGGTCAGCACCTAATATAGCTGCCATTGCACCTTCCCCGCCCGGAACAGCTTCTTCCATATATTCCCCGCGTTTCCTTACAGCATATACCGCATCTTCAAAAGTTAATGCACCAGCTGCTACAAGAGCGCTATATTCACCTAAACTATGACCAGCGACAAAGTCAGGTGTAATGTCATACTCTTTCAAAGCTGTCAAAATAGCAAAACTCGTTGTTAATAATGCAGGCTGAGCATTTGTTGTTAATGTAAGCTTTTCCTGCGGCCCTTCAAAAATCACTTCTGAAAGTGAATCTTGTAACACCTCATCTGCTTTTGCAAACACTTTTGCAACCTCTTTATTATTCTCTGCTAATTGTTTACCCATTCCAACTGCCTGTGAACCTTGGCCCGGAAAAAGAAATGCTATTTTTCCCATTTCAAATCCTCCTCTTATTGGAGTGACTCTTCCTCCATTACGCTTGAAATTGTAGGAATTACTTCTTTCGCTACCATTTCTCTCGTTTGACGAATCGCACTAAATATCGACTGGTCATTAGAAGAACCGTGAGCCTTAATGACAGGTGCTTTCAATCCAAATAATGCAGCTCCCCCATACTCCGAATAATCCATTTTATCTTTTAATACCATAAGTTTTGGCTTTAATACCGCCGCTGCTAATTTGCTCGTAAACGAACTCATTAGTTGTTCTTTCAACATAGAGAATAGCGCAAGTGCTGTTCCTTCTAATGATTTCAACGCTACATTCCCTGTAAAACCATCACATACAACAACATCTGCTACACCTTGCAATAAATCTCTCGATTCAACGTTCCCAACGAAATTAATTGGCGCATCCTTAAGTATTGCAAATACTTGCTTTGAAAGCTCGTTTCCTTTTCCATCCTCTGTTCCAACGTTTAATAGTCCAACACGAGGATTTTCAATTCCTCTTACCTTCTCAGCATAAACAGATCCCATTACTGCATATTGATATAAATGAATTGGTTTTGCATCAACATTTGCTCCAACATCTAACATAACAAAACCTTTTCCATCTACAGTTGGCATTGTAGGCGATAAAGCTGGTCGCTCAATTCCTTCCATACGACCGACAACAAATAATCCAGCTGCCATTAAAGCTCCTGTACTACCTGCGGATATACAAGCGTCTGCTTCTCCATCCTTTACTTGCTGTGCCGCAAGTACCATTGAAGCTTGTTTTTTTCGACGAACCGCTCTTACTGGTTCCTCCGTCGATTCTATTTTTTCGTCTGTATGAAGAATAGTAATTCGTTCATCACTCGTTAAATATTGACGAATTTCCTCTTCTTTCCCTACTAACGTAATATGTAGATCAGAATATTCCTTAATAGCTTTCATTGCCCCTAATACTACAGCCTTTGGAGCGTGATCTCCGCCCATTGCATCTATTGCGATTTTCATAAGTTGTTACCTTCCTCACTATAATTACTAGATCGATACATTTCAAAAGTGCCTGTAAAAACAAGTTCTTCTCCAACGAAGCTACGCACTTTGACAACCGTCCGTCCCTTATCATTCTCTACGTCTTCAACACGCGCTTTTGCAACAACACGCTCTCCTAATTTTACAGGGCGAATGTATCGAATGGTAGACTTTGCAGTTAAAGCTAATTCTTCATCAATAACCGCAACAGCTAGTGAGTTTGCTTGCGCAAACAGATGATGCCCACGGGCAATTTGATTTCTTTTAAATACATGTTCTACCTTTACTTCAAAGATAGAGATTGCATGTCTATCTAATTCAATATCAATAATTTCTCCGACAACCTCTTCTAACGGTAAAGATTTCACATCTTCTTCATGTTGCTTTGTCGCTACATGTTTAATTCTCTCTCTTAATTCAGGAATAGACAATTCCATACGATCCAGTCGTACTGTTTGTATACTCACTTGAAATTTTTCCGCTAAATCTTCATCCGTAATAAAAGGATTTGATTCGATTGTTTGTTGTAATAATTCTTGTCTTTCTTTTTTACTTCTTCTTTTCTTCATACCGCACCATCCATTTTTATGACTAGGTACTAACAGTAGTATATAATCATTAAAAGTAGAATGCAACAAAAATTTTTGTTGACTCCCTTTAATCGAGCTTCTCTCCTTGGAACACACCTGTCCCATCAAGATACGTACGCAAGGCAGCGTACTGATCATTGTGCCAAAATGCTTCTGAATCTACTAGTATCGCCGCATCTTGCCTTGCTGTTTCTAACGCTCGATAATCGTGTACCATGTCAGCAACCTTAAATTCTGGTAAGCCACTTTGCTTACTCCCAAAGAAATCTCCAGGACCTCGTAATTCTAAATCTTTTTCTGACAATACAAATCCATCATTTGTTTCAGTCATTATGCGCATTCTTTCTTTTCCTGTTTCTGATTTAGGGTCTGCTATTAATAAACAATATGATTGTTCACTACCACGCCCGACACGCCCTCTAAGCTGATGAAGCTGCGATAAACCGAAACGTTCTGCATCATAAATAACCATCACAGTCGCATTTGGTACGTTCACACCCACCTCAACAACTGTTGTCGATACAAGAATTTGCACTTTATTTTCACTAAACTGACCCATTATCTCTTCTTTTTCCTGAGACGATAATCTCCCATGCATCAATCCAACTTGGCATTTCCCTTGGTAATGATGCGTCAGCATACTATGTAAGTCGATAGCATTTTGCACATCAAGTTTCTCAGATTCTTCAATTAGAGGACAAATAACGTATGCCTGTCTTCCTTTTTTTATTTCCTTCTCAACAAAACCGAGGACGCGATCTAACATATCATGTTTTGCCCAGTATGTTTCAATCACCTTTCTACCTGCTGGCATCTCATCGATTATCGAAACATCCATCTCTCCAAATGCAGTAATTGCAAGCGTACGCGGAATTGGTGTCGCTGTCATAAATAATACATCTGGACTTTCACCTTTCTCCCGTAAAACTCGGCGCTGCGCTACACCAAATCGATGCTGTTCATCTGTAATAACGAGACCCAACCTATGAAATATAACTTCATCTTGAATTAAAGCGTGCGTTCCAACAAGAATATCTATTTCTCCTTGTTCTAACTTCGCTAAAATTTCTCGGCGTCTTGCACCTTTAACAGAACTTGTTAGCAGTTCCACCTTCATACCAAAATGCGAAAACGTTTCAGCAAGCGACTGATAATGTTGCTCAGCTAAAATTTCTGTAGGAACCATTAAAGCACCTTGATAATGAGCTAATTTCGATGCATAAAGGCCAATCGCAGCAACAACTGTTTTCCCAGAACCAACGTCACCTTGTAATAGTCGGTTCATCCGATAAGGAGATGTCATATCTTTTAAAATTTCATCTACAACTCGGCGCTGCGCACCAGTTAACGGGAACGGCAATGCATCGATAAATTCTTGTAATTCTACTGACGGAATCTCTTTCTTCGTCCCTTTTGAATTTTCCCTCTCCATTTTCCTCAGTGTTTGCATTTTCAGCTGAAATAAGAAAAATTCCTCATATACAAAACGGCGACGCGCTTGCTTTAAATCCTCCTGTCCTACCGGAAAATGCAAAGCCTTAAGTGCTTCATATCTTGGTAATAATTTATACCGGCCTAACAAACCATCCGGTAACACTTCGACTATAGAATCTCCATATTCCTTTAACGCTTGAGCAATAAAACGACGCATCTGTTTTACTGTAAGTTTCCCCTTTACTGAGTAAACAGGCTCCACTTCTTGTTGACGTACAACTGGCCCAAAATGAAGTTCTGATACAGCAATTGTTTGACGATGTTGATCCCATTTACCAGTAATCGTTACCGTTTCATCTAACGTTAATTTTTGCTTATAGTAAGGCCTATTAAAACATACCGCCGTAATTAAATAACGACCGACGAGAACACGAACTGTTAGACGCGATTTCTTCTTACCATAATATTGCAGCAAAGGAGCACTATGGACCTTCCCTTCAATCGTTACACGTTCATCATGCTTTACTTCAGCAAGATCTTTCATCGCATAATCTTCATAACGGTACGGAAAATGTTCTAATAGATGAGAAACTGTATAAATCCCCATCTCATGTAGTAACTCAGATGTTTCTCCTCCGATCCCCTTTACATCCGTAACAGGAACTTGTACAACATCATTCAAGATTCTCACACCCCGTCACATTATTTTCTTTATTGCATTTTATTTGAGTACCAATTAGCATCTGTAATCGCTCTCTTTCACCTTATATATTCTATCATAGGCATTCTAAGAGAAACTACTCAAATCCCTTATATAAAACAAGTAAAAAAGAGCCTCACTATTAGCAGCAAGGCTCTTTTCTCTCTTCAATATGCTAGCCTTTTGAATAAAAACTAGTAATAAACTTCATATTACTACTTCTTATCCATTAGCAAGTAAGTAATCCATTTATTTTCAAAACGAATCTTATCTTATTCTACAGAGAAGATGAAAGAATACACTGGTTGGTTTCCAGCATGCACTTCTACTTCTGCATCTTCAAATTTCTCTTCTACAAATTCAACTAACTCCGCTACTTCTTCGTCAGTTGCATCTTCACCTTGTAGAATCGTTACGATTTCAGAATCTTCATCAATAAGCGCTTCTAGTAATTGCTTCGCAGCTCCTACTTTTTCAGCATTTGTAGATACAATTTTTCCATCTGCAATACACATGAAGTCATCTTTTTGAATTGCTACACCATCAATTTCCGTATCACGTACAGCATACGTAATTTGACCTGTTTTCACATGAGATAAAGCTTCTTGCATGTTTTCTTCATTCTCTTCTAACGTTCCAACTGGGTTAAATGCTAACATTGCTGCCATACCTTGAGGAACTGTTTTCGAACGAACAACAATAACTTCTTGATCTACAACTGATGCCGCTTGTTCTGCTGCCATTACAATATTTCCGTTATTCGGTAAAATAATGATTTTTTCAGCATTCGCTTCTTCAATTGCCTTCACGATATCCTCCGTACTTGGATTCATCGTTTGACCACCTTCGATAACTTTCGTTGCGCCGATGCTCTCAAATAAAGTTTTAATACCAGACCCCATTGCCACAGTTACGATACCATATGGTTGTTTTTCTTTCGATTGAGCTGGTTGTTCAGGAACCATAGCAGGTTCATCTAATAAAGCAGTATGCTGTTCACGCATATTTTCTACTTTAATCTTAATTAAACTACCGTATTTTTGCCCGTAGTTCATAGCGTCTCCAGGATGTTCTGCGTGGATATGAACTTTTACAATTTCATCATCAGACACAACTAGTAGAGAATCACCATATACACTAATATCTTCACGGAATTTTTGTTCAGAGAAATTATGCTCTTTCACCTTTTCAGCCTCTAATTTCACCATGAACTCCGTACAATATCCATACTTAATATCTTCTGTACTCAATTGGCTTTGTACACTACGGTGATGTTCTGCGCGTACCATCTCATTCATAGATGTTTGCGTCGGTGCATCAGAAGAAATCGTTTCTCCTTTTAAGTCAGCTAAAAATCCTTCGTATACCACTACAAGACCTTTACCACCGCTATCTACAACGCCAACTTGTTTTAATACAGGTAATAAATCTGGCGTACGATTTAACGATGCGTTTGCTTCTTTCACAACGTCTTCCATAAACAAAACAAAGTCGCGCTGTTTTTTCGCAACTGTTACTGCATATTTACCCGTTTCTCTTGCAACCGTTAAAATCGTTCCTTCAATCGGTTTCATAACCGCTTTATAAGCCGCCTCTACTCCAGCTTCTAGTGCTGCAGCAAAATCAACTGTTGTTAATTCTTCTTTTTGTTCAATGGATTTAGAGAAACCACGGAACAACTGAGATAGAATAACTCCAGAGTTACCACGAGCTCCCATTAATAATCCTTTTGCTAAACTTACGCCGACTTTACCAGCATGCTGTGAAGGATTTGCTTTCACTTCACGCGCACCTGAAGTCATAGATAAGTTCATGTTTGTACCGGTATCGCCATCTGGAACTGGAAATACGTTTAATGCATCAACAAGCTGAACATTATTTGTTAAATTATTCGCTCCTTGCATGATCATTTGTGATAAACGTTTTCCATCAATTTTTTGAATTGACACAGATTTTCCTCCTTAATGCACATTACAAGTTTATTACTTTAACTCCTTGTACGTAGATGTTTACAGAATCTACTGCTAGTCCTACAGTTTGATCTAATGTATATTTCACTTTCGTCTGCACATTATGTGCCACTTCTGAAATTTTCGTACCATAGCTCACAATAATATACATATCAATATGTACTTCATCTTCATCTTTACGAACAATAACACCTCTAGTGAAGTTTTCTTTTCGTAAAATGTCTGTTAATCCATCTTTTAACTGATTTTTTGATGCCATACCTACGATACCGTAGCAATCTACCGCGGCACCTCCAGCAATTGTTGCAATTACATCTGTACTAATATCAATTTGACCGTACTTCGTTTTAATTTCAATTGACATCTCGTTTCCCCCTTCATAAATGGTGAAAGTGAGCTAGACTACTTTAGTTACTATCATATAATCTTTTTAAAGAAAATTCCATCGTTCTTTCTTTTCACTCTCATATTTTATGTTTTAAATTACACTTTTTTATGATGAGCAAAATAGTCCATTGTTATTATACAACATGTACCACTATAATATGTCAAGCAATTTTTATGGATTTTAACTTTTCTTCATTGACATATAGTGTCAAGTAAATTTTCTTGATTTCTTTTTTCTACGGTGTTGCATTCTCTTTTTAGTTGTGTTAAATTATAGTAGTGTTTTTAGCATCGCATAAAAGACTAACATTGAAAAATTACGTATGGTAAGGTATCAAGGGAGGGAAATATAAATGGCTCGTGTTTGTGCTATTACTGGAAGAAAAGCTCGTTCTGGTAACTCTCGTTCTCACGCAATGAACGCTACAAAACGTAAGTGGGGCGCTAACCTTCAAAAAGTTCGCGTACGCATCGACGGAAAAGTTCAACGTGTTTACGTTTCTGCTAGAGCATTAAAATCTGGCAAAATCGAACGTGTTTAATAATAAAAAAAAGAGCCGATAGGCTCTTTTTTTACTATAACAATGGAAAAAGCACCGGTGATAGGTGCTTTTTTTAATCTTTTTTGAAGGTATTTAACATTGCACGAACAATTCCACCAAGAAATTTAGGTAACTTAATTGTATAAAATCTCATGGTTTCCCTCCTAATCCCCATTACTCCACTTGGTCACTATATGATGTAAGGAGCAAAATTGTTTCTTCAATCAGTGCTTCTTATCAACATTAATATGCCAGAAGTAAATGAAAAAGTACCTTTTTCCTCAACGAGTTCGTTACTAATACAAAGTGTTGATCCCCACTCTATTGTTTTATTAGTAAGAGGGTACTTAAAACCAAACAATGTAATCCCTTCCACTATTTCAGTAACTGGTACAAAAGATACATAAGGAAAATTTTTATTTCCTTCAATTATATGTGTACCCACTTTTTTAACTGTTATTTCATTTTTATTGTCCAAAATACACATTTCTATCTCTACTTCTAACCCTTTTAAAAGCATTTGTATATTTGCCAAACCGTGATCAAGTCTTCCACCGGTAGCACCAAAAATACGAATTAGTGCCGGCTTCTGTCCTAATGCCCAGTTGATTGCAATTTCTAAATCCGTTTGATCTTTTTCCCGCGGAACAACATGTAATTCGTTCGTTTGCTGTCCCATCCATACTAATTCTTCTTCAGTAACTGAATCGTAATCTCCAAACGCAACAGCCGGGGTAATCCCTTTCTTTAATAGACGGTATACTCCCCTATCAACCGCAGCCCACACTACTTCCTCATTCTCATATCGAGCAAAATCTGCGCAATATTCCGAAGGTCCTCCTGCCAAAATATGAATAATCATTTTTTCTTCCCCTTCCATTGTAAAAAGGCAATCTGCCATTCGGTAGATTGCCTTTTTACATATTTTTACCCTATCCTATGAATACCTTACTAGGATAAAAGTTCATCACTACCCACGAATTACGCGAATTGCTTCACCGCGGTCTTTTTGATTGTATACTGCTGATCCAGCTACAAGTACATTTGCTCCTGCTTCCACACAAAGTCTTGCTGTTTCAGCATTTACACCACCATCAACTTCAATTTCTACTTCTAGATTGCGCTCTTTCACCATGTCTGCAACTTGTTTAATTTTCGGTAATACAGAATGGATAAACTTCTGTCCACCAAATCCAGGGTTTACTGTCATAAGTAATACCATATCTATATCTTCTAATACATGCTCAATCACTGAAACTGGCGTATGTGGATTTAATACAACGCCCGCTTTAATACCGTGAGATTTAATTAACTGAATTGTACGATGCAGATGTGGACACGCCTCTACGTGAACAGTAATAATATCCGCTCCCGCTTGTGCGAAAGTCGGGATATAGTTATCAGGATTTTCAATCATTAAATGTACATCTAATGGTAATGATGTAATTGGACGGATAGCTTCTACAATTAATGGTCCAATCGTAATATTTGGTACGAAGTGTCCATCCATTACGTCAACGTGAATGTAATCCGCTCCGCCCTTTTCTACATCTTTAATCTCTTCCCCTAATTTTGAAAAATCTGCTGATAAAATCGATGGTGCAATTTTAATCATAACTAATACCTCGGCTTTCTCTCTCTAATTTCTTCTACGAATTGTTTATAGTTCTTATAGCGATATTCTGTAATCTTCCCTTCTTCAACCGCAGCTTTCACAGCACATTTCGGTTCAGAAAGATGTGTACACCCTCTAAATTTACAGTATTGGCTCGCTTCTTTCAACTCTGGAAAACAATATGTAAGATCTTCTACTTCTATATCAATGAAATCTAGTGAACTAAAACCCGGTGTATCCGCTACTAGTCCACTCCCAATTGCAATTAATTCTACGTGTCTTGTCGTATGCTTCCCGCGTCCTAAATGGGAGGATATATCATTTGTTTTCAGCTCTAATTCTGGACGTAGCACATTAAGCATTGAAGATTTCCCAACACCAGATTGACCCGCAACGACAGAAACACAATTTTCTAAGTATGGTTTTAATATATCAATACTTTCTGACGTATTAATAGAAGTAAATAAAACATCATAACCCATCTCACGATAATCATTCGCATATGCTTCAACAGTTGCTTTCATCTTTTCATCTACTAAATCCATCTTGCTAATACAAATAATTGGTTTAATGTTATGATATTCAATCAGCACTAAAAATCGATCTAACAGTCCAGGATTAAAATCTGGTTCTACTGCAGAGAACACAAGGATCGCTTGATCGACATTAGCAATAGGAGGTCTAACAAGTTCATTTTTTCGATCAAACACTTCAAGCACATAACCTTCAGTTGGATTATCTGCCTGAAAAACAACTTGGTCTCCTACAAGTGGTGTAATTTTATTTTTTCTAAATACACCTCGCCCACGACATTGCGTAACCCCTTCTTCATGCTGCACGTAATAAAACCCACTTAAAGCTTTTATAATTTTTCCTTCTGGCATAGAATTCTCCTTTTTTTGTATAAGGTGATGCTGAATTTAAAAATGAATGGATTTAAATTTTCCAAATAACGATTTCAAAACCTACCATATATACTTTCGCTAATATACATTAAATTTCCCATTAAATGCAAAAAAATAATTACAGCTGCATCACTTTACTAGCTTTTTGAATCATATATTTTTGCCTGCTATACCGTCCACTTTGTAGACAGCATAACAGGCAATAATAATAATAATAATAATAATAATAATAATAAGTAGACTTTCACTATTATTAAGTTGGATATGGTACTTCTTTATCAATAATCGTTACTCCATCTCGTACAATTTTATAGTGTCCCTTTGAACCTTCTTGAATTACAAATTCTAAAGAAATAGTCGCTGATTCAGTAATTGTTCTCGTTTCAACCGGTCTATCCATTTTTTGCTGCATGTCTTCTTTATAAATTTCTATTGTTTGCGGCTTTTTTTCACCTGTTACAGCAGGCTCATATGGGATAGAGATATTGTCCACTTTTACCGTTTTAGTCACTTTAGGCTTTTGACCATCAGAGATAATAATAGTTACTTTATCTCCCTCTTTTAATGGTGTACCTGGTTTTGGAAATTGCGAAATTACAAGTCCTTTTTCGACTGAATCTGAATACTCTCGTTTTATATCTGACGTTAGTTTTCTCTCATTCAAATAACCAGTTACACTATTTTCAGTCCACCCCGAAAAGTCACCTGGTCTAATTTGATAAGGACCTTTACTTACCCAGATTTTCAGTTCTTGCTCCGCTTCTATAACCATTTGATCAGGCGTCGGAATTTGCTCTACAATTTCACCTTTCGGCTTATCATTTTCAATATAATTTACTGTAACTTGTTTATATTTTTCTTCTAACTCAGCTTTTACACTCTCAAAGTTTTTCCCTGTGAAATTCGCCATCTTACTTTTCTTTTTTCCACCTGATTGATAGATAGTAATTTTAGCGTTTTCTTTTACGACTCTTCCTGCTACAGGTTCCGTTTTTATTACATCCCCAACTTCAATATCATCTGTATATACAATATTAGGCTCCGTCACCTCAAAGCCCTTTTCTACTAACGTATTTACAGCTGTCGTGTATTTCATACCAGCCACATCAGGAACTTTCACATCTTTCGGAATAAATAATCCTGGAATAACCGTAAGCGCTAATGTTATTCCTATTGCTAAAAATAAAAATGTTGAAATTAAAACTTTAAGCCACTTGTTACTCCGTTTTTTCTTCTTATCTAACTCAGCTGCTTCTGCTCTTATCGGTTCTTCCACCTTACTCCCTTTTAAAACAATCGTTTCATCACTTACATTTTCAAATAATTGTTCTTGTTGAATAATCGGAATCGCTTTCGTCGCTTCCATATCTTCTGGTATGTAAAATGGTTGCTCATTTATCCTCTCTGGATATAGCGCAGTTTCAATATCTCGCTTCATCGCATTGGCAGATTGATATCGATGGAAAGGATCTTTTGCAGTTGCCTTTAATATAATATTTTCAACACTTTGCGGAATATTTTCATTCCATCTTTTTGGTGATGGGATTTCACTTTGTAAATGTTTTAAAGCTATAGCAACAGCAGATTCGCCAGAAAACGGTTGTCTTCCTGTTAACAATTCAAACATAACTATTCCAAGAGAATAAATATCCGATTGTTTATTTGCTATCCCACCACGTGCCTGTTCTGGTGATAAATAATGGACTGAACCCAGTACTGAATTTGTATGTGTAATTGTTGTTGCACTTGTAGCTGTCGCAATTCCAAAATCTGTTACTTTTATTATTCCATCAGCTCGAATTAAAATATTGTGCGGCTTTATATCACGATGCACAATTTCAAAATGATGGGCGTGTGCCATGGCGGATGTTAACTGCTCCATAATATCAAGAGCTTCTCCTATAGGTAACATACCTCGCTCAATTATGTATTGCTTCAATGTTTGCCCGGGTACATATTCCATGACAAGATAATATATACCATCTTCTTCTCCGACATCATACATATTCACAATATTTGGATGCGACAACGTTGTAACAGACTGCGCTTCTCGATGGAAACGTTTAATAAACTCTTCGTTATTTGAGTAGTCGAGTCTTAATATTTTTACCGCTACATCTCGGCCAAGTATATCATCATGAGCTAAATATACATTGGCCATTCCGCCACCACCAATCATTTTCAGCAGCTTATAACGGTCATTTAAGCGTTTTCCAATCAGCACGTTGCACTTCACCTACTTTCGTTTGTCGAACCCGCATAATCAATAAGAACAAGTGTGATATTATCTTCTCCACCGCGATCATTCGCCAATTGAATGAGACGCTGCCCTTTACCTTCAAGCTGTTCATTTAACTGTAAAATTTGTTGCATATCATCAATAGAAACTTTGTTTGATAACCCATCAGAGCAAAGAAGTAATTGATCATCTTCCTCAAGCACCAACGTTTTAACATCTAATCCAACTTTTTCTTCTGTTCCTAGCGCTCTTAATAACACATTCTTTTTCGGATGATACTCTGCATCTTCCTTTGAAATTTCACCATGTCTCACAAGCTCATTTACAAGCGAATGATCTTCCGTTACAAGCGTCATTTCTCCTTCTGATACCATATAGCAACGACTATCTCCTATATGCCCTATCGTCACAAAACTTGGTGTACAAACAGCTATTATAAGCGTTGTTCCCATACCATTACATTCTACATTTTGCTGAGCGTATTCATATATGCGCTCATTAATAATCCCAACACTAGTATGTAACCATTGTTCTACTTTTTTCGGTTCATTCATATTATGCGTTTGCTTCCAATAATCATGGAATAATTGAATGGCCATCGAGCTAGCTACATCACCAGCTCGATGACCTCCCATTCCATCTGCTACTACCGCTAAAACATTTCCATCTAAATTGTGAAAAACTCCTGCACTATCTTCATTATGTTGACGAACTTTTCCTTTATCCGATAGAAATACGGCTTTCATCTCGTCACCTCGTCTCTTCTTTGCGCTCCTTCGCACGCAACTGACCGCAGGCTGCGTCAATATCATGACCTTGTTCACGGCGAATCGTTACATTCACTCCACGATCTTTTAACGTTTTCTCGAACAAGAAAATTTGCTCACGTGGTGTACGTACATAATCACGTTCAGGTACGTAGTTTACCGGGATTAAGTTTACATGACATTTTACACCTTTTAAGAGCGCAGCAAGCTCTTCAGCGTGCTCAACTTGGTCATTTTCTCCTCCAAATAATCCATATTCAAAAGTAATACGGCGCCCTGTTCTATTTACATAGTATTTAATAGCTTCCATTAAATCCGGTAATTTATAAGCACGGTTAATCGGCATTAACTTTGAACGTAATTCTGAGTTTGGAGCATGCAATGAAATCGCAAAATTAATTTGTAGTTCTTCTTCAGCAAACTTATAAATTTTCGGGATAATTCCACTCGTCGAAACAGTCATATGTCTAGCACCAATATGAAGTCCTTTTTCATGGTTAGTGATGCGTAAGAATCCCATTAAATTATCGTAGTTATCAAATGGTTCTCCAATTCCCATAACAACAAGAGAACTTACACGTTCTTCTGTTTCATCAAGCGCACGCTGAACTTCTACTACTTGCGCTACGATTTCTCCAGCTTCTAGGTTTCGTTTTAGTCCACCAAGTGTCGAAGCACAGAACGTACATCCAATACGACAACCAACTTGCGTTGTTACACAAATGGAATTTCCATATTCATGTCGCATTAATACCGTTTCAATAGAATATCCGTCATATAATTGGAATAGGAATTTAATCGTTCCATCTGAAGACGTTTGTTTTACTAACGTGTTTAAAGTAGTAATATCAAAGGAATTCGACAATTTATCACGCAATCCTTTAGAAAGGTTTGACATATCCTCATAATTTTTTACACGTTTTTTATATAGCCAGTCAAAAATTTGTCCAGCGCGGAACTTCGGTTCTCCTTGTTCCTTTAACCAATCTTGCATTTCATGAAGTTGTAAAGAGTAAATTGATGGTTTCTTCGTTTCTACATTTTTCTTTTGTTTTCTTACAGTTGTTTCCATGATGCTACACCTTCTTCCTTAAACAAGCAATATAAAAGCCATCCGTTGCAAAATAATGCGGTAAAATTTGTACTTGACCTTCATTAATATACGGACTTAATTTTTCTGGCATACGTTCTTTTATCGTAGTATCCCATTCAAATTCAGGATGTTCTTTTAAAAATTTATCTATTACTTGTTCATTTTCTATTTTCTCAATTGTGCACGTACTATAAACAAGACGACCGCCTTGTTTTAATAATGGTGCTATTTTTTCTAGTAGCGCAAGTTGAATCGTCGATAATCTTTCACTATCGCCTTTATCTTTTCCTAACTTAATATCAGGCTTACGTCTAATTACACCAAATCCAGAACACGGTGCATCTACCAATATTTTATCAAACGTTTCATTTGCAAAGTGCTCTTGCACTTTTCTAGCATCTAGCGCTTTTGTTTCGACATTTTCTAGACCAAGTCGCTCTGCTTGCTGTTTAATTAAACGTACTTTGTGTGCATGTAAATCAAGGGACATGACCTTACCAGTTCCCTTTAATCGTTCCGCGATATGCGTTGTTTTTCCGCCTGGAGCAGCACAACTATCAAGAACTGCATCTCCCGTATTCGGTTCTAAAGCGCGTGCTACAAGCATAGAACTTTCATCTTGAATAGAAAGAAATCCTTTTTTAAACGCTTCTGTATGCGCTACATTTCCTCTTTCAATCTGAATTGCATCATCTGACAAGTCACCACGTTTTGCTTCTATACCTTCACTTGCCAACAACTCAATCGCTTCTTCTACCGTTACCTTATCAACATTCACACGTGCTGTTGGTACAGGTGGTAACATGTTTACTTCGCACATTTTCTCTGCAGTTTCTAAGCCATATGCAGAAGTCCACTCTTGTACAAGCCAAACTGGATGACTCGTCGCAATTGCAAGACGTTCTACTGGATCCTTGATTTCATCTACAGAAGGTACACCTTCTCTCTGAATCGAACGTAATACACCGTTCACCATACCAGCAATTCCTTTATGCCCGCGACGCTTTGCAATCTCAACCGCTTCATGAATAGCCGCTCTTTCTGGCACTCGGTCTAAATAAATCATTTGATATAAAGATAAGCGAAGCAATACTCTTACCCACGCCTCAACCTTCTTTTTTAAAAAAGGCTGTAAATAATAATCTAATGTGTCACGACGTTGAATCGTTCCATATACAATTTCAGTTAATAAACCAATATCTTTTCTATCAATTGCACTTTTTTCAATTAGATTATTTAAAAGTAAGTTGCTATATGCACCACTTTTTTCCACTTGAATTAAACCATCAAGAGCTAATTCACGAACATTTTGTCTCATGCATTTTCTCCTAACTTCGTTCCAATTTCAGGTTTTGTTCCACGTAAAAATTGTGAACAACTCATACGCTTTTTACCAGAAGGTTGCAATTCAGTAATTTTAACACCTGTTTCATTACTAGTTGCTACAACAAAACCATCTTCTTCGATTGCAACAATCGTACCTGCTTCAGCCGGTTCAGTTACAGGCACTTTTTCTCCCCACCATACTTTAACAACTTGTCCTGCTAAAGTTGTATAAGCAACTGGCCATGGATTCAATCCGCGAATGTGATTGTATACTTCTTCACCTGTTTTTGTCCAATCAATTTTCTCTTGTTCACGTTTTATATTGTAAGCAAACGTTACTTCTTCTTCGTTTTGTTTAATCGGTTCTAACTTACCTTGAATTAATAAAGGTACTGTTTTAGATAGAAGGTGTGCTCCAGCTTCACTTAATTTATCAAATAATGAGCCTGTCGTTTCACGCTCTTCAATTTCCACTTCCACTTGCGTTAAGATATCACCAGCATCCAATTTTTCTACCATATACATAATTGTAATACCAGTTTTTTCTTTACCTTCCATAATTGCATAATGAATTGGTGCACCACCACGAAGTTCAGGAAGTAAAGAAGCGTGGACATTAATACATCCATAGTTCGGTGCTTCTAAAATTTCATTTGGTACAATCTGACCAAATGCAGCTGTTACAATTAAATCTGGCTCTAATGCCAATACTTTTTCATATTCATCTTTTTCACGAATTTTTAACGGCTGTAACACAGGGATACCATGTTTTTCCGCTTCAACTTTAACAGGTGTAGGTGTTAATACTTTTTTTCTACCTACTGGACGATCAGGTTGCGTCACAACACCTACTACCTCATAGCCATCTTCAATAAGACGACGAAGCACCGGCACTGAAAAGTCCGGTGTTCCCATAAACACTACTTTTATCATTTAAAAACCGCTCCTTTTAACACCTATTCTAGTTCGTTTTCTTCATAATATCTTGTCACTTTCGATGTAAATAAAACACCGTGTAAATGATCGATTTCATGTTGAATTGCACGCGCTAAAAATCCTTCCGCTTCTAATAAAAATACTTTCCCACGGCGATTTTGCGCTCTTACTTTAATATAATCGGCACGTTCTACTTCACCATAAAGTCCCGGGAAGCTTAAACAGCCTTCGGGACCTACTTGTTCACCACGTTTTTCTAATATTGATGGATTGATTAACTCGATTTTCCCAGTATCATCATCGACATCAACAACCGCTACTTGCAAGCTTACACCTACTTGAGGCGCAGCTAAACCGACTCCGTCCGCAATTAACATTGTTTCATGCATATCTTTCAACAATTTCACTAACTTTTTATCAAAGTTAATTACTCTTTCACATGGTGTTTCTAACACTTCATTTGGATGCTTTATTATTTCTAAAACTGCCATATTTCCCTCCGCTACATTAACATTGTTGGATTAAAATCAATTGAGATTTGTAGCTCTTTTTGCATTTCTGCTTGATAATGTTCATTTACCATTTTGAGCACGTTCTTTAAGTTTGGTTCCCGTTTGTATTTTATCATGCATTGATAACGATATCTATCTTTTATCCTTGGAATTGCTGAAGCAACTGGTCCTAACGCCATTGTTTGCTGTGAGCAATGCGTTCGTAAATACGAGGCAATTTTTTCCGTCACTTGCACCGCTTTTAATAATTCTGGATGAGATACGGTTATGAGTACAACATAGTAATATGGGGGATATTGTCTTGTTCGCCTCATTTGCATTTCTTGGTCAAAAAACACATCATATTGTTGGTTCTTTGCTAACTCTATACTGTAATGTTCTGGCGTATACGTTTGAATCACAACTTCCCCTGGCAATTCATGTCTACCCGCTCGTCCACTTACTTGCGTCAATAACTGATATGTCTTTTCACTTGCCCGAAAATCAGGTAAGTGAAGCATCGTATCTGCAGTTAAAACCCCAACAAGAGTTACTTTCGGAAAATCTAATCCTTTAGCAATCATTTGTGTTCCAAGTAATATATCTGCTTTTTCTTCCCCAAATGCCTTTAATAATTTTTCATGCATTCCTTTTCGACTTGTCGTATCTACATCCATTCGAATGACTCGCGCCTCTGGAAATAGTTTTGTAATTTCTTCTTCTACCTTTTGTGTACCTGTACCAAAGAAACGAATGTATGTACTTTGACAAGCAGGACACTCAGTTGGCATATTTTCTTCATAACTACAATAATGACATTTTAAACGATGATTCATTTTATGATATGTCAATGAAATATCACAATGCGGACATTGTACAACATACCCACAATCACGGCACATAACAAATGTAGAATGACCTCTTCTATTTAAAAATAGTACCATCTGTTCTTTCTTTTCTAATCGATCTGCTATTTTTTCATGCAGCGCCTTAGAAAACATTGATCTATTCCCGTCACGAAGTTCTTCTCGCATGTCAACAATCTCTACCGTTGGTAAAGCTTGTTCATTCATACGTTTTTCCATTGTTAGTAGTTCATAAACACCTTTTTTCGCCCTTGCAAACGATTCAAGTGTTGGTGTCGCACTACCAAGAACGATAGGACATTTATGATATTGCCCTCTCCAGATAGCTACATCTCTTGCATGATACCTCGGATTATCTTCTTGTTTGTAACTTGATTCATGCTCTTCATCAATAATAATAATCCCTAAATTCTCAAAAGGCGCAAAAACGGCTGAACGCGCACCAACTACAACTTTCACTTCTTTTCTTAAAATCTTACGCCACTCGTCATACTTTTCTCCAACAGACAACGCACTATGAAGAACTGCAACTTGCGAGCCAAACCTACCTTTAAAACGATCCACCATTTGGGGCGTTAGTGCAATTTCAGGAACAAGAACGATAGCTTCTTTTCCTTTCTCGAGCACTGCTGCTATAGATTGTAAATATACTTCTGTCTTTCCACTTCCTGTAACACCATATAGTAAAAATGGATTATAAGTTTCATTTGTAATTGATGATAAAATCGGTGTAATAACTTGTTTTTGTTCCTCCGTAAGTGGAAATGGTTTCGTTTGTTCAAAATCATCATCGTCATACGGATTTCGGTATACTTCCACATAATTTTCTGAAATGAAGCCCTTTTTAACAAGTGCTTTTATTGGAGCATCTGTTATTTGTAACTCTTCTGTAATTATTTTCAACGGTACACTTTTATAATTTTCCACAAAATAATAAAGTACATCTTGTTGTTTTTTACTTTTCAGTTCAAATGCCGCTAATTCCAATTTATCTTCTGGCAACTCCGGCTGAACAACTCTTTGCTTCTTCTTTTGTACTTTATCTTTCACTTGATAAACGACTTCAACCGTACCATTTTTAATTTCTTGTTGAATAGTCCGGTATAAATGTGGCTGCTGCTCGATTACTTCAAAATCAATTGCTTCTTTATCCTGAAATAAATATAGTATTTCAGATGCTATTTCTTCCTGCTTACAAATTTGTAGACGTTTTTTATACGTTGCTTTTATCGCAGTTGGAAGCATCACTTGAAAAGCTGAAATCATGTAGCATAACGTTTCACTTGTAAGCCAATATCCAAGCTTTAATAATTCATCATTTAAAACCGGTGTTACATCTAATATTTCATGGATTGTCTTTAACTTCTTACTTTCTACATCCACCGAATCTTTAATCCCAATAATAAAACCTTGTAATTTCCTTGGCCCAAACGGAACTACTACACGCATTCCTGTCTGTACAATATCTTCCCATTTTTCAGGGATAATGTAATCAAATGGTCGATCTGTCTGACGGGCAGGTACATCAACAATTACACTTGCAAATTTCATAAACGATCATCTTCTAACATCATTTCAATTTGCTTTAATATTTCACGAGCTACCTCTTTTTTCAGTAAAAGTGGTAACTCAATAACTTTTCCATCTTTTCTATACATTGTTACAATATTCGTATCCGTGCCAAATCCAGCTCCTTGCGCTTTTACATCATTCGCGACAATCATATCTGCATTTTTCTCACGTAGTTTTTTCGTTGCATATTCCTCTACATTTGTCGTTTCAGCAGCAAAACCGATAAGTAACTGTTTATCCTTTTTCTGACCTAACGTTTTTAAAATATCCACCGTTCTTTCGAGTTCAATGACAGCATCACCATTTTGCTTTTTCATTTTATTATCATGAACATATTTCGGACGATAATCTGCAACTGCTGCTGTTTTAATGACAACGTCTACGTTTTGATAATGTTGAAGAACTGCTTCTAACATATCTTGTGCAGATTCCACTTGCACTGTCGTTACATGTAACGGTGGATTTAATGCTGTCGGTCCTGAAACGAGTATAACATCAGCGCCTAAATTCGCCGCCACTTCTGCAATCGCATACCCCATTTTTCCAGAAGAAAAATTCGTCATAAAACGAACTGGATCAACTTTTTCACGTGTTGGGCCAGCAGTTATTAATATTCTTTTTCCCTGCAATGGTTTGTGTTCTGAGAAAGCTTCCTCTAACCGTGCAATAATCGCTTCAGGTTCTTCTAGTCGTCCCTTCGCTACATATCCACATGCTAAAAAGCCTTCCCCAGGCTCAATAAATGTATATCCTAGCGTTTTCAATGTCATCATATTTTTTTGAACAATTTTATTTTCATACATATGCACATTCATAGCAGGCGCAATCCATACCGGGGCTGTAGTAGCTAACAGAGTAGTTGTAATCATATCATCTGCAATACCACCAGCTAACTTTCCAATACAATTGGCAGTAGCAGGTGCGACAAGTACAACATCCGCCCAATCTGCTAAATCAATATGAGCAATAACAGCCGAGTCTTTCTCATCAAACGTATCCGTATATACATCATGGCGAGAAAGCGCTTGGAATGTAAGAGGCGTAACAAACTTCATTGCCGACTCACTCATCATTACTTTTACAATCGCGCCAGATTGTGTCAATTTACTCGTTAACGCAGCTGCTTTAAAAACCGCAATGCCTCCTGTTACACATAGAAGTATCTTTTTCCCTTTTAGCATATGACTCGTCCTCTTTCTTTTTCAAACTTATAATACTGAAATAGAATTCCCAGCTCGTCAGTACCAATATTTCATTCCTTTCGTAAAAAAATAACAACCTACTTGTAAATAGGTTGTTACCGTTACATAGAAAATTATAAAGTCTATGTTTTATTTTGTCGAAGGCAAAGGCTTATTCAGCTACTTTATCTTCACTTGGTACGTAGCTTAATGCTTCTGCATCGATTTCTTCTAATGCTTTACCTACACATTTATGAGAAACAGGTTGCTCTACAACACAGTTATTAGCAAGTTGCATTTCACGTGCGCGTTTTGCAGCCACTGTTACTAATGTGTACTTAGAATCGATTTTTTGTAGTAATGAGTCAATTGATGGATTTAACATAATTATAGACCCTCCGTCATTTCTTTATAATATTTTGCTACCCTTTCGCGGCGGCAATGTTCGCCAACCACAATTGCTTTAATTCTATCACAAGCTAATTCAACTTGATCGTTTTCTACTACATAGTCGTAAGCGTCCATCATCTCGATTTCTTCTTTCGCTACAGTTAAACGATTTTCAATAACATCTTCAGTCTCTGTACCACGTCCGACAATACGGCTCTTTAGTTCAGATAAACTTGGAGGTGCTAAGAAAATAAATACACCTTCTGGGAAAGCTTTCTTAACTTGAATTGCTCCTTGCACTTCAATTTCTAAGAATACATCTTTTCCTTCTTGTAATGTTTTTTCAACATAGTCAATTGGTGTTCCGTAATAATTACCTACGAACTCAGCCCACTCAAGTAATCTTTCATTACGAATCATTTCCTCAAATTCTTCTCTTTCTTTAAAGAAATAATCCACACCATCTACTTCACCTTCACGCGGCTTACGTGTCGTTACTGAAATAGAGTACTGAAAACGTGTATCCTCATGGCTAAACAGCTCTTTACGAACCGTTCCTTTTCCAACCCCAGAAGGCCCTGAAAGAACGATGAGCAATCCTCTTCTACTTCTCATAAATATGTAAAACCTACCCTTCCTCACTTAAATCTTCTTTATTATTCAAACGATGTGCAATCGTCTCTGGTTGAATTGGACTTAATACAACATGCCCATCATCCATAACAATAACCGCCCTTGTTTTTCTCCCATACGTAGCATCAAGCAAAGCATTATGTTCGCGTGCTTCTTGTACTGTTCGTTTAATAGGAGCTGACTCCGGACTTACAATAGCAATAATTCGATGAGCAGATACAATATTTCCGTATCCAATATTTAAAAACCGCATGGCCATAGTTTGCGCCTCCTAGTAAGTCTATCCGATTTCTCCACCACGTATAACTTTATATATTTTTTGAAAGCTACTCAATATTTTGTACTTGTTCACGAATTTTTTCAAGGTTATTTTTCATTTCTACAACATATTTTGAAATTGTTAAGTCATTTGCCTTAGAACCAATCGTATTAATTTCTCTATGCATCTCTTGCACGATGAAATCCATTTTCCTTCCAACAGGCTCTTCAATCTGCAATGTTTCACGAAATTGCTCTAAATGACTTTGCAAACGAACTAACTCTTCATGAATATCACAACGCTCTGCAAAGATTGCGACTTCTGTTAGCAATCTTTGTTCATCTAACTCTTGATTATGTAATTCTTTTAAGCGATTTTCTAATCGTTCACGATATTTTTGTGTAACAATTGGTGCATGTGGAATAATTGCATTTACACAATTGCTAATCTCTTGTAAACGATACGCTATATCTTTATGTAATCGTTCTCCTTCGTCATCTCTCATCGTTTTCAACATATGAGCAGCTTGACGAACAGCCTCATATAAACTGTTCTCAAAATGTTCATTTACATTTTCTATTTCTTCAATTGCTGTTACTTCTGGCATTGCCATTAATTGCTCGAGTGTAATAGAATCTTGTAATTGAAACTTTCCTTTTATATCTTCCATCATCGATTGGTACTGCTCAAGAAGTGACCAATTCACACTTAATTTTCTTTCAACAAGTCCTTCACCTGCTATACTAATAGACACTTCAATGCGTCCACGTCGAACTTGCTGTGCAATTATTTTACGAATTTTGTCCTCAAATACCATCATTTGCTTAGGAAGTCGAATACTCATCTCTAAAAAACGGTGGTTCACCGATTTCATTTCTACTGTAATTTGAAAAGTATCACTTTCTACTTTCGATCTTCCAAACCCTGTCATACTAGAAATCATTTTTATCACATCCAAGCCATAAAATAACTCAATGAAAAAGGTAATAGAGACAAGGCTCTACTACCTTCTGTAAATTATATCACATTTTCATAACATTGACTATTTCAAGTTTAATCCCTTCTTATATAACATTGGCTTTTTCTTTTTCGCCTTTTTCCCTGTTAATAAAGAACCTACTAGTAAGAAAGTCGGAATTGATGACAAACCTCCAATTAATAACCAATCTCTTGCTTGTATCGGCATTGTGCTAAAAATCGGTTGTAACGGTGGATAATATATCACCACTAGCATGAGTAGTAATGAAATGATAACCGCCCCTACTAAATACACGTTCCCAAATGGATTACGATGAAAGACAGAATGCTCACTACGACAATCAAATACATGAATAAGCTGAGCAAGTACCAACGTCGCGAACGCTACAGTTTGTGCATATTTCAGTTCATTTGGATGTTGGTTATACGCAATAATAAACGCTACTAACGTCACTGCCCCAATTAAAAAACCTCGACTTATTATTTTCCACGCAAGCCCTCTAGCGAATACCCCTTCTTTCGGGTGGCGCGGCGTTCTCTTCATCACATCTCCTTCAGCCTTATCCAAACCTAATGCCATCGCTGGTAAACCATCAGTAACTAAGTTCACCCATAAAATTTGAATAGGAACCATCGGCAGGGGTAATGCAAGTAACATCGCAAATAACATAACTAAAATTTCTCCAACATTTGATGCTAATAAATATCGGATGAACTTACGTATGTTCTCGTATATATTTCTTCCTTCTTTAATCGCTGACTTAATTGTAGCAAAATTATCGTCTAGTAAAACAAGTGAAGAGGCTTCTTTTGCAACATCTGTCCCTGTAATCCCCATCGCTATCCCAATATCCGCTGTTTTTATAGCTGGAGCATCGTTCACTCCATCACCTGTCATCGCTACTATATGCCCTTGATTTTGCAGTGCCTTAACAATTTTTAATTTATGTTCAGGTGATACACGAGCGAATACATACGTATCTTCTACAACATTTTCTAATTCCTCCACATCCATATTCGCGAGTTCTACTCCTTCAACAACGCGTCCATCTGGTGGCAAAACTCCTAATTGTTCAGCAATCGCCATTGCTGTCACTTTATGATCACCTGTAATCATTACTGTTCGAATACCAGCTTCTTTACACTCTTTTACCGCCTGCGCCACTTCTGGTCTTGGTGGGTCAATCATACCTTGTATCCCAACTAACATAAAATCTCTTTCAACGTCTCTTTCATGTTCAATAGAATCCGTTATTTTTAAAGGTTTAAACGCAACTGCAATTGTTCGAAGCGCTTGACTACCTAAACTATGAATAGCCGCCTGTACTTCTTTTCTATATAGCTCACTTAACGGCTGTTGCTTATCCCCCCATAAAATCGTTTGACTCATTTGTAAAAGAACATCCGGTGCTCCCTTCGTAACAATAAACTTTTTCCCCTCTCGATCTCGTACAATAACACTCATCATTTTTCGAGTTGAATCAAATGGAAATTCACGAATAACTTCAAATTTCCCTTTCAATGCCTCACGTGTTATCCCAGCTTTCATTGCTGCAGCTACAAGCGCTCCCTCTGTTGGATCTCCATCTAATACGTACGCCTTTTTCTTTTGAATAATATTTGCATTGTTACATAGTGAACCAAATGTAAGTAGCTGATAAAGTGCTTTTGTCTTAGCTGGATTCACTTCTTTTTCACCTTTCATAAAAGAGCCGTTAGGTTCATATCCTTGCCCTGTCACTTTCCACAGTTCTCCGCCTGACCACATATGTGTTACCATCATTTTGTTTTGCGTCATTGTTCCCGTTTTATCAGAACATATAACGGAAGCACAACCTAACGTTTCTACGGCTGGTAACTTTCGTACAATTGCTCTCTTTTTTATCATACGCTGTACACCAAGTGATAAAGCTACTGTAACAATTGCCGGCAACCCTTCTGGAATAGCCGCAACAGCCAGAGACACACCAGCTAAAAACATATGATATACTTCATTCCCTTGATACACACCAGCTAATACAACGAGTGCTGTCAAAATAAGAGCCACAATAATTAATATTTTTCCGAGCTGTTCTAACCTTCTTTGCAGTGGTGTTTCCATTTGCTCTGCATTTTGTAACATATTTGCAATTTGCCCCATCGCTGTATTCATACCAGTTGCTACAACGACTCCTGTACCAGATCCTCGCGTAATCATTGTCCCCATAAAAGCCATATTTTTTTGATCACCAATTGCAACATCTTGCCCTTGCAATGCTTCTACCTTCTTTTGTACAGGTACGGACTCCCCTGTCAAAGCAGACTCTTCAATATATAAACTTGATGCTTCAACAAGACGCACATCAGCCCCAATACGATCACCACTGGAAAACTTAATAATATCACCTAAAACAAGTGCTTTAGATGGTGCTTTTACCCACTTTCCATTCCGCATTACAGTAACTTGTGGAGCGGCTAGTTCCTTTAAAGCTTCCAATGATTTTTCAGCTTTTCTTTCTTGAAAAAATCCGAGAATACCATTGATAATAACAATGGCAACAATAGCAATAGAATCAATGTATTCACCTAAAAACGCAGAAACAATTGTTGCTCCAAACAAAACGAGTACCATGAAATCTTTAAACTGTGCTAAAAATACCATTAGTGCAGAAGGCCTTTTTGCTTCTTCTAATTCATTAGTACCAAATTTCTTTACGCGCCCTTCTGCTTCTTTCTCTGTAAGTCCAACCTTTACATTCGTATTCGTTCTTTCTTCCACTTCATGTGCCCGCATTCCATACCAGTTCATCCTGCCATCGACCTCCTGATTCCAGACATACTCTATTGAAAGCTTATTCAGCCTCGTCCAAAAAAATGCTATAATTAACTTTTAGTTAGAAAGGAGTGTTCATTTATGGCATTCGATGGATTATTTACAAGAGCAATTACACATGAAATTGCAAATTCTCTTTACACAGGAAGAATTTCCAAAATATATCAACCTTCAAAGTATGAGATTTTATTACATATTCGAGCAAACGGAAAGAACCAAAAACTAATTCTTTCGTCTCACCCTACATATGCGCGTCTGCACTTAACGAATCAAAACTACGATTCACCAGCAATACCGCCAATGTTTTGTATGCTTCTTCGTAAACATTTAGAAGGTGGGTTTATTGAAAAAATTGAACAAATTGACTTAGAACGTATTATTCAAATTACAGTTCGCAGTCGGAATGAAATTGGAGACGAATCATTAAAAACATTAGTAATCGAAATAATGGGCCGACATAGTAACATTATCTTAGTAGATACGAAAACAAACGTTATTTTAGATAGCTTAAAACACATATCTTTAGCGGTAAACCGCCATCGTACTGTATACGCTGGAGCTGAATATATTGCACCACCAGCACAACATAAAATTAACCCACTTCAGATTGAAACAAATGATGAATTTATTAGACCACTAGACTTTCTATCTGGAAACATGGATAAACAGCTTGTCGGCACCTTTACGGGAATATCCCCGTTATTCGCAAAAGAAGTAGTGAAAAAAGCTGGTATGGTAAATGAAAAAGCATTAGCGGATGCATTTTTCTCCATACAAAAACCATTATTAACTCATACATATTCACCAGCGATGACTACTTCAAATGGGAAAGAATTCTTTTATCTTTTCCCTCTTGCACACTTGCAAGGAGAAGATAAGACGTTCTCATCTGTTAGTGAATTGCTTGATCGTTTCTTTTTCGGAAAAGCAGAGCGCGATCGTGTAAAACAACAAGCTCATGATTTAGAACGCTTTATGCAAAATGAAAAAAATAAAAACGAGAAAAAACTCATTAAACTCGAAAAAACACTGCAAGATGCTGGAAAAGCAGATAAATATCAACTATTTGGAGAGCTACTTACAGCTAATATGTACGCTTTGAAAAAAGGCGATAAAGATATTGAGGTCGTTAATTATTACGATGAAAATGGCGGAACTGTAAAAATCACATTAGATCCTTTAAAAACACCATCTGAAAATGCACAACGCTATTTCCAAAAGTATCAAAAGGCAAAAAATTCAGTTGTTGTTGTAGAAGAACAAATTGAAAAAACCAATGAAGAAATTCTTTATTTTGATAGCTTACTTCAACAAATGGAAGCTGCTTCTTCAAAAGATATTGAAGAAATTCGTGAGGAATTAGCTGAAGAAGGTTATGTGCGCAATCGCAAAACGAAAAACGCAAAGAAAAAGCCTACTAAGCCAGTATTAGATAAATATTTAGCAAGTGATGGCACAGAGATTTTCGTTGGTAAAAACAATAAACAAAATGATTATTTAACAACGAAGTTTGCCCGCCGTGATGAAATTTGGTTACATACGAAAGACATACCTGGCTCTCACGTTGTCATTCGTTCTTTAGAGCCTGCTGAAGAAACTTTACTAGAAGCTGCCAAAATTGCCGCTTATTACAGTAAAGCGAAAGAGTCTAGCTCTGTACCTGTTGATTTCACTAAAATACGCCATGTGAAAAAACCGAGTGGTGCAAAACTTGGTTTTGTTACGTACGACAATCAGCAAACCGTATATGTAACACCAGATGCTGATATTGTAATGAAATTAAAAGCGTAAATACAAAAATGCGTTGCTTATAAGCAACGCATTTTTTATATTCGTTCACACTAGTTCATATACCCATTTACTAATTCATAACATCTTGCTTTTGTCATCTTATATTTCTCTTCTGAAGCTTCTATACGCCTCATCGTTCCGTTATTTGTATCAGTACCAATTGCTTTAACTTTACTTTCTTTTTCTTTAACCCACGCAATTTGTTTCGTTTTTAACGACTGAAACGCATCAGGTGACATCGTACTTTTTAATGTACTGTAAATTTCATTTAGTTTATTATCCCACAGTTCATAATTTCCTTCTATTTCATTTACTATATCATTGGTTGACATAGCATTCGTATGTTTTTCTTGTTTATCTATAGCAGCTAATTCACTTAAAATATTTGCTCTATCTATCTTTGAAAAAGATTCTTTTCGCGATTGTTTCTCTTCTTTTGAGCCTGTATACGCACTCGAATCCTTTCTCTGTACTTGTTCTATTTCTTGAATATTTCTTTCTTTCGTTACCTTTTCATACCTATTTTTATCTACATTGTATGAAATAAGAGATGTTTTCGCATTTACAGTAATTAATCCGTTACTATCTTTGAATATGTATTTCTTATCGCCACTATTTTCTTCACTTACAAATGACACATTCTTATCGTCTGGCATTTTTAAAATTCTATTTGCTTCTTCTTTTGTAAGTTTTAAATCTTCAGGAAAAACGAATGACCATTTATCCATTAACCATTCCCCTTCTTTATACACCAAATGAAATTCCCAATCTTGGGCCGCATTACCTATTTCATCTTCTAAACTTAATGTATGTACCGTTAAATTTTCTTTATCTTGTGAAGAAGAAAATCTTATTTCAGTTTGAAAATAATTTGGGAATGGTAACATATCAGTCTCTCTCGATCTATTAAAGTTAGCAAGCAATTCAGGAAGCTTGATTCTCTACAAACTTTTCTGAAACCAATCCTTTAACTCCTTTTTTAGCTGTCTCTAAATCCCCAGGATTATTTCGGCTCCATCCATTTTCTTTTTCCATCTCACTAAACGCATTTGCTATTCCATCTACACTCTTTCTTACAATCTTTTTTGCTTCTTTTTCTGTCACTTCTGGCGCTTCATCAAGCTGGTCAATCATTTTATTCACTTGAACTTTGTTTTCACTTGTTTCACACCCCGTTATAACAAGCATACTAGCGGCCAAACAAAATGACATTACTTTACTTAATTTCTTCATACATTCACATTCCTTAACCCAATTTTTTAATTTATTTATACAAAAAATATAATACTTAAATTAAAAAGATTTTGTTTGCAAGTTTACATTATTGTTCATTCACATAAAAACTTACTGTAAAAATTTTATATATATTTATTTTACATCCGTCTAGTTTTTTTGACACACAGCTACCCTCTTCTCTTTTATTCTAAATAAATATATTGGCACAATTCTTGCTTTATTAATGTAAAAAGGAGGAATTAAAATGAATATAAGAATAACTAACATCCAAAAACAACTACATAATTACGGAATCGACGGGTTACTTATTACAAAGAAAGAAAACCGTCAATATGCAACAGGCTTTACAGGTAGCGCTGGCGTCGTCTTAATCTCTGCCGATCAAGCTGTTTTTATCACTGATTTCCGCTATGTAGATCAAGCGAAATCACAAATAAAAGATGTTGAAATTATTATGCATAAAGGAAATTTAGAAAAAGAAATTGCACATCAAGTATCGAAATTAAACATTCAAAAACTTGGAATTGAAGAAAACAACATGACATTGCAACAATATAAAAACTTGCAAAAATACGTACAGGCGGAAATGATTCAAGTGTGCGAAATTATCGAAAATATTCGTATCATTAAAGACACGCCTGAAATAGAAACAATGAAAATTGCAGCTAATATCGCGGACGAAGCATTTCACCACATTCTTACGTTTCTAAAACCAGGAATAAGTGAAAATGCTGTACGAGATGAATTAGAATTTTTCATGCGAAAAAAAGGGGCTACATCTTCTTCATTCCAAATCATTGTAGCCTCAGGCGTTCGTTCTTCACTTCCCCATGGAGTTGCATCAAATAAAATAATCGAACGAGGGGATATCGTTACATTAGACTTCGGTGCACTTTACGACGGATATTGTTCCGATATAACACGTACTGTAGCAATAGGGGAACCATCGGAAGAATTCAAAAAAATATACAATGTTGTACGAGAAGCGTTAAAACGTGGGACTGAAGCGATTAAGCCTGGAGAAACTGCGAAAAGTATCGATGATATAACGAGGGATTACATTACAGAACATGGATACGGTCAATACTTTGGCCACTCTACTGGGCACGGTCTTGGGTTAGAAATACATGAACCTCTTCGCTTATCTCAAGAAAGTACGGCTACTTTAGAAGAAGGTATGGTTGTTACAGTTGAACCTGGTATTTACATTCCGAACTGGGGCGGTTGTAGAATTGAAGATGATATCGTCATTACAAAAGATGGATATGAAGTTATTACAAAATCAAATCGAGAACTAATTGTTATTCCTTGTTGAAATCACGACCTTTTTTAAAGGAGTTTTTCGTTGCACATAGAATTCTTTCTCTGGAGTCATCGTTTAAGAGGGGGAATTTAAATTGAATTTTGTAATTGATAAGATAGATGGGTTACAGCCTGAATTTTCAAATCTTGTTTCCATGATGAATTACGCTCGCTATACAACAATGCAAGGGGTGGAAGGTTTAACAATTGAGGAACTTGATTATTTATATGATAAGGACACAAATTCAATTGGCATGTTATTGTACCATATGGCCGCTATTGAATTTTACTACCAGATTCATACTTTTGAAGACCGTGAACCAACGGAGGCTGAATTAGAACGCTGGTTACCTGGCATTGAATTAGGCGATCTTGGACGTGAGAAAATAAAAGGAAACGCTATAGAATTTTACATAAATACATTACAAGAAGTACGTTCCAAAACAATCGAGACTTTTCAATCGTTACCTGATGAATGGTTATTTAAAACGACAGACTTTTGGTATGACAAACCAGCAAATAACTATTTTAAGTGGTTTCACGTTTTTGAAGATGAAATCAATCATCGTGGACAAATTCGTTTAATTAAAAAGATGCAAAAAGCTCATGCAGTAAAATAAGAAAGTGCCACCATATAAGGTGGCACTTTCTTTTATTCATTTTTTAGGATTAACTGTATTGTAACATCCATTTATCGTTCTCACCATTACAGTACATGAAATTTTTTTCTTTTTCCTATACTCACATACTTTCACTGCTTTCATACAATACACTACACGAATGCCTAAAGGATGTGAATGTTATGGGAGTTGAATTAACGCTATTACACGCTCTCTACATTATTTGTTTACTCACTATTATTACCTTTTTTATTCTCCGAAAAGATACGACTATCATTTGTATCGTTTTTATCTTTTTATTAGCATTAACTGCAACAAGTTCTATCCCTCTTGCCATTAGCGGAATTTTTCAAAGTTTCATTTACGCCATTACTGAGCTATTACCAACTATATTAATCATCTCCATTATCGTATCAATGAGCAATTTACTCGTTCATACTGGCATAAATGATACGATGATTTCACCATTTACAAAAATGATTCGTACACCTACACTCGCCTACTGGATTATCGGCCTTTTAATGATGACCATTTCTTTCTTCTTTTGGCCTTCTCCAGCTGTCGCCTTAATGGGAGCTATTTTATTACCGGTTGCTGTACGTGTCGGCCTTCCTCCAATTGGGGTTGCAATTGCTATGAACTTATTTGGACACGGCATCGCCTTATCTGGAGACTTCGTTATTCAAGGTGCACCGAAATTAACTGCAGACGCGGCTGGTCTCCCTGTTTCCAGCATCGTATCTGCAAGTGTTCCACTCGTTATCGTTATGGGCATTGTGACAACTTCTGTCGCTTTTTTCTTCTTACGAAAAGAGTTTCATACAGGCTTATCTATACAAGAAGCTATTCCATCAACTGAGTCTTCTAAAACGCTCACTTCATTATCTTCTCGCATAAAAAAATGGCTCGCTATTTGTATCCCTATCATATATATCATTGATATCCTTTGCATGATTCAATTTAAATTACAAGGAAGCGACGCAACTGCACTTATCGGCGGAACGACTGTTATTATGATTATCATCATTTCCCTCATCGCCTACAAAGGAAATGGACTGAATAAAACGACCGATTATTTCATAGAAGGGCTCCAATTTGGCTTTAAAATTTTCGGACCAGTTATTCCTATCGCTGCACTCTTTTATTTAGGAGATAGTGGATTTGTAAAAATTATCGGGGACTATTTACCGAAAGGTTCACACGGAATCATTAACGACTTAGGCATCGCTTTATCTCAAACTGTTCCTTTAAATCAATATGTATCGGCAGGGACATTAACCATCGTTGGTGTCATTACCGGCTTAGATGGATCAGGTTTTTCAGGTATATCACTTGCTGGTTCCATTGCCAATCTTTTTGGAACAGCACTTGGCCATGGAACAGCTACATTAACAGCACTCGGGCAAATTGCAGCTATATGGACCGGGGGCGGGACGTTAATTCCTTGGGCACTTATTCCTGCTGCTGCGATTTGTAAAGTCGATCCATTTGAACTTGCACGCCGAAACTTTTTACCGGTTGTTATCGGTTTAATTGTCACCACGATCGTTGCGATGTTTATTCTATAACGTAAGCAAGTGTTCTCTTGCTTACGTTTTTTGCTTGTAAAATTCATCATGAATTATCAGTTTTCAAGAGGGATTCGTTATTACTTAGCGAAATTATATTAGGAGAGTAATTATTTCAAAACGTTTACGAGAAACAGATTACTGCAATTAGAAAAGGGGACATACCTATGAATGAATTGATTTTCGTCTTATTAATTTGTCCATTACTTATCTTTATCGTTTCTGTTATTGGAACGCGCAAGACGAAAACGTATTACGTAATGCCGATTGTAACGTTTGCTAGTTTTTTAATAATAGGTGTTATCGCCTTTACTCCAAAATTTTTCTTTTGGGTTGGCATGTACAGCATCTTCTCATTTATTGTTTCTTATATGACTTTATTGTTTGTAAGAGGATATGAGCTTGCAGAAAGCGCTAAGTAGTTAAGGAGATTGTAATATGATTTTCTTTGATATTGATGGAACTTTACTTGAAGTTTTAACAATGATATAAAAAACGACCGCGTTCCCCCGCGGTCGTCTTTTTTCGTGTTACGCTGTGATCCAAGCTTCGTTAGCTGGATTTTTACGCCACTCTTGTAATTTCTTCGTTTCAGCTTGTCCAATCATACCTTTTTCTGCTGCAACTTCAGTTAATGCACTGTAATCACTTAAAGAATATGATGCTACGTTCGCTGCTTCTAACTTTTCTTTTCCTGCTTCTAGCTCGTATGTGAAGATTGATACGATCCCTAATACTTCACAGCCAGCTTCGCGAAGTGCTTCTACACATGTAATTGCACTACCGCCAGTTGAAATTAGGTCCTCTACTACTACTACTTTTTGACCTTTTTCAGCTTTTCCTTCGATTTGGTTCCCTTTACCGTGACCTTTTGCTTTACTACGTACGTAGCACATTGGTAAATCCATACGATCGCTTACCCATGCAGCGTGCGCAATACCAGCAGTTGCTGTTCCTGCAATAACTTCTACAGTTGGGAAGTGCTCTTTAATCAACTCTTCTAATCCAGCTGCAATCGCTTGACGTACTTTTGGATAAGATAAAGTTAAACGGTTATCACAATAAATTGGTGATTTCATACCTGAAGACCATGTGAATGGATCGTTCGGTTGTAAAAATACTGCTCCAATTTCTAATAAATGCGATGCGATTTCTTTTTTCATACTGTTACACCTTCCCACTGTTGTTTTACTGTTTTATACGCTTCAAGCGGATTTTCTGCTTTTGTAATACTACGTCCAACTACGATGTAGCTTGAGCCAAGTTCCCTCGCACGTTTCGGTGTTGCTACGCGCACCTGGTCATTTACATCATCGCTTGCAAGACGAATCCCCGGTGTTACTGTTACAAATTCATTTCCGCATACTTCACGTAATTTTGGAACTTCAAGTGTTGAACAAACAACGCCATCAAGTCCACTTTCTTTCGTTAGTTTTGCATAATGAGCAACCGCTTCTTCTAACGTTTTCTCAATGCCAATCTCTTTTTTCATCATAGCTTCCGAAGTGCTTGTTAGTTGTGTAACTGCAATACAAATCGGTCTCTCTTTTCCTTCTTGCTTACCTTCCTCTAATCCCTCAATCGCAGCTTTCATCATACTGCTTCCCCCTGCAGCATGAACATTTACCATATCAACATCTAGACTAGCTAGGCTACGCATAGCGCTTTTTACTGTATTCGGAATATCATGAAGTTTTAAATCTAGAAAAATCTTATGTCCTTTTTCTTTTAAGTACGTAATAATCGCAGGGCCTTCTTTGTAAAATAACTCCATACCAACTTTGACAAATAACTCTTCCCCTTCAAAGTGGCGCAAGAATTGTTCTACATCTTGTTTCCCTGGAAAATCTAATGCAACGATTAACGACTGTGACATGTTTGCTTCCAGCTCCTTCCTTGACATTCCGAAATGTGATCAAATCCTAATTCATCTAGTAACGCTGGTAACTCTTCAATAATTGTCGGACATACGAACGGATCGATAAAGTTCGCTGTACCTACTGCAACTGCGCTTGCGCCAGCATAGAAGAATTCAATTACATCTTCCGCTGTCTCAATACCACCCATTCCGATAATCGGAATGTTTACCGCTTGGCTTACTTCATGTACCATACGAATTGCTACTGGCTTAATCGCAGGACCTGATAATCCACCTGTACGGTTTGCTAAAATTGGTTTAGCTGTTTTTAAATCTAGACGCATACCAAGCAATGTATTAATCATCGTTAAACCATCTGCACCTGCATTTTCAATCGCTTTTGCAATTTCCACAATGTTTGCCACGTTCGGTGACAACTTCACGTATACAGGTACTTCAGAAACCTCTTTTACTCGCTTCGTTAAATCAGCAGCAATTTCAGGATTTGTACCAAAGGCGATACCACCTGTTTTTACGTTCGGACAAGAAATATTTAATTCTAGTGCATGGACATTAGGCGCTTTAGAAATTTCCTTCGCAACCGCTACGTAATCCTCAGCTTGTGAGCCTGCAACGTTTGCAATAATTGGAAGGTCAAATTGTTCTAACCATGGTAATTCCGAATTCATTACTTTGTCTAATCCCGGGTTTTGAAGTCCGATTGCATTTAGCATGCCGCCTGGTGTTTCAGCAACACGAGGCGTCGGATTTCCATAACGTGGTTGTTCTGTCGTCGCTTTAATCATGATTGATCCTAATACACTTAAATCGTAAAACTGTGCATATTCACGACCAAACCCAAAGCATCCAGATGCCGGTATAATTGGATTTTTTAATGATAATCCTGGTAATTCAACTTGCAATCTGTTCATAGTACAACCTCCCCGATTGGAAATACTGGTCCGTCGCTACACACCTTCTTGTAAGAATGTCCACTTGGATCTTCTTGTAAGTGGCATACACACGCGAAACAAGCTCCAATACCACAGCCCATACGTTCTTCTAATGAAATATAGGCTTTTTTCTCTTTGTAACGTCCTTCTAATGCACGAAGCATCGCTAACGGACCACATGAATAAAGAATATCAAAGTCAATTCCGTAATTATCAATTACATCTGTGACAAATCCTTTTGTACCGTGTGTACCGTCTACTGTTGCAACGTACGTATCACCAAGTTCTGCAAATTTTTCTTCATAGAAAACTACATCTTTCGTTTGAAAGCCTAAGATGTGAATAACACGTACACCTTTTGCAACGAGGCGCTGTGATAATTCATAAAGTGGTGGTACACCAATTCCCCCGCCTACTAGTAAAGCTGTTTGACCAGCTTCTGCTTCTTCTACAGGAAAACCGTGTCCTAATGGTCCTAGTACATCTACCATTTCACCTTGTTTTCTAGTTGCTAATGTTTTTGTCCCTTGTCCTTCGGCACGATATAGCATTGTAAATTCGTTCTTCTCTTGATCTACATTACAAATACTAATTGGGCGGCGCAGAAGGGGCGCAATGCCCTCTGCTACCTTAATGTGTACAAACTGCCCTGGTTCGTTCATTTGCTGTACTAAAGTTCCTTGAAGCACTAACTCGTAAATGTTTTTTGCGATTTCTTTTTGATTAACGACGATCATATTTTGCTTTTGCATCATGCATGTACCACCTCGTGACGCTTTGTTTGCGTAATTTCTTTCATTGAATGAGCTGAGAATGTCATAGATTCTAATACTCGTAAGATTGCTCTTGTTGTATCAAGTGATGTTAAGCAAGCCACACCATTTTCTACTGATTCACGGCGAATGCGGAAACCATCACGCGCTGGTTGTTTACCTTTTGTTAATGTGTTAATTACAAACTGTGCTTTTCCTTGACGGATAATATCTAGTAAGTTGTAGTCTTCAGAATCAATTTTGTTTACAACTTGTACTGGGATATTTTGCTCTTCTAATGATTGTGCTGTTCCAGCTGTTGCTAATAAGTTATAGCCGATTTCGTGGAAACGTTTTGCAATTTCCATCGCCTCTTCTTTATCTTTATCCGCTACAGTAATGATTACTGATCCGTGCGTTGGGATGTTAATTCCTGAAGCAACTAATCCTTTATATAATGCTTTTTCAAGCGTTAAGTCTTTACCCATTACTTCCCCTGTTGATTTCATTTCAGGTCCTAATGTTGTATCAACTGAACGTAGTTTCGCGAATGAGAATACCGGAGCTTTTACATATACTTCTTTCTCTTCTGGGTGATAGCCCGTTCCGTATCCTTGCTCTACTAGGTCTTGCCCTAAAATAACTTTCGTTGCAACATTCGCCATCGGTACGCCTGTAATTTTACTTAAGAACGGTACTGTACGGCTTGCACGTGGGTTTACTTCAATTACGTACACTTGATCTTTGAATACTACAAACTGGATATTTAGTAATCCAACAATGTTTAATCCTTTTCCAAGTGCAATTGTATGTTCAATGATTTGTTCTTTTAGTTTTTCAGATAAACTTTGTGGTGGATATACTCCAATTGAGTCACCAGAGTGAACTCCAGCGCGTTCAATATGTTCCATAATACCTGGAATGAATACATTCTCACCATCTGAAATTGCATCTACTTCAATTTCTTTACCAACCATGTAACGGTCGATTAATACTGGGTGATCTGCATGAACTTTAACTGCATTTTTCATGTAGTGCAGCAGTTCTTCTTGACGATATACGATTTCCATCGCACGTCCACCTAGTACGTAAGATGGTCTTACTAATACTGGATAACCAATTTCTTCTGCGATTGCTACCGCTTGTTCTACAGTCGTTGCTGTTTTACCAACTGGTTGCGGGATACCAAGTTTTGTTAAAGCAGCTTCAAATTTATCACGATCTTCTGCACGGTCTAAGTCTTCAAGTGATGTTCCTAAGATTTTCACACCGTGAGCCTCTAATTTCGCCGCTAAGTTAATTGCCGTTTGTCCACCGAACTGAACAATAACGCCTTCTGGTTTTTCTAAATCAATGATGTGCATTACATCTTCGATTGTTAATGGTTCAAAGTATAATTTGTCAGAAATACTGAAGTCTGTTGAAACTGTTTCTGGATTGTTATTAACAATGATTGCCTCATATCCAGCTTCTTTAATTGCCCATACAGAGTGAACTGTTGCATAGTCAAACTCAACCCCTTGACCGATACGGATTGGACCAGACCCTAGTACAACAACACTCTTACGATCTGTTATCACCGATTCATTCTCATCACCATATGTGCTGTAGTAGTATGGTGTTGCAGATTCAAACTCTGCCGCACAAGTATCTACCATTTTATAAACAGGAGTTATATTGCTTTCTTTACGCATATCGTAAATTTCACGCTCCGTTTTGTTCCAAGCAGCTGCAATGTAGTGATCACTGAAGCCCATTTCTTTCGCAGCTTGTAGTACTTCCATATTTCCTACATTCGCTTTTACTTCGCGTTCCATATTTACGATGTTTTCAATTTTTTGTAAGAAGAAGAAGTCCATTTCACACCATTCGTTGATTTCTTCTTTCGTTACACCTTGACGAATTGCTTCTGCTACAATAAACAGTCGCTCATCGTCTGCTTTAATAATGCGTTTTTTCATTGTTTCTTTATCAAGTTCTTTTAAGTGGTCTAATTCTAAGTGATAAATGCCAAGCTCTAAAGAACGAACCGCTTTTAATAATGATTGCTCTAAGTTACGTCCGATTGACATAACTTCACCAGTTGCCTTCATTTGTGTACCAAGTGTTCTGTTTGCTGATTCAAACTTATCAAATGGCCAGCGTGGAATTTTTGAAACAACATAGTCTAATGCTGGCTCGAAGCAAGCGTAAGTTTTTTGTGTTACTGGGTTTATGATTTCATCTAATGTTAAGCCGACTGCAATTTTCGCTGCTAATTTTGCAATTGGATATCCAGTCGCTTTAGATGCTAGTGCGGATGAACGACTTACACGTGGGTTTACTTCGATTACATAGTATTGGAAGCTATGTGGATCTAGTGCAAGCTGAACGTTACATCCACCTTCAATTCCTAATGCACGAATAATTCGTAATGAAGTGTTTCGTAACATTTGATATTCACGGTCGCTTAATGTTTGGCTTGGTGCTACTACGATAGAATCACCTGTGTGAACCCCAACTGGATCGATGTTTTCCATGTTACATACTACAATCGCGTTATCATTCGAATCACGCATTACTTCATATTCAATTTCCTTACAACCAGCAATGCTCTTTTCTAATAAACATTGTGTTACTGGACTATGTTTTAATCCACCGGATACGATTTCAATTAGTTCTTCTTCATTACTACAAATTCCGCCACCTGTTCCTCCCATTGTAAATGCTGGGCGAACAATAACTGGATAACCAATTTCTTTTACAAATTCATGTGCTTCTTCCAGCGTATGAATGATCGTACTAGATGGAATTGGTTCATTTAAATCCTGCATTAATGTACGGAATAAATCGCGATCCTCCGCTTGCTCGATAGCTGATAATTTCGTTCCTAAAATTTCAACTCCGCATTCTTCAAGTATGCCTGATTTCGCAAGTTCAACAGCCATATTTAACCCTGTTTGACCACCTAATGTTGGTAAGATTGCATCTGGACGTTCTTTACGAATAATACGGCTTACGAATTCTAATGTTAATGGTTCGATATATACTTTATCTGCTGTTGCAGTATCTGTCATAATTGTTGCTGGGTTAGAGTTAACAAGGATTACTTTGTAACCTTCTTCTCTTAGAGATTGACAAGCTTGTGTACCAGAGTAGTCAAACTCCGCTGCTTGCCCAATTACAATTGGTCCTGATCCGATTACTAAAATTGTGTTAATGTCTAGGCGTTTTGGCATAACTCTTCCCCTTCTTTCTTGAAGTTTTCAATCATTGCTAAGAAATCTTCGAATAAATCATTTGCATCTTCAGGTCCTGCTGAAGCTTCTGGATGGTATTGTACTGTAAATGCTGGGAACTTCTTATGACGAAGACCTTCTACTGTTCCATCATTTAAAGCAACATGTGTAATTTCAAGCTCTGTATTTTCAACTGATTCTTCTTCTACTGCGTAACCATGGTTTTGAGATGTAATTGCTACTTTTCCAGTTGCAAGATTTTTTACTGGATGGTTTAAACCACGGTGACCGAATTTCAACTTACTTGTATTTGCACCAGATGCTAGAGCGAACAATTGATGTCCTAGGCAAATTCCGAATAAAGGAACTTTACCGATAATGTCTTTTAACATTTCAATTGCTTCTGGTACATCTTTTGGATCCCCAGGTCCGTTACTTAACATAATTCCATCTGGGCTAAGGCGTAAAATTTCTTCTGCTGTTGTGTTGTAAGGAACTACAATTACATCACAGTCACGCTTATTTAATTCTCGTAAAATACCATGTTTCATTCCGAAGTCTACAAGTACAACTCGGTGTCCGCGTCCTGGACTTGGGTATGGATCTTTCGTCGATACGCGTTTCACGTGATCTGTAAATACTGTCGCTTTTAATTGGCTCACGATGTATTCTACATCTGCATCCATGTTACAAAGGCGTCCGCGTAATGTACCGTATTGACGAATTTTTCTCGTTAATTTTCTCGTATCAATTCCTGCTAATCCCGGGATGTTTCTTTCTTTTAAGTAATCATTTAACGAAATTTCATTACGGAAGTTTGATGGATGATCACAAATTTCGTTTACGATTAAACCATTTACAGATGGGTGAATCGATTCGAAATCGTCACGGTTAATGCCGTAGTTTCCGATTAATGGGTACGTGAATGTTACGATTTGACCGCAATATGATGGATCAGATAATGTTTCTTGATATCCAGTCATTCCTGTTGTAAATACAACCTCACCTGACTTTTCGATTTCTCCTCCGAAACCTTTTCCAATTAATACTGTTCCATCTTCTAAGATAAGTTGTCTTTTCATACTAATGCACTCTCCTTTTGCCATGCGATCTTACCACCAACGATTGTCATTACCGGCCATCCTTGGCATTTCCAACCTGCGAATGGTGTATTTTTTCCTTTTGATAAGAATGTTGTTGGATCAATCTCTTCTTCTTGTTCTAAATCAATGATTGTAATATCAGCTGTTCTACCTTCTTTCAGGCGACCTGCTTCTAAGCCAAATGTATCAGCTGGCTTTTCTGTTAAATATTGAATTAACTGTTCTAGCGTAATGACTCCTTTTTTCACAAGGTTTGTGTATAGAAGCGGGAATGCTGTTTCAAAACCAGTAATTCCGAATGGTGCTCTTTCAATTCCTTGTGCTTTCTCTTCCGCTGTATGCGGTGCATGGTCAGTTGCGATCATATCGATCGTTCCATCTAATAAACCTTCAATTAATGCTGCATGGTCTTCTTTTCCACGAAGCGGTGGGTTCATTTTAAAATTAGGATCAGCTGATGGGATATCATCTTCACATAACACTAGGTGATGTGGTGTTACTTCTGCTGTTACTTTAATTCCAGCGCGTTTCGCATCACGGATTACACGTACTGAACCTTTCGTACTTACGTGACATACGTGATAGTGACAATCTGCTGCTTCCGCAAGCAATATATCCCTTGCAATATGTACAGATTCACATACTGATGGGATACCGTTTAATCCGTGTTTCTCAGAAAACTTCCCTTCATGTACACAACCTTTATTAATAAGCGTATTCTCTTCACAGTGCGCAACTACTGCCATATCTAATTTTGCTGCACGTTTCATAGCCGCTAACATCATGCTCGCATCTTGTACGCCTACGCCGTCATCTGTGAAAGCAAATGCTCCAAGTTCTTTTAATGTTTCGAAATCTGTCATTTCAGAACCAGCTTGACGTACTGTAATTGCTCCGTATGGTAGTACGTTGACATGTGCTTTTTCTTTAATACGATTTTGCAAGTCTTCCATATGTTCTCTGCAATCTGGTACCGGACGTGTATTTGGCATTGCACAAATTGTAGTGAATCCACCTTTTGCCGCTGCTAGTGTACCTGTTTCAATTGTTTCTTTATGTTCACCACCTGGTTCACGAAGATGTACGTGTACATCTACTAATCCAGGTGCGATTAACTTTCCGTTCACATCGATTACTTCAGCATTATCTGCCGTAATATTTTCTGCTACCTTAGCGATTTTACCGTCTTGTACGAGAAGATCTGTTGCTACAATTTTTCCTTCTTCATTCATATAACGACCATTTTTAAACAAGTAATTCATGTTTCATTCCTCCTAATACATTTGGTAAGGCGCGTTTTAGTACAGCCATTCTTACGTAAACTCCATTTTCCATTTGTTTAAATATGCGTGAACGCTCACACTCAACAAGTTCACTTGCAATTTCAACATCACGGTTTACGGGAGCTGGATGCATAATAATGCTTCCTTCTTTCATATGCTTTTCTCTTTCTACTGTTAATCCGTGTTTCTCATGATATTCTTTCATAATGTCTGTTTCATAATGATCATGACGCTCATGTTGTACACGGAGTAACATCATTACATCCACTTCTGGAACAAGTTCATCTAATGGTTTGTATGTTCCAAATGTGTTGTCTTCACCTTTCCACTCTTCTGGACTTGCAAAGTAAATTGTTGCACCAAGCTTCGTTAATGCTTCTGCATTAGAACGTGCTACTCGGCTATGACGAACATCTCCTACTATTGCAATCTTCAAACCTTCAAATCTTCCAAACTCTTGTTTAATTGTAAGAAGGTCGAGTAGGCACTGCGTTGGGTGGTTTCCACATCCATCTCCAGCGTTTAAGATCGGGATATTCACCTGATCTTTTAGTTCATCGAAGTAGCGATCTTGCTCATGGCGGATGACCACTGCTTTTGTTCCGATTGATTCTAGTGTTCTTATCGTATCGTATAAAGTTTCTCCTTTTTGTACGCTAGATGCGTCAGCTGAAAAGTTTAAAACATCTAGTTCTAATCTCTTCTCAGCAACTTCAAAGCTAAATCTCGTTCTCGTACTATTCTCAAAGAACAAGTTTGCAACAAAAGTTTGCTCTGTCGTTTTGCTCTCTTTTCCATTCGCAAAATCTTCTGCGTCTTTTAGGATTTCTGAAATTTCTACTTCCGATAATTCACTCATCGTTAACAAATGGCTCATCGTCATCCCTCATCTTTCTGATTTTTATGTTACCACTTTTGTATTTTTATAACAACCTTTGCATAAAAATACCCTAGTCATGTAAGACTAGGGTGCAAGGAAGAAGCCACCCTTTTCCGTCTCACAGGACTGAATTAAAAGGTTATTTTTATGAAGCAATCTGCTTAGATTGTTTTGTATGTTTTTCTTGTTTTGATTCTGGTAGTAGTAGATTTAACAGTACACCTACAATTGCTGCAAGCGCCATTCCTTCGACTTGGAATGAATCCCCTACGTGAAGTACCGCTCCACCAATACCGATTACTAGTATTACTGATGCAATCATTAAGTTTCGTTTGTCACTTAAATCTGTTTTATCATCTACCATCATGCGTAATCCGCTTGATGCGATTACACCGAATAGTAAGATTGATACCCCGCCCATAACTGGTGTTGGGATCGAATGAATCAGTGCAGAAATCTTACCGATAAATCCGAACATGATTGCGAATACTGCTGAACCGATGAATAAGTATACACTGTATGCTCTCGTAATTGCTAGCACACCGATGTTTTCACCATACGTTGTATTCGGTGGCCCACCGATTAGTGATGCAATTAATGTTGCTACTCCGTCACCGAAGATCGAACGGTGTAAACCTGGTTTTTCAATTAAATCTCTTTTAATAACATTTCCAAGTACAATTTGATGTCCGATATGTTCTGATATTGTTACTAGTGCAACTGGTACCATCAAGAGTACAATCTTCCATGAAAACTCTGGTGTATATGTTACAAATGGTACTGTGAAATCTGGTACAACAAACCATTTTGCCTCAGCTACCGGCTTTAAGTCTACTAGCCCTTGGAAGTAAGCGAAGATATATCCGCCGATAATGCCAAGTAACACTGGTATGATACTGAAAAATCCTCTTCCGAATATCGAGCAAATGATTGTAATTGCTAATGTTACTAATGCTACTGAAAAATGTGTAAAGCTGTATTTGCCATCCGCACCGTTCATCGCCATGTTAACTGCTGTATGTGCTAAAGCTAGACCGATTACCATTACTACTGGACCAACTACGATTGGTGGTAGTAGTTTCATAATCCACTCTGATCCTGATTTCTTAATTCCGAGTGAGATTAAGATGTACACAAGCCCTGCTAGCAAACCACCAAGCATTGCTGCTCCCGGCCCACCTGCCGTTTTCGCTGTTATAATCGGTGCGATAAAGGCGAATGATGATCCTAAATATGCTGGTACTTGACCTTTCGTTATAAGAAGAAACGCTAGCGTTCCTAATCCACTTGATATTAATGCTACTGATGGATTCAATCCTGTTAAAAACGGAACAAGCACTGTTGATCCAAACATCGCGAACAAATGTTGTATACTTAAAAATAACCATTTTCCCGGTTTCGGTACTTCATTAACGTCTAACACTGGCTTTTGTTCCATTGTTACATCCTCCTTCAGTTTAAATCTTTGCAATAAAAAAACTCTTTGTGCCTGTGCACAAAGAGTCCTATACTTTCGTATGCCAAATTTGACATATGAAAGCCAAGACCCTTTGGCAGCCTCACAGGACTACATTTAAAAGGGCTTTACTTATCGTATATGCTTACTCGATCTTGTTGATCTGTCTCTTGCAAATCAACTTCGATACGCTCTTCACTTGATGTTGGAATGTTCTTTCCTACATAATCAGCGCGAATTGGTAATTCACGATGACCTCTATCAACAAGAACCGCCAATTGAATTTGAGATGGTCTACCTAAATCCATAAGAGCATCCATTGCTGCTCGAACTGTTCTTCCTGTATATAATACGTCATCAACGAGGATAACTTTTTTCTTCGTAATATCTACAGGGATATCAGAACCTTTTACAAGTGGTTCTTTATTTTTGGATTGTAGTGTTAAATCATCACGATATAACGTAATGTCTAACTCTCCAACTTCCATTTCTTTTCCTTCAATTTGACCAATTCGTTCTGCCAAACGTTGTGCAATAAAAATTCCACGAGTTTTAATTCCGACAAGAACACAATTATCGACACCTTTATTTCGTTCCACGATTTCATGACTAATTCGTGTTAAAGCGCGGCGAATCATTTGGTCATCTAAAACGACAGCTTTCTCTTGCATGCTCTACACCTCCAAGCTTTTTTTCTTGCGTGAGAGTAATGGTATAAAAAAAGTCCTCTCAGCGTGTGCGAGAGGACTTTTGAAAAAAGGGTACAACATACCCTAAGTATTTCAAACCGTTACCTTCTCAACCTCACGGGGCTGTGTTAAAGGATCATTATTTAACTGTTGTCAGTATCTCAGTTTTCTTATGATTTGTCAATACTATTTTCGTAAAATATTTAATGCGTCTTCAAACACTTCTGGAATCGGTGCCTCAAACTGAATATATTCACCAGTACGAGGATGATCAAAGCCTAAAATACCCGCATGAAGTGCTTGTCCATTCATATCTAATGTTTTCTTCGGACCATACTTCGGATCTCCTGCAAGTGGATAGCCAATATATTTCATATGAACACGAATTTGGTGCGTACGTCCCGTTTCTAAGCGACATTCTACAAGTGTGAAGTCTTTAAAACGTTCTAACACTTGGAAGTGCGTAACAGCGTTCTTACCATTTTCATCAACTGTCATACTTTGACGCTCTTTCTTATCACGACCAATTGGTGCATCGATAGTTCCCTTATCATGCGGAATCACACCGTGTACAATCGCTTTGTAACGTCTCGTTACTGTTTTGGCTACAAGCTGATTTACAAGCGATTCATGTGCCATATCATTTTTAGCAACCATTAATAGTCCAGATGTATCTTTATCAATACGATGCACGATACCTGGACGCATTACACCGTTAATGCCTGATAAGTCTGTACAATGGTGCATAAGGCCGTTTACAAGTGTACCACTTGTATGCCCTGGTGCTGGATGTACAACCATGCCACGTGGCTTATTTACAACAAGCACATCTGCATCTTCATAATAAATTTCTAAATTTAAATCCTCTGGTTGAATATCTAGCGCTTCTGGCTCAGGAATCGTTACTGTAATTTCATCTTCTTCTTTTACTTTATAATTCACTTTTACTGCTTTCCCGTTCACTGTCACAACATCATCTTTAATCCATTGCTGTACTTGTGAACGTGACCATTCGTTATTTATCCCTGTAACGAATTTATCAATTCGCTCGTTTTTTTGCTCTGCTGCAACTGTTACTTGTACTACTTCACTCATTCAATTACTCCTTCGCTTTCTTGCCTTCTAATAATGTTTGAATAATAATTAATACAACACCAATACATAATGCTGAATCAGCTATATTGAATACTGGATAGTTGTACGAGAAAATATACACGTGAATGAAATCCACTACTTCTTGTCTAAATACACGATCAATAAAGTTACCAATTGCCCCGCCCAAAATTAGACCTAACGAAATACCTAGAAGCTTGTCTGTTTTCGCATACTTTTTCATATAAAATACGATAAACACTACAAAAACAACTGTAATAATGTAGAAGAACCACATTTTATTTTCTAAAATACCCCAAGCAGCGCCTCTATTTCGATGTGATGTTATGTATAATACATTGTCGATAATCGGAATACTCGTACCCAATTCCATGTTCTTTACAATTAACCACTTCGATATTTGATCGATAGCAATGACAAATAACGCTATTACATAATATATCATTTTCATTTCCCCCACAAAGACAGTGTACCTCAAAATTTTAGCATAGCTGCTACCTTTTCACAATGAACCTTTATAGAAGAATAAAATAAATTAAAAAAAGGTAATATAATATCGTTGTGCGTATTCATACATTTACCTTTTCATAGAAGAATTCATGAATCGTACGAGCAGTCGGCATTGTCTTCATTTGCTTTGTCGAAATTAATCTCCCCGTCTCTTCACAAATACCGTACATGTCTATTTCCATTTTAAATAATGCGCGTTCTACATCCTTTAAATCCTCTTTTATATCATGTAATAGCAATTTTTTCTTTATCTCTTCCTTAATTTCATATCCAAGCTCTTGGCTGAACTCGACATCATATTTGTGCATTACTTCTTTAGCTAGTCTCTCTTGCAACTCTTTTCTCATCAATTGCAATTCTTCTTTTATTTCCATGTAAATTTCATTCACGTGTACATTCCTCCTAGCTGTAATGTACAGTTAGTGTGTCCGAAATTTATTTGCTTACCTCACACACATTTTTCCTTCACAGGAAAGAGTCTGAAAAGTTTTTTTGATATGCCATCAACAAAAAAAACTGACTGCATGAATAGCAGTCAGTTTTTTATTATTTTACATAGTTTTCTTTAACAACTGTTGCACAACGCTCACATAATGTTTCATGTTCAGCATCTTTACCAATCGTTTCTGAAACTACCCAACAACGTTCACATGTTTCACCAGTTGCTTGCGCAACAACAACCGCTGTATGTTCATACTTCGGTGCATCTGCTGGCGCTTCATCCATCATACCACCAAGTTTATACTCAGAAACGATGAATAATTGCTTTAAGTCTTCGCTAATAGACTCTAACATAGCTTTCATTTCTGCAGTTGGATATAGCGTAATGCTTGCATTTAATGACTTACCGATTACTTTTTCATTACGAGCTACTTCTAGTGCTTTTAACACGTCATCACGTAATGTCATAAATGCATCCCATTTTGTTTTTAACGCTTCCGCGTCATCTAATTGTACAGCTTCTGGCATATCAGTTAATTGTACACTTTCTTCTGTTACGCCTGGAATGTATGGCCATACTTCATCAGCTGTATGCGGTAAGATTGGTGTTACAAGTTTTGTTAACGCAACAAGAACATCATATAATACAGTTTGAATTGCACGACGATCTTCGTGATTTGCACCTTCAATGTATAAAATGTCTTTTGCAAAGTCTAAGTAGAATGAACTTAAATCAATTGTACAGAAGTTATGAATTGCATGATACACAGCAGCGAAGTCGTATGTCTCATATGCTTCTTTAACTTTTGTAATTAAGTCATTTAATTTCACTAACATGTAACGATCTACTTCACGAAGTTCAGCTACAGCTACTGCATTTTCACTTGGCTTAAAGTCGTCTAAGTTTCCTAATAAGAAACGGAATGTGTTACGGATTTTACGATACACTTCTGCTACTTGTTTTAAAATATCATCTGAAATACGTACGTCAGATTGATAGTCAACAGAAGATACCCATAAGCGTAAAATGTCTCCGCCTAATTGATCCATAATTTTCTTCGGTACGACGATGTTTCCAATCGACTTACTCATTTTACGTCCTTCACCATCTAATACGAAACCGTGACTTAATACGCCTTTATATGGAGCTTTACCTGTTACAGCAACTGCTGTTGATAATGAAGAGTTAAACCAACCACGATACTGGTCAGATCCTTCTAAATATAAATCAGCTGGACGCTGTAAATCTTCGCGCTCTTCTAATACCGCTTGGTGAGAAGAACCTGAATCGAACCATACATCCATGATGTCTGTTTCTTTACGGAATTCGCCATTTGGGCTACCCGGATGTGTAAATCCTTCTGGTAATAGATCTTTCGCTTCACGCTCGAACCATACGTTAGAACCGTGTTCACGGAATAAATCTGCTACATGGTTAATTGTTTCATCCGTAATAATTGAATCACCATTCTCAGCATAGAATACCGGAATTGGCACACCCCATGCACGCTGACGAGAAATACACCAGTCACCACGGTCACGAACCATATTATGAAGACGAGTTTCTCCCCATGCTGGTACCCATTTCGTTTCCGCTACAGCTTCTATTAATTCTTTACGGAATGCTTCAATAGATGCAAACCACTGTGCTGTCGCACGGAAAATAATTGGTTTTTTCGTTCTCCAATCATGTGGGTATGAATGTGTAATGAATGTTAATTTCAGTAACGCGCCTACTTCTTCTAATTTTTCTGTAATTGGCTTGTTAGCTTTATCATAGAATAAGCCTTCAAATCCAGGTGCTTCATTTGTTAATACACCTTTATCATCGACTGGGCAAAGTACTTCTAATCCATACTTTTTACCAACAACGAAGTCATCTTCCCCGTGTCCTGGTGCTGTATGAACACAACCTGTACCTGCATCTGTTGTTACGTGATCTCCTAGCATAACTAATGAATCACGATCGTAGAATGGATGTTTTGCAACTGTGTACTCAAGTTCGCTACCTTTTACTGTTTTCACAACTTCAGCATTTTCCCACTCTAACGTTTTTGCAACTGTCTCAAACAGCTCAGAAGCAATGATAAATTTCTCATCATTTACTTTTACAATACTATATTCAAGCTCTGGGTGAACAGAAATACCTAAGTTTGCAGGTAATGTCCAAGGTGTTGTTGTCCAAATGATGTACTTTTCATCACCTTCTAATACATTCTTTCCATCTTTTACAGGGAATGCTACGTAAATAGATGCTGATTTTTTATCTTGATATTCAATTTCAGCTTCTGCTAAAGCAGATTCACTCGTTGGAGACCAGTAAACTGGTTTTTGACCTTTATAGATATAACCTTTTTTCGCCATGTCACCAAACACTTTAATTTGTTGTGCTTCATAAGCTGGCTCTAAAGTAATATATGGATTATCCCAATCTGCACGTACACCTAAACGCTTAAATTGTTCACGTTGACGTTCTACTTGTTCATATGCATACTCTGCACATAACTTACGGAACTCAGCAACTGTCATTTCTTTACGTTTTACGCCTTTATTTGTTAAAGCTTGTTCAATTGGTAAACCGTGCGTATCCCATCCTGGAACATATGGCGCACTAAAACCAGTCATTGATTTATAACGAACAATAAAGTCTTTTAATACTTTATTTAATGCATGTCCCATATGAATGTCACCATTCGCATATGGAGGTCCATCATGCAATACAAATAAAGGACGACCTTTTGTATGTTCTTGTACTTTTTCGTAAATATTCATTTCAGCCCATTTTTCTTGCATTGCAGGCTCACGTTTTGGTAAGTTCCCACGCATTGGGAACTCTGTTTTCGGCATCAGTAATGTATTTTTGTACTCCATGCTCAATTCCTCCTTACATGTATAAAAGAAATACTTAAAAAACGGAATAAAAAAGAGACTTTCTCATCCCAAAAAGGGACGAGAAAGTCTCCCGCGGTACCACCCTAGTAGATCATATACATATGTATAGAATCCTCTTTATATTCTTAACGCGAATACACGCCTACGCTTACTCTATTTATTCAGCGCGGAACTCCAGGGTGATATTCCCACTATCTCCTTATCCTGAGCTTACACCATCCTCAGTTCGCTATATAAGGTTTGAAAAGGTACTTATCCCTATCTTCGTTTTTCTTAATAAATATGTTGTTTAAAATTATATGTAATAATGAGAAAAACGTCAAGCTTACACTGTTTCTTCTTTTTTCAACAGTTCATCTACTTCGTCTTCTAACTCAATTAGTTTATCCCAATCATCGTTGTTTAACATTTCAAGCTGTGTTTCTAATAACATACGGAAACGAGTTCGGAATACTTTCGCTTGTTTCTTTAGCTCTTCAATATCAAAAGCAACTTTTCTTGATTTTACTAATGCTTCGTTAATAATACGATCAGCATTCTTTTCAGCTTCACGCACAATTAATTTCGCTTCTTTTTGCGCATTACGTTTTACTTCTTCCGCTGCTTCTTGCGCAACAACGATAGATTTGTTTAACGTATCTTCAATATTAGAGAAATGATCTAACTTCCCTTCTAACTGCGCAACTTTTTCTTCTAAAGCTTTTTTCTCACGAATGACCAATTCATAATCTTTGATAATTTGATCAAGAAACTCATTTACTTGATCTTCATCATAGCCACGGAATCCGCGACCAAATTCTTTGTTATGAATATCTAATGGTGTTAACGGCACAACGCCACCTCCAAGTAGTTATCTAAATTTCCTCTTTCAATTATATCTTTTCTTCGACAAAATAGGAGGATTTCCTTCTAAAAAACCAATCATTTTAGTATACCATACAAAATTCTCCATTTGTCGCGTTTTGTTCTACCTTCTACAGAAAATAATTTACTTCGGCCATATCCTCTAACAGAAAAAACATCTCCTGGATAACATTCATAAGAAGTTTGCTCCACTGTTTTCCAATTGACTTTTACTAAACCATTTTTTATGAAAGGTTGTACTTTCTGTCTAGATAAATGTAACATTTCAGCTAACATAACATCTAAACGAAGTGAAGAAACCGTTCCAGATTTCTCCCCCCACGTTTCATGTATTTGTAGAATTTGTTCTCCTTGTACTGCTGATAAGGAGACTTTTACTTTTCCTATTGCTTGTAAGTTCATCTCAATGTACGATACGATTTCTTTCGCAACTACAATTTGGGCACGATTTTCTTGCAGCAAAATATCACCACATTTTTCTCTCGTTAAACCAAGAGACATAAATGTACCTAATATTTGCCTATGTTCTAGCGTATAAAACTTGGAAGGATAGTCAATTTCTAATACTTCTACTTGAAATTCTTCTTCATTTAATTCTAGATAGTCTGGATAAATGAGTGCTCTTTTACGCTCTGCATTAGGCGTTGCACCACCAAATTGCACAGCGACATCTCCTTGTCCAATTACCATAGAAACAATTTGTTGCTGTCTTGGATCAAGGAAATCTGTTAATTTCACTTGATGGTACTCCGCTGTTCGCTTCCACTCCAGCACTTTATCTACAAAGACCTCTTCATCAGGCCTAAAATGTTCGTAAATGCTCATGTATTTAACCTCTTACTATAAGAAATAGCTGAACAAACTGAACAAACCACTTTTAGCAAGTTTTAACGCAAAAATCGCAACGAGTGGAGAAATATCAATCATACCAAGCGGCGGAATAAATCTGCGGAATGGTTCTAAATACGGTTCACAAATTCGCGCCAAGAACTCTCCAAAAGATGATTCCTTTGCACCAGGAAACCATGATAGGAGAATGTAAATAATCAGTGCCCACGAGTAAATCTCGATAGCAGAACTTAACACCATTAAAACTGTTGTCATGGCGTATTACCACCTCTTTATATTTGTTTCTTCTTCTTCACCGAATAACTCTGAAATTGCACCAACAATATCAACATTTTCAGGTGTACACATAAATGTTTTCGGTCCTATTTTTTGAATGTCCCCGCCTATAGCGTATACAGTACCACTTAAAAAGTCAACGATACGTACCGCTTGATCAGTAGACATTCTCTGCAAATTAATTACAACAGCTCGTCTACCTTTTAAGTGGTCCGCAATCCCTTGTGCTTCCGAATATGTGCGTGGTTCTAATAAAACAACTTTTGAAGATTGTTTTGCTGTTTCAATACTCACAACATTTTGCTTCGGTTGCGCTTTTGGAAACGTAACATCTTGTTGTTCTGGTGGATCTTGCTGCTTTTTCATGTCTGTTTGCTCCTTTTCATAACCATATTGAGCTGCTTCTTTTTCTTCCGGTGTATCAAAAAAGAAGTATTTTACTTTTGACCAACTCATAATAAGATTCTCCTTCCTTTTACGCTTTTCCTACTAAAATCGTTCCCAAACGAATATATGTAGCCCCTTCTTCAATTGCAATCGTGTAATCGTTGGACATTCCCATTGATAATTCTTTACATGGCGCATGTAATAACGCTAGCTCCTGCACCTTTGTTTGCAACATACGTAATTCCTTAAAACAGCGTCTGATTTCTTCCTCTTCTTCTGTAAATGGAGCCATCGTCATTAGTCCAACCACTTCAATTTTATCGAATTCTTGCAAACTTTGAATAAAAGAAACAACCTCTTCTATTGCTAATCCTTGCTTCGATTCTTCAGATGAGGTTTTCACTTGAATAAAGCATTTCACTTTCTTATCAGCACGTTTCTGAATTTCTTTCGCCAGGGAAAGACGATCTAACGAATGTAAATAATCAATTTCATTAATGATTTCTTTTACTTTTCTCGTTTGTAATGAGCCAATAAAGTGCCAATTAACTTTTGAACCGAAATGCTCATATTTCTGTAAGAAACCTTCATTTCTATTTTCACCTAAATCGATAATTCCAGTTTCAATTACTTCGTTTGTTTTTTCAATCCCTACAGTTTTTGTCACTGCAACAAGTTTAATATCTTGCAACGAACGTCCAGCTCGAACGCAAGATTCTTTAATAGCTTCGTTTACAATTACTAAATTTTCTTGTACTGTCACTTGCTTCCTTCCTCCTTAAAACCTATGAAACTCAACATTCTTCCTGTCTTACCTTGATCACGACGATGAGAGAAAAATAGTTGCTCTTCACAGCTTGTACAAAGAGATGACATTACAATATGCTCTTCTTTTATGCCTGCTTGTACACATAATATACGATTAATTTCTTTTAAATTAATTGCGTACTGCCCGTCAGAAATTTTTTGATGAGGAACAGCACCGTTAATTACTTTCTGTGCTGCTGTTAATACACGATCATCCACAACATAACAACAAGATCCAATCGACGGTCCAATTGCAACATGAATTTCATCACTTGAAATACCTTCTGCATTCCACTTTTGAATCATTTCCTTTGCAATCTCTTGTACAGTGCCTTTCCATCCAGCATGCGCAAGTCCTATCATACCATGTGATGGTGCATAAAAATAGAGCGGAACACAATCCGCGTAACAAGACGTTAACAGAACATCTTCATTACTCGTATAAATGCCATCTGTTTTTGAAATGCCGTCCTCATATGAATAAACGCCACTTCCTTTTTCCTGTTGCCCTACTTTTTCAACATGATGATCATGAACTTGTTCAGAGCAAATCCAGTTTTCTAATGGTTTTTGTAACTTATTTGCTAAAATGCGTCTGTTTTCATGAACGTTCTCCACGATATCATTCACATGTAATCCTAAATTCATCGCATGAAAGGAGCCCGTACTTATCCCACCATCTTTTGTCGTAAATCCAGCAGTAATGTTTCCAAGTTCTTTCCACGCTTGTAAATACAGTATACCGTCCACATATTTAAATGGTTCTCTCATAATAAAGCGGCTCCTTTTAATTAAAATAACAGAAAAAAGCATGGTACTTCCTGTCTATTTTACCATACTTTTATTTTTTCATAATCCTAACAGAAAAAAAAGAGGAATTTGTAATATTCTTTATGAAATTGTCGGTGTTTGTATTGATTCTGTTACAGTATTAACAGGATCTACTCTTACAAGTATGACATCCTCCCCAATTTTCACAATTTCCTTCCAAGGAATTACAATCTCAACATCTTTTCCAAAAATACCTAGCATACGTGTCTGTTTGGAAATAATAACAGAACAAACTTGCCCTGTGTTCATATCAATTTCAATATCTCCAATATTCCCAATCCTTTTTCCATCTGAAATATTTATAACATCCTTCATCTGTAACTCTGAAATTCGTATCACCATTTTTACCCTCTCCCCCTTATATGACGAATTGGAAGCTGTTTCTCATATTTACAGGAAGCCACCTATACGAAACACCATGCTAGTTTCATTATATGAACACTAATCCCCTACTATGAGCACAAACCATATTACATATAAAAAGGTCTCACCATAATTGGTGAGACCTTATCCTTGAATCGTTTTATTCATTTGTTTAATGGCTGACTTCTCTAAACGTGATACTTGCGCTTGGGAAATCCCAATTTCTTCTGCAACTTCCATCTGTGTCTTTCCTTGGAAGAAACGTTTTCTAATAATCATTTTCTCTCGATCATTTAAACGCTTCATTCCTTCTTTCAATGCTAGTTCTTCAACCCACTGCTCGTCCTTTTGTTTTTCATCACTTAACTGATCCATAACAAAGATAGGATCTCCTCCATCATTATAAATCGGTTCAAATAATGAAACTGGATCTTGAATCGCATCTAAAGCAAATACTATCTCTTCATGAGTTACTTCTAGCACTTTTGCAATATCCATTGCTGTTGGTTCTTTTGAATTTTCTGCAATTAACTTCTCTCTTACTTGCAAAGCTTTATACGCAATATCTCGCAATGAGCGCGATACGCGAATCGGATTATTATCACGCAAATATCTGCGTATTTCCCCAATAATCATCGGCACAGCATACGTTGAAAATTTTACATTTTGGCCTAAATCAAAATTATCAATTGATTTCATAAGTCCGATGCAACCAACTTGGAATAAATCGTCAACATATTCTCCTCTGTTATTAAATCTTTGGATGACGCTCAGTACAAGACGTAAGTTTCCATTCACTAATTTTTCTCTTGCGCTTATCTCTCCACTTTGCATTTCACGAAATAATTTACGCATCTCTTCATTTTTTAATACTGGAAGTTTAGCTGTATCAACACCGCAAATTTCTACTTTGTTTCTCGTCAAAGTGTTCCCTCCTATCGGGAGTTGCTGTACAGTGTAAAGTATTTCCTTTGAAGGGGATTTTATGCATATGGTTTTTTCACTATTTTTCATTTAAATTATCTTTCCTAATACAACTAAATAGAATAAGACCAGCCTACATAACGGCTGGTCTTATTCTTCACACCATTTTATTAAATTCTTTTCGTAATCTTTTTATAATTCTTTTTTCTAAACGCGAAATGTATGACTGTGAAATCCCAAGCATATCCGCCACATCTTTTTGCGTCTTTTCCTCTCCTCCAGCAAGCCCAAACCGAAGTTCCATAATTTGTTTTTCACGATCATTTAATTGGTGTAATGCTTTCATTAAAAGGTGACGATCTACAGTAGCTTCTAAATCTTTTGTAATAATATCATCATCTGTACCTAACACGTCAGACAACAATAGTTCATTCCCATCCCAATCAATGTTTAGCGGTTCATCAAAAGAAACTTCCGAACGATTTTTGTTATTCCGACGTAAATGCATTAAAATTTCATTTTCTATACAACGCGATGCATATGTTGCTAATTTTATTTTCTTTTCTGGATTAAATGTATTTACCGCTTTAATAAGGCCGATTGTTCCTATACTAATTAAATCTTCAATATTTATCCCTGTATTTTCAAACTTTCTTGCTATATATACAACGAGCCTTAAGTTGCGTTCAATAAGTAATGACCTTGCTGCCTGATCTCCTTTTGGCAATTTATTCAAAAGAACTTCCTCTTCTTCTTTCGTTAACGGTGGTGGCAACGCTTCACTTCCACCAATATAATAAATTTCATCGGTCTTAATTCCTAATTTCAGCAATACTTTATACCAAAGGTATACTAAATAAAATTTTAATTTCATCATATTATCCCGCCTCTCATTATTAAGCGATCACCATTTTTTGTGAAATCAACATTTTTGGATGCACAATACATTGATACTCCCCATTAGTAGACAGTTGTTGTGTATTTAATCCAATTAATACTTTGTTTACAACAATAGAACTACCTTCATGATCAACTTGCACACTGTCAGGCTTAATTGCCCACAAAAATTGACTTTCTACTCCTACTGCACGGAAAGGAATTAAACGTAATTTTGTCGCCCAACCAGAATCATTTTCTGGTATTTGAGGAATTTCTGTTTTGGAATAAATTTGTTCTGTTAACCAAGATGGTAAGCAATGTTCTAATGATGAAACATGCATAATCATAACGGGTGTTTTTGTTAATGGGTCGTAAAGTTGGTTCCCACTGTCAATAAGACCTGCCAGTTCTAGTTCTTCTTCGGCTAATTGAATTTTTACTTTTACAATTTGGTCATAGTGTATTTTCGTGACCTCTACGCTTTCAATACGCTTTTTAGAAAAATAATAAATTACCGGAAAACCAAAAATAACAAATAACCAACTAATTGGATCGCCGTAAGAAATTGACTGAGATTGAACCAATCCATTTACCATTTCATTCGTTTGCAAAAAGAAATGAGTTCCAATTAATCCTCCGCCAACCATAAAGGTTACAAAGTAAAAAGTAAAAACAGTTTGTGCATAATTTCTAAATGTTGTAAACCCAAATGCTGTATACACAATAAGTAACGAGTACAGTAGTTTCATAATTGGATGTGTCATCATAGAAGCAAAAGGAGTAAAGGCAAAAATAACAATAGTTGAACCTATAAATGCCCCTAACACAAGCCTCCATCTTTTGATCTTCTTTTTTAACACGGTAGCTGTTAATAAAAGCAAAAGAAAATCAATGCAGGCGTTTAACAACCAAACAACGTCGGCGTAAACAACCAAACAATTCACCTCTTTTTTCAAGTTGAGACTAGTATAATGCATATCCAATAGGAAAGTGTGTCAATTTGCGGAGGTGTTTTTTTGTTATTTTGTGATTTCTAGACATAATCTGTCGGTAAAAAATAAAAGTACAAATTCATAGAATGATATACTCTTATTTTCACCAACAAAATATATTGAAATATACGAAATAAAAAAAGACCTGCTTAGCAGGTCTTTTCCATTTAAAAAACAAAAAAGGAGCATGAAAGCTCCTTTTTTTATCGTCTACGACGGTTACGTAAAAATGCTGGAATATCGATATCATCTGAATCTGAATGACGCTCATGTACAACTGGCTCTTCACGCTTCATTTCACGCTTTACTTCACGTTGTTTTGAAGGTTGAGCTACTGGTTGTTGCTGTTGTTGCGTGTGGTTCGCATTCGGACGAATAATTGGTTTTGGTGGTTGAGTTGCAATGCTATCATCAAAACCAGTTGCAATTACAGTTACAACGATATCATCTTTTAATCCTTCGTTAATAACAGAACCGAAGATCATATTTACTTCTGGATCTGAAGCTGAAGCTACGATATCTGCCGCTTCTTGTACTTCATATAAGCTTAAGTTAGCGCCACCCGTAATGTTCATGATAACACCTTGAGCTCCATCAATAGATGTTTCTAGTAATGGACTAGAAATCGCTTTTTTCGCAGCTTCTGCAGCACGATTTTCCCCGTTACCAGAACCAATACCCATTAAAGCAGAACCTCTATTAGACATAATTGTCTTTACGTCTGCAAAGTCTAAGTTAATTAAACCTGGTGTTGCAATTAAATCCGAAATACCTTGAACACCTTGACGTAATACGTTATCAGCTTCACGGAATGCTTCTAACATTGGCGTATTTTTATCAACAATCTCTAATAAGCGATCATTTGGAATTACAATAAGAGTATCTACATTTTCTTTAAATGCTGCAATACCAGATGCTGCTTGCGTCGCACGCTTACGTCCTTCAAAAGTAAATGGACGTGTTACAACACCAACTGTTAAAGCACCTAATTCTTTTGCAACTTGAGCAACAACTGGAGCTGCACCAGTTCCAGTTCCACCGCCCATACCGGCAGTTACGAAGACCATATCCGCACCACGAAGTGCTTCTTGGATCTGTTCTTTACTTTCTTCTGCAGCTTTTTTCCCTACTTCAGGGTTTGCGCCTGCACCAAGTCCACGCGTTAATTTTCCACCAATTTGCATTTTCGTTTCAGCTTTTGATAGATTTAATGCTTGTGCATCAGTGTTCACAGCGATAAAGTCTACACCTTGTACACCGTGTTCAATCATACGGTTTACAGCATTGTTTCCGCCACCGCCGACACCGATAACTTTTATATTCGCTAATTGATCTTGAGTAGTATCAAACTCTAACATGTCGAAATCCCCCTAGAACCTCATTTTTCGTGTCCAATTTTAATCCCATAAATAACGGAATACACGTTTTACTTTTGACATCATGCGGTCATCATTTTGATTATTATTGTTTTGATTACGAGTTTTTTGTTTTGCAGGTTGCTGTTGTACCGGCGTTGGTGCTGGTGCTGGTACTGGTTCAAAATGCTCTTGCTTTTCCTGCACATTTTTCCCACGTAATTTAGCTTTTTGATAAGAATGTTTAATTAATCCAACTCCACTTGTATATTGGGGCTCACGCACACCAATATAATCAGGAGTTGCTACACGAACATTTTCATGTAAAATATCATATGCAAGGTCAAGAACACCTGGCATAGAAGCAATTCCACCAGTTAGTACATAACCAGAAGCCACTTGCTTTACTCCTAACTTACGCACTTCATCTTGAACAAACATTAAAATTTCCTCTACACGAGCCTCTATTATATCCGATAATTCCAACTGAGAATATTGTTCTGTTTGATCACTTCCCATAATAGGAACCGTAAACATCTCTTCTTCAGATGCTGTATCATAAAAAGCATGTCCATATTTCAACTTAATTTGATCTGCATTTTCTGTTGAAGTTTTCAACCCAATCGCAATATCCTTCGTTATATGGTCTCCACCTAATGGTAATACGCTCGTCGCTTGTAACTCTCCATCTTTAAAAATAGATAAAGTTGTAGATCCTCCCCCCATATCAACAAGGGCTACTCCTCTATTTTTTTCATCTGAAGATATAGCAACTGTTGCAGCCGCTAAAGGTTGAAGACAAATATCAACAATTTCAAGACCTGCTTTTTCTACACAACGAAGTAGGTTATGTAGTAAAGTTCTCGAGCCTGTAATAAGTGTACCTTCCATTTCTAATCTTACACCGATCATCCCGCGTGGATCGTTAATCTCGTCAAGACCGTCTACGATGAACTGTCGAGGTACCACATCAATAAACTCACGTTCTGGAGCAATTGACACAACTTGTGCTGCATCTAGAACGCGTAAGACATCTTCATTCCCGATTTCACGATCTTCATTTGAAACAGCGACTACTCCGTGACAAGGAAGTAGCTGTACCTGGTTTGCATTGACACCTACTACAACTTGCTCAATGTGGATTCCCACCATGCGCTCAGCTTGTTCAATTGCTTTTTTAATTGATCGAACAGTCTCGTCTATATCAACTATCGATCCCTTCTTTAAACCATTTGATTTTACATTTCCAACACCAATAATGTTTAAGCTGTCATTAACCATTTCACCAATGATGACTTTAACATTGGATGTACCGATGTCAAGACTAACATATATTTCATTGCTGTTCATTCTTTGGCACCTCCTTCTTTATTTATACCATACAACTCAATATATGGAACAACAATCGCAACTTTACTATTTATAAGAAAAATATTCAACGTCTTTATACGTTTCCCTTTTTTAACCCTATATTTTTCTTATTTTTATTTAGCATTCAATTAAGAATATCGCAGTAAACTATGAATAACTGCTTATCTTGAAATAATTCTATTTCGAGTGTAAAGTTTACCGCCAAGTATAAGTCTACACTAAGATGTACTCATAGAAAAGTGAAACTTGTACCAATACTAGTATGAATCTAAGAATTTTTACATATTTTTCATCAAATGAACCATTCTTCTAAATTCGTATACATATAATAGAACATTCGTTTCGTTTTTTCTGCTATAATCAACGAAAACTACCATTCTATTCTTTTTTTTCTTCCGCACCTAATTCTTTCGTATATGCACCTACTTCTAAGTCAATTAATACCTTCTTACCTGGCTCAATTGTTTTTAAAATAAGCGGATAGGCTTCCATACGTTTTGCAAAATTTTGAATCGTAGTGCTCACTTCATAACCTTCATTCATATATAAAGTAAGATGATCTTCATTCGCATTCGTTGGTGAATAGCGAATCTCCGAAATAGATTTTAAAATAGCTGGTGTTAATTTTTCTAGTTCAGCGATTAACTCCTTCATTTTCTCTTCTTTAAAAGGTTCGAAAATCGGTGCTGCAACAGGAAGTTTTCCATTAGGTAGTACATCAAGCGTTTTTCCATTTTCTAATAATGGTTGTAATTTTCCCTCTTTATTTATATAACCAATCGTTAAATATTCTTCGATATGAATATCAATCTTGTTTGGAAAACGTTTTTTTACATTTACTGCTTTAATTTCTTTTCGCTTCGTTAAGTTTTCTTCAGCTTTATGTGCTGTCACTCGGAAATAACTTGTATCATATGTCACGCCTGAATCCTTCATTACTTGCTCATCCGTCATATAGTGATTTCCAAACACACTAATCTTTTTTATATTACTAAGCGGAGACCGAAAATAAATTAAAAAGAGCACTAATAAAAATAAAATTGATATGTATAAAATCAATCGATGATTAACATTTTTTTTGTTTTTTTTCTTTTGATTTTTCAATTTTGGTACACGATCTTGTAGTTTAATCACTTTACTATTATTCATGTACGATCCCCCTATGTAACATAAAGAACGGCATGTTCCTCATGCCGTTCTTATCTTCTTATTATAACATAAATGATAATGAGCGGAACGAATAACCGTTATCTTCCAATGATTTCTACTTCTGTATGCATATCTACATCAAATTTATCCTTAATTGTATGTTTTATTAATTCAATTAAGGACAATACATCTTGCGCTGAAGCTCCCCCGGTATTAACAATAAAATTGCCATGCATTTCAGAAATTTGAGCTCCACCAATCCTATAACCACGAAGCCCTGCTTTTTCTACTAAATCTCCTGCAAAATGTGGGATTGGATTCCGAAATACACTTCCTGCACACGGGTGATTCCATGGTTGCGTTTCACGGCGGTAATCTTTATTATTTTGCATGCTACGTACAATTTCTTCACGTTTTCCCGCCTGTAATTGAAACTCCGCCTCTAAAACAATACCAGGACGTTTCGTTTGCAATACAGATGCCCGATAAGAAAACTCCAGTTCTTTATTCATTAACCAGTCAATTGTACCGTCTTCAAACAGAATGAGAGCCTTCGATAATACACTCGATATATCCGATTTATGTGCACCTGCATTCATATATACTGCACCACCGACACTTCCTGGAATACCGCTTGCAAACTCCAATCCAGCTAACCCTTGACGACTAAGTAAAGTTGACAATTTAATAAGAGGATATCCACTACCAACTCTTACCTTATGTTTTTCGACCTCTAAGTGATCTAATCCTTCTCCTAAACGAATAACAACACCTTCTATGCCTTGATCAGATACAAGAAGGTTTGAACCGCGCCCAATTACAGTCCACTTCGTTTTGTATTGCTTTACTAACTGTAATGTTTTTTCAATACCGGCTACATGCTTTGGCACAATTAAAATATCCGCTGGTCCACCTATTTTCATAGTTGTATAACGTGCTAACGACTCATTAACTAAAACACGACCAACGTCTGCTTCTATAAGCTCATTTACTAATTGTTCCATAGACAATCTCCCCCATATTAAGTCTCCTTATGACAATAATATGCAGGGCGTTCGCCTAACGTTATCCCTCTATTTACGGGCAGTACAGCTCCTAAATCAAAATTCGGCGGTAACAAAGAAGTTAGGCGAGAATCGGGATGCCAGTAAACATCCGATTAGTGAAAGGTAATAATCAACGAGAAAGAATCACTCCCCACTGATTAAAGCCTCACTTTATTTTTTTACAAGCTTATTCATTACTTCATACAGCTTATTTGCTGCATCTGGAATACCTAGTTGCTTAGCAGCTAGCTTCATATTTTGTAATGTTTGTGCATCCAATAAAATCTCATCAATATCACGAATAAGCGTTTCAGCTGTTAAATCTTTTTCAAGTAACATTTTTGCCGCTCCTTTATCAACAACTGAACGTGCATTCTTTTCCTGATGATTATTTGTTACGTACGGACTCGGTATTAACACACTTGGTTTTCCTAACGCTGTTAATTCTGCAAGTGTTGTTGCCCCAGCCCTTGAAACAACAAGGTCTACACCAGTTAGTACCTCTGGCATATTATGAATGAACGGCTTAATAATAACATTGTTCGGGTTCCCTTTTTGCTTCACGGCTTCCATCACTTTGTCATAATGTACTTCACCTGTTACATATAGTATTTCGTAGCTTTTGTTCCCAAACTGTTCAATTGCTTCAACGAAGGCATCGTTAATCGGTCTAGCTCCACGACTTCCACCAAATATAAGTACAGACTTTTTAGGAAGAGAAAGCCCAACTGAACGTTTCCCTTTCATTCCATTTTGATCCATTACCTCTGATGCTCGCGGATTACCTGTCATTACCACTTTTGACTCTGGAAAATGCTCTGTAGCTGCTTCAAAACAAACAGCAACTTTATCAACATAACGACTTAAAAATTTGTTCGTTACACCTGGTACACTATTTTGTTCATGTACAATAGTTGGAATACCTAATTTGGCTGCAGCGTATACAACTGGTCCACATACATATCCACCCGTTCCAATTACGATATCCGGATTAAAACGACGAATATATCGTTTACTATCCTGTACACCTTTTAGAAAACGCATTACTGTTTTCACATTATCTAATGATATTTTTCGTTTAAATCCGCTTATAACAATAGATTGAAATGGTATACCTGCTTTTGGAACGATTGTACTCTCTAGTCCATTTTCCGTACCAATATATAAAAATCTTGCTTCTGGATTTAACTTTTTTATTTCTCTAATTAAAGCAAGAGCTGGATAAATATGACCACCAGTACCCCCACCACTCACTAATACACGCACTACTAACTCCTCCGCTTCTCTTTTCTTATTTCCATTATATTTATTTCTATATACATATTGCATTTTTACACACATACGAAAAACCCTGTCTTATAAACAGGGTTTAGTAGCGAGAATGGCGACTTATATTTAATAATACACCTACTGCCATTAACATTAATGTCAAACTTGATCCACCATAACTTAAAAACGGCAAGGTAATACCCGTAACAGGCATCAGTCCTGTTACAACACCAACATTAATCATTACTTGAATCGCAATCATCGCCACAATACCTACTGCTAAAAACGTACCATATAAATCTGGCGCTCCTAATGCGATACGAATCCCGCGCCATAATAATAGACTAAATAATAATAACACAAATGAACCACCAATAAAACCTAATTCCTCGGATAAGATCGCAAATATAAAGTCAGTTTGTGGTTCAGGTAAATAAAGAAATTTTTGTCTACTTTGTCCAAGTCCAAGCCCAAATAATCCACCAGGTCCAATTGCGAGTAATGATTGGATAATTTGAAATCCACTTCCAAGCGGATCTGACCACGGATCTAAATATGATGTAATGCGTTTCATTCGATACGGTGCTGATGCAATTAACCCTACAAATCCTGCTACACCAATCAAACCAAACATTGCAAAGTGAAAGACCCTCGCTCCCGAAATAAATATCATAATGATACATGTCCCAACCATTACCGTTCCTGTCCCAAGGTCTGGCTGTAACATAATCATCCCAAAAGCAAGAAACACAAAACTAAGAGCCGGTAATAAACCACGTTTAAAAGATGTAATCAATTTTTGCCGTTCCGCTAAAAACTTTGCCAAGAAAATAATCATCGCAAACTTCATAAATTCTGACGGTTGAATCGAAAATGCTCCGATCCCAATCCAACTTCGTGCTCCTCCTCGAACAAGACCTACTCCAGGAATAAGAACGAGAATAAGAAGAATGAAGCAAACTAGCAAAATTACTTTTGAATACGTACGCCACACCCAATAATCAATTTTCATAATAAAAAACATAGCTACTACACCAAGACCCGCAAACAGTAATTGTCTTTTTGCAAAAAAGAATGAGTCCCCCATTTTATAAGAGGCCCAAACTGCACTCGCACTATAAACCATAATCATTCCGATTGTCAACAATGAAAGTGTTACGATGATGAGCATAAAATCAGGCGTTTTCTTCATTACCCACAAACACCACCTCTTTAGGCAGAACCTTTTGCCCTATGTAACAAAACATCAGTAGGTGTTAGCCTACTGATGTTTTGATTTACTTTATATAAGTTTATGCACAGCTTGTATAAAAATGTCTCCTCTTTCTTCAAATGTTTTAAATTGATCCCAGCTTGCACACGCTGGAGAAAGAAGAACAACATCACCTTCTTTAGAATGAGCATAAGCTTTCACCACTGCTTCATCTAAAGTATCGACACTTTCAATTAAATCTAATCCCGCTTTTTCTGCCGCTCTTACTAGTTTGGGAGCTGTTTGTCCAAATGTTACAATCGCTTTTACATTTTTGAAATACGGAATTAAATCATCGAATTCATTTCCGCGGTCAAGCCCACCTGCTAGTAACACAATCGGTTGTGTAAACGCAGATAGTGCTTTCTCAGTCGCTAACATATTCGTTGCTTTTGAGTCATTATAAAACTTACGGTTGTTAATCGTTGTTACATATTCTAAACGATGTTTTACACCCGTAAAACGTTTTAACACGACCGTAATTGCTTCATTAGAAGTACCTAATAATTTCGCAATACTCATCGCAGCTAAAATATTTTCTAGATTATGTTGACCAGGTAAAACGATATCGCTTACTTCAACAACTTTTTCACCTTTGAAATAAAGAGCGTTATCTTTTATACACGCGCCATCTTCAATTTCTTTCGTTGTCGAAAACAAGATTTTTTGACCTTTAGTTTCCGCAGATAAAGCCATCACATCTGCATCATCCGCGTTTATTACACTATAATCGTTTTCTGTTTGGTTTTTAAAAACATTTGCTTTTGCTAAACCATATTCCTTCTTCGTCCCATGATAATCTAAGTGGGCTTCAAATAAGTTTAAGAACGCTGCAATTTTAGGTTGGAACGATTCTACTCCCATCAATTGGAACGATGAAAGTTCTGTAACTACAACTTCATTTTCTTTTGCATCCTGTGCTACTTCACAAGCTACAGTTCCTATATTCCCTGCAATAACAGGATGCTTTTGTCCTTCTTTTAACATTTCAAATGTCAGCATTGTTGTCGTCGTTTTACCATTAGATCCTGTAATTCCAACAAATGGCGCTTTTGAAATACGATATGCTAATTCAACTTCCGTAACAATTGGAATTTGCTTTTCTTTCGCAGCAACTAATATTGGATTAGAATACGGGATTCCTGGATTTTTAACGACAAGAGAAATATTTCTCTCTAATAATTCTAAAGGATGGCCACCGCATACAACGTCCATTCCTTTTGCTTGTAATTCTGCAGCAAGTACATTGTCTGCTAAAGGCTTTCCGTCATTTACAATGACATTCGCCCCTAACTTTTGTAACAATGTAGCTGCTGCATAACCACTTTTTGCAATGCCTAATACAAGAATATTCTTATTTTGAAATTCAGTTACAGTTTTCAATTACATCCACACCCCGATATAAATTCCTAACACAGCTAATAAAAATCCTGCAGACCAAAACGTCACAACAACACGCCACTCTGACCAACCACATAATTCATAATGATGGTGTAATGGACTCATTTTAAAGACACGTTTTCCTGTTGTTTTAAATGAAATGACCTGAATAATAACCGATAAAGTTTCCATGACGAATACTCCGCCAATAATTACAAGTAGCAATTCTTGTTTTAATAAAATCGCTACAGCTGCAATGGCTCCACCTAAAGCTAATGAACCTGTATCTCCCATAAACACTTTTGCTGGATTCGCATTGAATACTAAAAATCCAAGTACAGCTCCTACCACTGCCATACAGAATATCGCTACTCCAAATTGCTCTTGTGCCACAGCAATAATACTAAATGCTCCAAATGCAATAGCAGCTGTTCCTGATAATAAACCATCTAAACCGTCAGTTAAGTTAACTGCATTTGATCCACCAATAAGCATAAATAGTACAAGTATAAAATACGCCCAACCTAATTCAAACTTAACATCCGTTCCCGGAATCATGATGTATGTGTGGAACGCTTGCCCTTTTCCAATTAAAAAGAATGCAATAGCAATAACAAGCTGCCCTACTAATTTTTGTTTTGATGTTAAACCAAGATTTCTCTTCTTAACTACCTTTATGTAGTCATCTAAAAATCCGATTAATCCGTAACCAAACGTCACTAATAGTAATAACGAAACCTCTGCACCTAAATAATTAAACTTAATCGCCATAATAAGTGAAGTTACCATCATAGATACGTATATGACGATACCACCCATTGTCGGTGTCCCTGATTTTTTTTGATGTGACTTTGGTCCCTCATCACGAATACTCTGTCCGAACTTTAATTTTCTTAAAAATGGAATAAACAATGGCGAAAGGGCAACAGAAATTAAGAATGCTACCCCAGCCGTTACTAATAAACCTTGCTCAAGCACATGTAGTCCTCCTCTCACGTTGTTACTCTTCGTTGTTTAAACGCCCTGTAATTGCTTCTTTCGCAACTTCTCGATCATCAAAATGATGAACTTCTTTACCAATAATTTGATACGTTTCATGACCCTTACCAGCAATAATAATGATATCATCTGCTTTCACTTTAGTGATTGCATGGTGTATCGCTTCTTTTCTATCAATAATCACTTCATAATTATTTCCACTTGCACCATGTACCATATCATCTAAAATAGCCGCTGGATCTTCACTTCTTGGATTATCTGATGTGTAAATTGCATGAGTTGCATATTTTGTTGCAACACTTGCCATTATCGGTCTCTTCGTTCGGTCCCTATCGCCACCACAACCAACGATACAATACACATCACCTTTTGCAAATTGTTTTGCAGTTTTTAATACATTTTCTAAACTATCCGGCGTATGTGCGTAATCAACAATAACTGTATAATTTTGTCCTCCATCAACAACTTCAAAACGCCCTGGAACCCCAGCTAGTTCCTTTATAACAGCAATGATTGTTTCTAATTTCACACCCGAAACAAGCCCTGCTGCTGTTGCTGCAAGTACGTTATATACATTAAATTTACCTATTAATTTCATCGTAACATTTACACTTTCATACGGTGTGACAAGGGTAAATGTAGTTCCGCCACTCGTCATAACGATATTTTTTGCCATAATGTCACTTGTTGTATCAATACCATATGTTACAACAGTTGCTGCAGTACTTCTCATATACTCTTCTGTTACATTATCATCGCTATTCAGCACAGCGTACTTTTCACGATTATGATTATAACTATTGCCAAGCTGTGCAAATAGTAACCCTTTTGCATGTTTATATTCTTCCATCGTTTTATGATAGTCTAAATGATCTTGTGTTAAGTTCGTAAACACCGCTACATCGTAATCACATCCGTGTACACGACCAAGATCTAACGCATGTGACGAAACTTCCATTACCGTGCTGTCCACACCTTGTTCAACCATTTTTGAAAACGTCTGTTGAAGTGTTAGTGCATCTGGTGTTGTATTTTTCACCTCAAATGTTTCATCACCGATTTTCATATTAATCGTTCCAATTAGCCCTGTTTTATGACCATGTGCTCGCATAATCTCATCCATAATATGCGATGTTGTTGTCTTTCCATTTGTACCTGTAATTCCGATTAAATGTAACTTGTGTGTCGGTTGACCATAAAAATAATCAGCTAAAACCGCTAACGAACGAAAAGTATTTTTCACAAGTACAACTGGAACGTCAACATCAATTGGTCTTTCCGCAACAATAGCAGCCGCTCCTTGTGCCGCTGCTTGCTTAGCAAAATCATGGCTATCAACCGTATATCCTTTCATACATACAAATAAGCTTCCTTCTTTCACTTTACGTGAATCAGCTTCTATAGATGTGATTTCTGGATTTTCTTTTGGAACAACTGGAAAATCATGCAAACATGATAAAAGTGTATGCAACTTCATTTCACTAAACCCTCTCTACATTGTTTATTTATCTTTTTTTCAGTAAGCAACACATTACCTCCTATATAAGGAGGTAAGTGCTACTGGCCTATTTATGACTGAGACACTTATTGTCTCAAGTTAAGTAACTGTTCTATAAAGAACTCACTTCCACCAATTGTACCATAAAACGTACTATGTTACCTTTAATTCCCGAAGTAAATTCTAATTTTTGAGCCTTCTTTTACTTTAGCTCCCGCTTCTGGTGATTGCTTAATTACTTTCTCTCCATCTCCACTTATATCAAGCTGCAAATCGACGAGTTGTGTTTGTAAATCTTTCTTTTTCATTCCAATTAAATTCGGAACTTCCACAGTTGGTGTATCGCCCCATTTATATTCTTTTTCAACTTGTTCTTTTCTCGGTTTCACTCCCATAACAGGAAGCGCATCTCGAAGGATATTCCCGACAATTGGAGCTGCTACCACTCCACCAAACTGTGTAACCCCTTTTGGATTATCAACAGCAACATACACAACAATCTCTGGATCATCCGCTGGAGCAAATCCGATAAAAGATACAATATAATTATTCTCTAAATATTTACCATCTTTCACCTTTTGAGCAGTACCCGTTTTTCCACCTACACGATATCCATCAATATAAGCACCTTTACCAGAACCTTTCGCTACAACATTCTCTAATGCATAACGAACTTTTTCTGAAGTTTCCTTGGAAATAACTTTTCTTTTCTCAACAGGTGTCTTTTTACTAACAACTTGATTATTTTTCGGATCAATAAACTCCTTAGCTATATACGGCTGATACAATGTTCCACCATTTACAGCCGCCGCTACAGCTGCTACTTGTTGAATTGGTGTAACAGAAACCCCTTGGCCGAATGAAGTTGTCGCTTGCTCTACTGGACCAACTTTATCTAAATTAAATAAAATCCCACTGCCTTCACCTTGCAAGTCAATCCCAGTCTTCTGCCCAAAACCAAAATTACGAATGTATTTAAATAATCGGTCTTTACCAAGGCGATCACCAAGTTCAATAAATCCCGGGTTACATGAGTTTTGAACGACTTCTAAAAACGTTTGACTGCCATGACCTCCTGCTTTCCAGCATTTCAATCTAGCTCCACCGACTTCAGCTGCTCCATCATCATAAAACGTATCCTTCTCTAAGTCTACTAAATTTTCATTCAATGCTGCAGCTAGTGTAATGATCTTAAATGTTGAACCAGGCTCATACGTACTCCACACAGGTAGATTTCTGTTATACACTTCTGGAGAGACACTTTGAAAATCCGCTGGATCAAAACTCGGCCGACTAGACATACCTAAAATTTCACCATTTTTAGGATTCATTGCAATTGCAATCATACCGTCTGGATTATAAGTTGACTCCGCAATATTCATTTCTCTTTCCATAATCCTTGTAATACGCGCATCGATTGTTAATCCTAAATTCAAACCGGCTTCTGGCTTTTTGAAATCATCACCAACATTAGGCATCCTTTGTCCTTTCGCATCTGCAAAAAAACGAACATGACCTTTGTCCCCATTTAGCTCTTTATCATAATATTTTTCTAGCCCCATAAGACCTTGGTTATCGCTACCTGCAAAACCTAATACATGTGATAAAAAGTTTCCAAATGGATAGTACCGGATAGAATCCTCTGCGATATACACGCCCTTCAAACTTAATCCTCGTACTTCTTTCGCTTTGTCATGTGATATTTTCCTTCCGCCTTTATCTAACCTTACAATCGATTCTTTTTTTGTAATTCTTTTATAAATCTCATCTTTTTCCACACCTAATACTGCAGCTAACTTCTCTGCAGTCTCTGCTGGTTTTTCAATTTGCCTCGGTACAACAAAGACAGTTGGAGCACTTTTATTCGTGGCAAGTTCCACACCATTTCGGTCTAAAATTTTCCCACGTTCGGGTTCAAAAGTAATATTACGACTCCATGAATCTTTCGCACGATCCGTTAACATATTCCCAAGAAAAAATTGCACATATCCAAGACGAATATCGATAATAGTGAAAATAAGTATACCTGATATAAGTATAAAAATAAGTCGTTTTCTAACTGTTACATTTGATACACGCATATTGGAACAAGCCTCCCTTACGCCTAGCTTGTTCCAATATATGCTTGTACTTATTTAATTAGAACTTCTTCTCTTTTACCATTACGGCTTTTCTGCTTCTTGTTGTGGTTCGAGTGGCGGTACGAGTGTGACACCTAATTCTGTACCAGGTTGTAATAATGTTCCTTCCGCCACACTTTGCTCTGTTACGTATCCTGTACCAGAAGGCTTCAAGTTAAGCTGTAATGTCTTCGCTAAATTCATAACATCACGCAGTGCCCATCCTTGTATATTTGGCATTGTAGGCTTATCTCCTACCAAGAAGACTCGGTCGCCTTTCAATGTTTGTTCAGTTGCTTTTGGTACTTGTTGCTGTACTTTCCCTTCACCTAGTACGATTGGACGAAGTTTTGCTTTATCAATTGCTTTCCCCGCTTCAGCCATCGTTTTACCAGTTACATCTGGAACAGTAGTTTGTTGTTCTTTCAGATGTTTTTTCGGATCTTTCACTTCATTTGGCTTAATCTTTAAATACTCTAAACTATTTTTTGTTACATATTTAAAAATATCAGCTAAAGGCTGTGCACCGTTCTCATCATCTTTTAATTTCGGCTGTTTAACAGCTACATACACAACAAGTTGTGGGTCGTCCATTGGTGCCATACCTAAGAATGAGAATATATAATTCTGTCTTCCTGTCATATAGCCGCCTTTTCCATCCGGAATTTGCGCTGTCCCTGTTTTACCACCAACTGAATATCCATCAATTTTATAAGCTGTCCCTGTACCTTTCGGAGATGTAACAACACGTTCTAATAACTGTCTTACTTGCGCTGCTGTTTCCTTTGTAACAGGTTTTCCTACTTCTTCTGGCTTATGTTCTAATTTTACTTTGTCTGTTATTGGATCTACAATTTTATCAATTGCATAAGGTTTCATCATTTTCCCATCATTTGCAATGGCCGTTGCAGCTTGTACAAGCTGAATTGGTGTTACAGTGGAACCTTGTCCAAAAGCTGTTGTCACTTGTTGTATTTGCTGATCAAATAAAATTGTATTCGATCCTTCACCTGATAAATCAATGTTCGTTTTTTCATCTAATCCAAAACTATGAATATATTTTCGGAAACGTTCTGGACCAAGTTTTTGATCTCCTAAAATTGCAAACGCTACGTTTGAAGAACGCTCTACCCCTTCATCAAACGTGATAGAGCCCCAACCAGCACCACCGTTATGATCTTTTATTTTCCTATTTCCGACTTGATATGTCCCGGACTGATAATAATCTTGCCCTTTGTACACACCTTCATTAATAGCTGCCGCTAACGTGAAAATTTTCATTGTTGATCCAGGTTCAAATGCATTGGCAATTGCGTCATTGAAGAAATATTTAATTTGACGATCATTAGGGTCATAACTAGGTTTAGTAGACATCGCTAATATTTTTCCGGTTTTTGGATCTGCAACAATCCCTATTAAACTTTCTGGCTCATATTGCTTACTTGCTGCTTTCATCGCGTCTTCTAAATAACTTTGGACACGTTGATCAATTGTTAAATAAGCGTTATCTCCATTTTTAGGTGCCTTTACATTAACTTTTCCACCATCAAGGGATACACCTTTACGATCACCTGTATACGCTACTTCTCCATTAGAAGCACTTAAGTATTTATCCAAGCTTTTTTCTATGCCAAATTGACCTACCGAGGTTCCATTCTCATTTGGTTTTGCATGACCTATAACGTAAGATGCAAAATCACCGTTTGGATACACCCTTGCATTTTCTGTAATAAAAGATATTCCCGGCAATTTCAACGCTTCTATTTGTTCCTTCTTTTCTTTCGTCAAATCCTTGCCTAACGTTCCAAATTCGACTTGACTTCTACCTTCCTTATTTAAAGAAGCTAAAATATCCTCTTCGCCTTTTCCAAGTACTCCTGCAATTTTCTTTGCAGTATCTTCTTTATTCTCAACAGAGTTAGCACCTTTTAGCGCAGCTACTATTTTATAAGAGTTTGCGTCTTGTGCTAACACATGACCGTTTTGATCATAGATGGTTCCTCGGTTCGCTTCAAGAACTCCTTTTTTACTATGCTTTTGTTTAGCAAGTGCATCTAAATCCTGATTATGAACTGTTCCTGTTGATTGTATGTAAAAAAATCGGGCTAATAACAGCAAAAAGAGCAGGAGGAAAAATATCATAAAATAACCTGCTCCCTTATTGGTATGAAATTTAGTCATATTCTTCTTCATCGTTCCTTCACACCTATTGCCTTATTTGAGGCCTTTCACATTATTCGCATTAATTTCTAGCCCATGTTTTTTTGCAACTTCAGCGATTCGTTCATAGCGACTTAACTTCTCTACTTCAGCTTGTAATTCTTGATTTTCTTTTTGCTGCTGTACAATTTTTTCTTCTATCGTCGCTGCTTCTACATTAACTTGATAAAGGCCTGCTTTATTTCCAATAAACGCGACACAGGCATACAATAAAAAGCCAATAAACGCTACATACAACAGTTTTTCGATTCTTGTAATTTTCGCTTTAACCTTCGGCTTAGCCATCTGCTGTGGGGGCGTTTGAATTTGCACCTCTTCTTGCGCTTGTTGTTTGTACTTTACAGCTAAATTAGTCATACCTCTCTCTCCCTTTTATCGTTTTTCAGCGATTCTCAACTTCGCAGAACGCGCACGATTATTTTCTTCTAGCTCTATATCAGAAGGTAAAATCGGTTTTCTTGTAATAAGCTTTAATTTCGGCTTAAATTCATCAGGAATAATCGGTAATCCTGGTGGCAATTGTGGCGTTGTACTATTTCGCTTAAACGTTGTTTTACAAATACGATCTTCCAATGAATGGAATGTTATAACACTAACCCTTCCACCTGGCTTAACCATCTCAATAGCAGATTCCAATGCTTCTTCAAATACTTTTAATTCATCATTTACAGCTATACGAATTGCCTGAAACACCCGCTTAGCAGGATGCCCACCAGTTCTACGAGCAGGAGCCGGAATACCTTCTTTAATTAGCTCTACTAATTCTCCTGTCGTTTCAATAGCTTTATTCTCACGATAAGCTTCAATTTTTCTTGCAATTTGTTTTGAAAATTTCTCTTCACCGTATTGGAAGAAAATCCTTACAAGTTGTTCATATGACCAGCTATTTACAACATCATATGCCGTTAATGGGGCATCTTGATCCATCCGCATATCTAACGGTGCATCATGATGATAACTAAAGCCTCGCTCTGGTGTATCTAATTGTGGGGATGAAACACCTAAATCAAATAAAATACCGTCTACTTCTGTTATACCTATTTCTTGCAGTTTTTCAGCTAAATAACGGAAGTTACTCTTTACTGTTATAAACTGTTCACCGTATGAAGAGAACTTTTCTTTCGCGTTTTGAATCGCTATCTCATCTTGATCAAACGCTATTAATTTTCCACCTTCAGTTAATTGGGATAATAAATAAGAACTATGTCCTCCTCCCCCCAGTGTACAATCTACATATGTACCATCTGGCTTTATATCTAAGCCGTCTACTGTTTCCTTTAAAAGCACTGTTACGTGTTTAAACATTGTTGCACCTACTCTTTTTCCAATTAATTATGTTGAATGTATCCCTTCCTCTAAGCACATATTTCACGCTTAGAGAATGAAATAATACGAAAGAACGACTCATTTAACTTACCAACAAAGGCAACATACTATACAAATCGCTATTTTCTTTTATTATATACTAAATTTTATCATCTTTTGCGGGAATTTAAATAAAAAACTGTCGAAAAAGCGAATAATACGTTTACATTTTGTGCTATTTTGTCATATATTTAAGTATCCAACACAATTACCATATCCAACACTTTTTTTGATTGATAATTCAGAAAAAAATCACTTCACAGTAAATTCAACGGAATAAAAATAAAATCCTGCTCCAAAGAGCAAGATTTTATAGTTTTATAACATGATGTTTTCCGTCCCAAGAAAAAGGGTTTTCCATTACACGATCAACGAAATCCAAACCAAACTGATTTAAATAATAACATACATTCCACACACGTTCTTGCGGCGCACCTAATGGACGAAGTGCGAATTGTATACGGCGGAATTTATTTAGCTCAACCTCATACTTTTTCTCAACATTTCTTTTCAACATTCTTTCCAGCAGTTCAATTTGTTCATTAATTTTCAATTCGTTTTTCCCTGCAAACGCACCTAATCCTGGCTCTATTTTCTTTACAAATTGCTGTAAAGATATATGAATATCGGCAATTTCTTTTTTCGCCTTTTCAAAATGATCATCAATCGGTTCCTCTACTCGATTAGACAACCAGTTTTCACGCAGTTTATCGACATCATTTAAAAACGGATCACTTTCTCTCAATTGCAGATCGAATAAATCTGTCGCTATATCTCTCTCCACATAAGTAATTGTAAGACGAGGAACGACAGGTGGCATTTGAAAACCGACAGTATGGAATACTTGTTGTAATTCACTCCAATAAGCTAATTCCCCTGGACCTCCAATAAATGCGAGCGTAGGAAATACATACTCTTGCATAAGAGGACGCGTTACAACATTATTACTAAAACGTGCCGGATTTCTCTCCATTTCTTCAATCAACTCTTCATATGAAAAGGAATGCGCCCCATCCTTTCCAACAAACTTACCTTGATGCTCTTCAAGCAATACTCGTTCATTATCTATTTCCATGAATATATGCACTGCATGAGACTTCGTTTCAATAATCGGTTTGTATCCTAGTTCTTTAATTACTTCCTGCTGATTACGAAGCCCCTCTTGCACCTCTTTATACTTACTTATAATTCGCTTAAAAAATGGAATTTCTAACTTTCTTAATTCAGGATGATGTGAATCAACAAGGATTAAACCAGAATTAGCAAAGATTTTCGTAATAAGATGAGCAAAGAAATCTACATACGTATTCGATTTTTTCAAAGCATCATCAACAAATTTTAATACATCCTTTGTAAAATTTGTTTCTGGGTATGTTTTAAAAATCTCTTCAATCCAACTTCTACAATCTTCAACAGAAAGTTCAGACTCAGAAGCACTCGCCTTTTTCGGATTACGATCATAAAAAATAGTTTTTTTCATCTTTTTATTTTTCGCTACAAAAGTATGGTTAATCTCATCCATATCATGATCTTCACCCGCAATCCAGAAGACAGGGACAACTTTAACTCCTAAACTTTCTTCCTTTTCCTTTGCAAGCTGTAAAATTGAAATAACTTTATGAATTGTATAAAGCGGTCCAGTTAATAACCCCGCTTGTTGTCCAGCTATAACAACATATGTATTTTCATCTCCAAGCGCTTTTACATTTTGAAGTGTAGATTCTCCCGCTTGTAATTTTGTATTATATTCTAATAAATGCGCTACTAAATCTTGGCGGAAAAACTCCCTTTCACGCAAATCATGTAAACGTTGTTTAAAAGCATCTTCTGTTAACATATAATCAAAACATGACTGTATCTCTTTTTTACCGTTCATATAGTCCGCTACAACACCTTGTTGCGGAACAGAGATTTCTTTTATCTCCATATAATTCTTCCTTTCGTATCCAGTTCTCTCACCAATCCACATTGTAGTCAATGTTTCACTTAAAAGCAAAGAATAACACTTATACTCTTGTTTCTAACCCCTTTATTGCATCGAACAAAAATTGAAGTATCGGAACTGGTCGTTGCTGTTTCTTAGCCTCTTCTAATACATACCCAACAATCGCATTAATTTCCGTCTGTCTATTCGCTCTTACATCCGCTAACATAGAGGATGTATTACGAGACGTTCCTTCACACACATTTCGTACCATTTGCCATACCATTTCTTTTTCTCCTCTAATAAGAAATGCGACCTCCTGAAACACTTGCTCCATCATTTGATAAAAAAAACGATTCGTGATTAATTCACCATTCTTAACTCCCAATAACGCTGTCAACGGATTGATACATACATTTACTACTAATTTTTTGCGCATAATCTCTTCCCAATCTGTTTCTATTTGAACTGGAAAATAAGCAACCGGAAAAGAATGAAATATTTTTTTAAAATGTATAGATTGGCCACAAACCACTCCAAATCTCGTTACACCTACTCCAGTATGATGAACGATGTGCCCTCCCTCTTTTTTCGCACCATGTTCTACAATACCAACAGCTATATTTTCACTCCCTATTTGCAGCATCTTTGGAAGATGCGACATTCCGTTTTGCAAAAAGATTAATGATGATGCACCTTCCACAAACGGTAGTATGTCATCTATATGATATTGCTTCACAGCAATAAATATATAATCTAAATTTTGCGCTACCATACTTTCTATCGGTAAAACAGCTGGATATACTGTTTCACATCTTCCATCTCTAATACAAGTTACACCTGTTTCATTTAACTCTTCAGCTTGCTTAGCTGTTCTTGTAAACAACGTAACATCTTGGTTACTTTTTTGTAAATAAAATGTATACAATAGACCAATAGCACCTGGTCCGACAATTCCAATTTTCATTTTCACACAAGGGATTCACATTAAGCGCCCTTGCCTCCCCCCTTTTTTATATCTTTTTAAAGTACATAAGCACACCCTATAATTTCGTTGTCCTCTGCCAAACAAATACACTCTCACTTTTCACTATGTATATACTGCCTATTAATACGCTTATACTCTTAGTTTAGCAAATCCTCAAAAAAATAATAAAAGAAATATACTATCTTCTTCATAAAAATAAAAAAATGAGTTATACTATTATTATAAATATTTTTACTTTTCTGCATTCAACGAGATAAGAAAAGGATGTGATGTAATGGGATTCCCAAAAGTTGAGCGCTTGCTCATCAATTATAAAACGTTAGATGAATTCAAAAAATTTAAAGGGTGCGGAGCCCAGGAACTATCTATGCTGGAAGAATTGCAAGCAAACATTATTGAAAACGACAGTGAATCTCCATTTTACGGTATTTATTATGGCGGATCACTAATCGCACGTATGAGTCTATATATGAAAAGAAACGGCGGAGAACCATTCGAAATTACAGGTCCTTACCTAGAACTTTATAAACTTGAAGTATTACCAACTTTTCAAAAACAAGGATTCGGACAAATGCTTGTAAATCATGCGAAACAACTCCAATTTCCTATTAAAACGATAGCGCGTATTCATTCAGCTGGTTTTTGGGATAAATTAAATTTCAGCCCCGTATCAGTAACTGATGGAGATTTTTATATTTGGCATCCAGAAACAAATTTGAATGCGGTTACAAATGAAGAATCGGCTTAAGAAATAAAAAAAAACAGCTGTATAACAGCTGTTTTTTTATTTCTTAAGCTTCTCTAACTTCTCAGTCGAGCGAGCATTGTTTCTTTCCGCTACCATTACACTTCTTTTTTGATCGATATAATCAAGCAATGTTCTATACTCTTCCTCATATACTGATAATCGCTCCAGAAGACGCTCTCTTTCTGTTTGTAATGATTCAACTTGTTGTTGCAACACCGTTAAAGAGTTTTCATCTTTATAATTTTGCAAGAAATCAATAACATCATTCAACGTAATTGACGTAGGTTCTAACACTTTTGTCTCTTTCACTTCATAATTTTCTACTTTACGAAGTTGCTTCGCTTCCTCAATACGTTCTTTATATTGCTTTCTTACGTAAGAATTCCATCTAAATCCACATGCTGCTGGTGTACGAGATAAATTTTTCCCCACTTCCTTAAAGGCAGAAAGTTGTGTTCCACCTTCTCGAATATGCCGGAGTACTACTTCTGCCAGAAGCAAATCTTCATCATCAGTCCAAGCATCTTGTCTTGTTGTCGCCATTTCTCTAGTCCTCCCTATGCATTTTTTATTAAGCATATGCAGTTACTAGAAAAGATAGAATACAACAACTAAAGATTAAGACAAAAAAAATAAACGCAGAAGATATCTTCTGCGTTTATTTTCCCGCAATTACTTGCTGATTACTTCTTTACCTTTGTAAGTACCGCATGCTTTACATACACGGTGAGCTAATTTCGCTTCACCACAGCTTGGGCACTCTACCATACCAGGTACTGATAATTTGAAATGCGTACGACGCTTTCTTTTTACTGTTTTAGAAGTTCTTCTAAAAGGTACAGCCATTCTTCCCACCTCCTTAAAAGAAATAGTTATTTTCATATGAAGGCCTGAACCAGTCTTCCGATTATTTGTCAAAAAACTTTGCAAGTCCTGCCAATCTTGGATCAACAGTCTTTTCTTTGTCTTCTTCCGAAATCACTTGCCAGTCTTGACCTTGCGTCGGTGCTCCACCAGAAACATCATCACTGAAAATTTGCATTGGAATCTCCAAAAGTATATTTTCCTTGATTACGGGCAGTAAGTCAAGTACTTCTCCTTCTAAACAATGAATTTCAGCTTCAGTTTCAAATTCTTCTTGTGAAGTTTGGAACACCTCAGTTGTTTTAATGTCAAATGGTAATGTCACATCTACTAAAGAGCGAGAACATGGTAAAACCATGCTTCCAGTTATATGTAGATGAAACGTAAACTTACCGGAGCCAAAATCAACTCTTCCCGTTACATGAACAGGATTAATTTCACGAATATCTTTCTCGACCTCTTTTAGCTCACTTACATCTACCATCTCATCCAATGTCAATCCTTTATTTCTCAATTTATTCAATTGATGGATGGACCATTTCATATCATATCACCTCAAGGCAACAAACAAAATTATAGCTAGCCATTTTATATTTGTCAATGTTTTTTCTTTACACTATAATGAAGTCATCATAGTAAATAATATATAGAGTATCACGTTTTTCAAAAAGATGCTACATCGAAAGGAGAGATTACCATAAAAGCTGGTGGTATTGTTGTTGAATATAACCCTTTTCATAACGGTCACCTTTATCATGTGCAACAGACAAAAAAGTTAACACAATCCGATATAATAATTGCCGTTATGAGTGGTCCTTTTTTACAGCGTGGTGAGCCCGCACTCATTTCCAAATGGTATCGCACTAAAATGGCCTTAGCAAACGGCGTAGACCTTGTTGTAGAGCTTCCATACGTCTTTGCAACACAAAAGGCTGAAACCTTCGCAAATGGTGCTATTTCCATTTTAAATGCCCTACATGTTTCTGAAATTTGTTTCGGTAGTGAGGATGGACAAATCGAAAATTTTTATAATACCATCTCCGTACAAAAAAACGAAGAAGAGACTTTTAACTGCCTTGTAAAACAATTCATGGACGCTGGAAATAGTTATGCAAAAGCAACATCGGATGCTTTTTCACACATTTTAACATCCGAAAAAAACATAGATATGTCACAACCAAATAATATTTTAGGCTTCCAATACATTAAAGCAATTCTGTCACAAAATAGCTCTATACAAGCTCAAACTATAAAAAGATTCGCCTCTCATTATCATGATGAAACATTTAATGACCAACATATTGCAAGCGCGACAAGCATTCGGAAACAACTCTTTAGCGAAGAAGGATCATTTACAACAATTGAACCTTTTCTCCCACAGGCAACCACTTCGCTTTTAGCAAATTACAAACAAAACTACGGGATATTACATAATTGGGAACAATACTTTTCATTTTTTAAATATAAACTCATGACAATGTCTTCAGGAGACTTACGACATATATATGAAATAGAAGAAGGTTTAGAGCATCGTATTTTATCAAAAATACAAAACAGTTCCTCCTTCTATTCATTCATGGAAGCATTAAAAACAAAACGTTATACATGGACTAGACTACAAAGAGCTTGTACACACATTTTAACAAACACAACAAAAGAGGAAATACGTAGCGCAAATATAGAACAACATGCACCATATATCCGCCTGCTAGGCATGTCACAAAAAGGACAAACTTATCTTTCAAAAAACAAGAAAAAAATCGAACTTCCAATCCTTACTCATACAAAAACATTTGACCATGCTGCTTTAGATATAGAGAAAAAAGCAAACTCTGTATATTTCTCCATCATGCACGAACCGTTACGCACGCAACTATTAAAACAGGATATAACACACCATCCTATTCGCTATGATGAAACAACTACAAAATTCCTATAAAAAAACCTCTCTATTTCAGAGAGGTTTTTTCCTTATCCATCTTTTCTAAATATGTTAACGCATCATCCAGCGTATCCACTGGTACAATTTTCATTTTTGTTTTAATGTCCTTTGCAGTCTCAAGTGCATTTTTATAGTTCGATTTCTCCGCTCCTTTTTCATTTGGCGCAAAGAACACCTCAGCCCCAGCATCGCTAGCAGCCACCACTTTTTGATTTATACCACCAATCGGGCCAACTTCTCCTTTTTCATTAATTGTACCTGTTCCAGCTATTTCATGTCCTTTTGTTAAGTCTTCTTCCACAAGTTGATTATATATTTCTAATGTGAACATTAAACCTGCGGATGGTCCACCAATTTCATGAGAATTAATTTTCACTTTCGGATCGACCACTAATTCTCTTTCCGTAACGATAGAAACACCTATACCGACACGTCCATTCCCATTAGGAATCGTCTTTACATTTAAATTTTCTTTCAATTGTTTTCCATTTCTCATGTACTCAATACTTACAGCATCGCTTTCTTTTTTCCCAGTCATATATTCAATAAATTGCTCCGTCTTTTCAAATGTTTTTCCATCAACAGCTATAATAACATCACCAAGCTTAAGCTTTCCTTCTGACGGCATTCCTTTTGCCACACCAGCAACTAATACACCTTTATTTTCAAAAGAAACGGAGCGATTTGCACGTTTATATGCATTATAAATTGCTGCATTTTGTGAATCTTTCATCGCATAATTTTGGCGAAATTGATATTCTTCATCACTCTCACCTTTTTGCAATATTTCTTCCGCTTTTGAAATATGTGTATATTTATTAAACTGTGCCGCTATTAAATTCACCACATTTGCTGGTCCCATTGAAACCGTAACAAGCATAAAATCACCAGATTCTTTCGTTCCACCCTCAACTTGAACGTAAGGCTCTAATTTGGCAGCCATTCCTGGTTTTGTTACATAATACGGTAAACGCACGTAAACAAGTAACATCGCCAATATAACCCCTATTAAGATTGCATATATAAACCGAAAACGCTTAAACATTATGTTTCTCCTTCCACTGCTCAATTAATAAATAAATATTTGAAACATGTTTTTCCGCTTCTACTTCTCCAACTCGAATAATGTCTTCAATGTTTGTAAAAGCACGTGAACTAAATTGCTCTACAGCTGGTCGCATCATTAAATCCGATGCAATTTGCCGATTCATTACAAGCTCATGCTGCATAATTTCTATACTTTGCATGATTACGTCATAAATGGACGTAACATCGCCATTCACCTTAATTGGAGACACATCCACAGCGATAACAATATCGGCCCCTAATTCTTTCACAACCGATACTGGGATACGATCAATAACCCCACCATCCACTAATAATCGTCCATCTATTTTTTCTGGTACAAACACTCCAGGAACAGATATGCTAGCCCTCACCGCATCTGCAACTGGTCCACTTGTAAAAACCACTTTTTCCCCCTTCAATATGTCAGTAGCCACAACAGCCGTCGGGATATCTAACTCTTCTAAATTTTTATTATATGTAAACATTTTAATCATATCTTTGACACGTTTTCCAGCAATAAATCCCATTTTCGGTACCGTGAAATCTAAATAATACTTCCGCTTGAAAACAGATGCCAATTTATACAATCTTTCAACGTTACTACTTGCCGCATAAAACGTACCTATTAGCGCCCCCATACTACTTCCTGCAATCATATGAATAGGGATACCAGCTTCCCTTAAAACCTTTATTACACCAATATGAGCAAACCCTTTCGCTCCTCCAGACCCAAGTGCTAAACCAATCTTTGGTTCTTTCATTTTTCTCACCCTTTAATTTTTTTCATTCCTTTTTCATACTTATGGTCTAAATTCACTACGTATCCACGTATACTGAAATGAACGTTTTTTGGGACAAAGGGGGATTTACTTACATGTATGAAAAATGGAAAACCGCTTTCCTTACCATATCAACGCTTTTTTTAACCTTTTCTCTTGTACTCCACCCCCAAGCCGCTTTACAAGCTTCTATTCGCGGGTTAAATATATGGTGGGAAGTTGTATTCCCTTCACTACTACCGTTTTTCATCATTGCGGAACTTCTAATTAGTATCGGTGTTGTAAAATTTATTGGCGTTATATTAGAACCACTCATGCGCCCACTTTTTCGCGTTCCAGGGATAGGTGGATTCGTTTGGGCAATGGGAATGGCTTCAGGTTTCCCTGCAGGCGCCAAACTAAGCGCTAGACTACGAAAAAGCAACCTTTTAACTCAGATTGAAGCGGAGCGCCTCGTTTCTTTCACAAATTCTTCTAATCCACTTTTTATTTTCGGTGCTGTGTCTATCGGTTTTTTTAATAATCCAAAATTAGGGATTATATTAGCGGCTGCCCATTATTTAAGTAACTTTGCTGTCGGATTAATTATGCGTTTTTACGGCCATAATACCGCTTACAAAAATAATACACACACTACAAAAAAACGCCGCTTTCAAAACCCTTTTTTAATTCTTCACGAGACACGCTTACAAGAAAAAAGACCAATCGGTAAATTACTTGGGGATGCTATCGTTTCTTCTATTCAAACATTACTTATGATTGGCGGATTTATTATTTTATTCTCTGTGTTAAATAAAATGATTACTGTATTCCACATTACAGCAGCTCTTTCTTTTATTATGCAACATATTTTATCATTCTTCCAACTAAGTACAGATTTTAGTATACCTATATTATCAGGTGTTTTCGAAATGACACTCGGAAGCCAAATGATTAGTCAAATAAATGAAACACCCCTCTTACAACAAGCTATGGTAACAAGCTTCATTTTAGCATTTAGCGGTCTTTCTATTCAGGCACAAGTTGCTAGCATATTAGCTGAAACAGACATCCGATTTAAACCCTATTTTTTCGCACGAATTATTCAAAGTATTCTTGCCCCTATTTTTACATTTATATTTTGGACACCATTTTATGAGAAAGTAAGTTCTTTCTCACCTATGCAAAAAGATATTCCTGTATTTTTATCCAAGCATCCTTCTATACTACATGAAATTTGGACATCTTTTATACATTACGGACCAATTTTCACATTATTTTGTCTATATTTATATGTTATTTTATTATTTTTTCGCACGTATAAAGAAAAACCCCGTTCACTTTAACGGGGTTTGAAACTTTTCTTTTAAAGCACGCTCTACAATAGGAGGCACAAGATCTACTACACTCCCTCCATACCTCGCAACTTCTTTCACAATACTCGAGCTTAAAAATGAATATTGGTTGTTTGTCATAATAAAAAATGTTTCAATATTTTCATCTAATTTTCGATTCATAGAAGTAATTTGCATCTCATATTCAAAATCAGAAACTGCTCGTAAACCACGTAATATTGCATTTGCATTACGCATTTTTGCATACTCTACTAACAGCCCACTATGCGAATCTACTTTTACATTCGGGATATCCTTTGTCGCTTCTCGAATTAGTCCTAATCGCTCTTCAACTGAAAAGAATGGTTTTTTAGATGAATTGTTTAAAACGACTACGTACACCTCATCAAATACTTTTGCTCCCCTTTTAATAATATCCAGATGCCCAAGGGTAATTGGATCAAAACTTCCTGAAGAAATAGCTATACTTGTCATTCTGTCCCCTCACCTTCATACTTATAAATCGATATTGCAGTAATCCCATAATTCTCAGCTCGTACTTTTACAAGCTTTCCTATTGAATCAGGTAAAACTACATCATTACCATGCTCTGCCATAATTAATCCATCACTATGTAGCAATCCATGTTGATCCATTACACTAATTAAAGATACAATTTTTTGCTCTTTATATGGTGGGTCTATTAATATAAGATCGAATGACATTTCACGTTTTATAAGCGCCTTTACTGCACGTTCCGCATCATTTCGATACACTTCAGCTTGTTCCTGTATTCTACAACTTTCTAAATTTTGATGAATTACTTTTATCGCTTTACTATCCCTATCAACAAAAATCGCTTTATCGATCCCTCTGCTCAAAGCCTCAATTCCAAGGCCACCACTACCACCAAATAAATCAAGGGCGATACCACCATCAAAATAAGGACCTATCATATTAAAAATAGATTCTTTTACTTTATCTGTCGTTGGACGTGTTGTATTACCAGGAACCGCTTTAAGTGGGTGTCCTTTACATTTTCCTGAAACTACTCTCATCTGTTGTCACTACCTTTATTTCAATCTATCGAGCGATTATAGAAAGCCATTCCCACTTTGGTAACCGTTAACAAATTACATTCACCAAAATATTAGAAAACTCAGCATCAAATAACCACTCATTATTTTTATGTATTCATCTCATCATTCACTAATATGAATCCAATATGTATATTAGTTCCACTTTATCTTTTTTATCCTATCACAAAATAAAAAAAAGAAAAATAAAAAGCCTGACATAAAATTTAATTTCATTATGTATATCTTCATTTAGATTGGACATAAATAATTATAACAACATCACCTTCGATGTTGTTGCCAACCGCGGAGAAGACTTACGTTTCCCCATAAGTTCTTCCTCCGGTTTCTCCTCTCCCTTTGCCTTCTTACTAGTACATGCTAGTATAAGAAGGGCCCTGCTATGCAGGGTTTTTTTTCTTTGTGTGCTTTTCATTTAAAAAGTGAAATGGTACAGTAAAAGAAAGAGGAGGAAAAAATATGATTCAACGCTTTATAGAACTCGGAGAAGGCTACTCTGATTTATATGAATTACTTGAAATTGCCAAAACAAATCAAGAACGTATAGCACATATGTTACAATTTGAAACGATAAAAAACGATAAAAAAGTGTGTTCGCTTGTTGTAATATTAAAACCAACTACTACTGGTGATTTCCAACCATTATACATATGTCGTGAAGGCATTCCTGTATTTGAAAATAAAAAAAGTAAACGTGTCATTTTATTTGAAGAAACGGCAGAGCAACTCGGAAAAAAAGTGGCTACTTTTACTGTAAAGCCATCTACAACTTTCCCAGAAAAAGAACTATTTTTTAATCATTTAATTGGTATTTTACGAATGAACAATTTCATTCCTCCGATGAAATAACACTTTATTTCAATTAAAAAATCCCCCGCTAAATTTAGCAGGGGATTTTTTCTATTAGCTATAATCGTATTCTTTTGCTCGATCAGGACGGGAATTTTCAAATTCCGTTTTTAAATACGGGCGATACGACTGTTCTATCTTTTTCACAAAAGGAAGTTTGTTCAACTTATGCATCATATGCTCAATTTGTTCCATGTCACAATATACTACAGCATATTTTAATCGTTTTGATATGTAATGTATATTACCATATTTCCTTAAAATCTTGGCATGTTTCAATGAATGTAAATAAACAATCATACTTTGTCGTTGCCCGAACATAATCTTCTCCATCTTCTCCTTTTAAAAACATATATTTTATATTCTATGAAAACCAATCAGAAATTTATAACATTACAGGACAAACTCTGTATACGTTTTCTTCCAACTTCTAAAAAACGGGGTACATCACCCCGTTTTTTTACAACCACAACCTCCGCCAGTACCACAACCTCCACCACAGCCACCAGCATCAAAGAATGGATTTCCTGTTGGTACTTTAATGGAAGAAGACACTTCCGAACCGATTGCTACACTAACTTCATCTAATAACTTCTGCAAAGCAGTTTCTGCTCTTTTAAAAGCTGCAACCTTATCATGTAAGTCCACAGAACGCTTTAATTCTCTCATTTTCATCGATACGGTAGTGTAGTCAGGATGGTATTTTCCAAAGCGCTGTACTTCCTCATACCGTTCTTTCATCGCTGTAAATTGCTGAATTAACGTCTGAAGTTCTATATCTTCATGTAATTCTCTATAATACTTACGATAATCTTCTGCTATATCTGAACAGATAATCGCTTTTGCAAGCTGCTCTGCCTTATCTAATATTAATACGCTTTCTAGCGTCGCTACAATCATGAGAGACACCTCCGAGTATCCATCATACCACATTTAGATTAGAACTACTAATTGAAGTGACTTACTCAAAAGAAAGATATAATGAAACTATTTTCACACTATATCCGTACACACTTATACATTAATATGTTCCGCTATATTATATTTAAGAACATCCCATTTCCCACTATTTTGTTTCACATAACTAATACACGCATTTTTTAATGGTGTCTTAAATGTAATTTCATCTGGTTCAATGGCATGTAAAATTGCTTTTATCGCGTGTGAGTGAGCAACAATAATAATACGTTTGCCAAAATGAGTTGTTGCAACATCTTCTAAAGCAGCAAAGCAACGAGCTACAATCTCTTCATCTTGCTCCATACCTTCTACTTTACCCTCAGCAATCAACTCTCTAACAGTCGCAACTGGCTTCCCTGAAGCTTCTCCAAAATTCCGTTCAACAAATCGATCATCTAATAAAATCGATTGTAATCCAGCCGCCTTTGCGATTTCATTAGCCGTTTCTTGCGCTCTAATTAACGGGCTACTTATAATGATATCCCACGTTTCTTCTTGTAAAGCAGCTGCACTTTGACTCGCTTGCTTCTTACCAACTTCATTAAGCGGAATATCTTCTCGCCCCTGAATAATTTCTTGAAAATTCCAATCAGTTTGTCCATGTCGTACTAAACAAATTTCCGTCATGCTGCAACTCCTTTTTAAATAATCAATCTCTATTGTAACAAAAGTTCTGCATGACGGACATATTTTTCACTTGTAATTAGGTTGCATTTTGTTGCTTCATATACTGAAACATATCAATCATGATCGAAGCAACAGCCAATTGATTTTGAAATTTTTCCACTTTATCTGGTATTGTTTTTTTGAAATGTTGCATCGCCGCTAACTCAAAAGCCTCTTTTTCTTCAGGATTTCGTGTTAATTTTCTATACCAGTACGGTTGCTCTCTAATATAGCGAGATAAATCCTCATCAGCCTTTATAAACTCCATAATTTCTGCTCTCATCATCTTTCCCCCTAATCCTTTTGAAAGAAAAACGGGTTATTTTCTGAAGTACTTTGTTCTTGCTGCGTACGGTTACCTTGAAATTGCTGAATAACTTGTTGCACGCTCCCAATAGCACTCGTCACATTAGCTAAATGGTTCTGCATTTGTTCCACGTCCAACTTTTTAAAAAAAGAAAGCATTTGCCCCATCACATCAGCAGTTTTTTCCTCTTCAGTTCGATTATCTTTTTCTTTTTTATTTTCTTTTACCGAAGAAAACGCAGGCGCTCCATCCGATCTATAAGTTGCCCATATTGGATCTTCTTCACCAAGTAAGTACCATTCTTCATAAAATTGTTGCCAAGTTTTGTGACCATTTCTAACCTCATGAACCATTTTAGGGTGATGGTTTACAAATTCTTTAAACTGTTGAACCGATGGATGTAACGGCCCTTTTGTTGTTGGCATAATCCTCACCTCTCCATGTATATCTACTATATAGTAAGAAAAAAAAGGCGCATGGTTCGCCTATTTTTAGACGATTCATGCACCTTTTTTTCTGCTATTTGCATACGGTCAGATTCCCACCTACAATTCAGTGAATACGAAGTAACTAATTAGGTGATGTAACACCCCACCGCTTACAGTTTCGCTTTATTTTCGAATAAAGTTTTGTGTATAAAATTTATCGTATACACCAACACCTAATCCTGTAAATTGTTCATTTAATAAATTCTTTCTATGCCCCTCACTATTTAACCAACCTTGCACTGCCGCAATTCCATCACTATGTTGCGCCGCTATGTTCTCACCAGCAAGTTGAAATCCTACTTTCCCGCGCTGCAAACGATCTCCTAGCGTACCTAATGTAGGTGAGTCATGAGAAAAATAATTATTGTCTTTCATATCTTTACTGTGACCAACAGCAACATCTGCCGTTTCCTGATCCCATGTTAATAATGGTAATTTATGACGACTTCGAATGATATTTGTTAAATCAAAAATTTGTTGCATATTCCCATTTTCTACTTGTTTTATCTTTTCTGGAGTCAATGGTTGTTCTGCTATTAATTCACCTGAATAAACGAGCTGATATGGTCTTTGGCGTAATAAAGTTTCATCATCCATATAACGAACACCCACAAGCTCATGTGTAAATTGATCAAAATACAATTGCGCCCATCCATCTTCTACAGGTATTAACGGTTGTTCCATGACTTCGGTATCAGATAGTTCAAATTGATAACTATTTTTCCCTCTTTTTAATGAAATTTCATGCGAAAGCGGACTTTTTTTATATACTTCTTCATATTTTTCATTTATATAATAAGGTGGAACCTTAACTTGTTCACCAGCAGCGTACGCCGTTATAACTTTACGTTCAGAAACTCCGAATTGAACATACTGAGTTAAATCCTGATTGTATACCCACCATTCATATCCGTATGCAGATGGCTCTATTCGAGAGGGTTCTCCCCACTTCGCTAATAAATTTTCAGAGTCTTCACCAATCATATTTAAAACAGTGTCTGAGGAGTCTTCCTTAATTTGCTTTTTCTTTTTCACAATTTTATTTTCTTGCTTTGATTGAGATGGGGTTAATATATATTGTGAAACGAGTAATTTCCCGTATAAATCAACAGCTAAAATTAAAATTGTAATCATTACGATACGCAATAATTTCTTCAAACGATATACCTCCTGAACAAAACATAAAATTGAGATATACACAAATCCTTTTCTTTCTTTTTGTGTGTACCGTACTCTTTTCACTATATCATATTTTTGTGAAAAAAGTCTGGATTATCCCTTTTCTCTCAATATGAATTGCACTTTCTTATTATTCATACTATTATAAAAATAATGGTGTAACATTAAAAAAGGAGGTATTATATGCAATTTACAAATACGAAATTTAATGGAGCCGTCGTTGAATTAACTCTTTTAACTGAAATCATGGAAAACAACCACTTCGTACTTGCTGGACAGTGGGATTATGAACGGGTTACATACGATTATAAATTTGAAATATTAAAGGATGTTTATTATTTGCGAGTGCAAGGCGTTGCTGTTGAAGGTGACATTGGCAGTAGACACGCTGAAGTAAAACTACTCCCTCCCTTATTAGGAAAACATTATTATCCTCACGGCGTTGAATATGGCGATGATGAGACTTTCCCAACGAATGTACTTCAAAAAAGTGAACAACTCCTACAAAATGTCGAAAAAGAGTTAAAGGAACTTCAAATTATTGATTAACAAAAACAAGCGCATCAATATGATGCGCTTGTTTTTTCCCTCCCCTAAGAATGAATCGTTTTTTTTACTGGATATCCATAAATAGATCCATCTTTTACTTTAATCTCATCTTCCCAAGGAACCTTATATTTACCTTCAGCTAAATCTTTTACAAACGTATATGGATTTTCTTTCACCCCACCAGGAGTTGCTACATATCCTCTTGAACCTAGATTATATATATTATTTTCTAATCCCCATCCTAATCTAGCCTGATCTGCTAGTTCTGGATATACTTCAGCAGTAACAATCTCCCAAGGATTTCGATGCCCCTGTACTAAAGTAGCCCCATCAAAATTACATACTTGTCCTTCACCAAAGTAATAAAATACACCATCATAACCCGCTAAGTTTACCGACAATGTATACATTAAATTCTGCCATGCATTTGAACGATTGGTTAGCATCCATTGTTCACTAACTTGTGTGCTATACCCAGAAATACGAATCAAGACATTTGCACCTTTATAGGCCGCTTCACGAGCTACTTCAGGGAACATGCCATCATGACAAATACAAACAGCTAATTTACTTCCTCCAGGTCCATCACAAACAGGTAAGCCTAAATCTCCAGCTTTCCAAGGCTCGACTGGCACCCAAGGATTTAGCTTACGATACTTCAAAATCATTTCACCTTGTGGATCAATAATAACTGCTGTATTATATGGCTCTCCACCATCAGGGTTTTTTTCCATTATTGAAAAAACACCATATACTTTAGATTCCTTACACGCCTCAGCAAATAAGTCTGTTTCTGGCCCAGGCACTGTACATAAAAATTCTTCTGTAGTCCATTTTTTTGTATTGAGCCCTTGTGTACTATATTCAGGAAATACTATCAATTCTAATCCAGGGTAACCTGATTTGGTCGAATGAATTGTTTTTATGATTTGTTGAATTTGTTTATCAATGTCTGCACGTGACTCTACTACTGGTACTGGATATTGAATTAGCGCTGTCAAAAAACCACTAATCGGCTTTACCATACTTCCACTACTACCCATTTAAATTCCCCCTTAAAATAGTTCGTGTTTATTAAAGATAACAATATATTTTTGTAACTCTCTAAAAAACTTGCACCACATATGGAATTATAACGCATGAAAGCTAGTAGTAAATTTTATATCCACTTTTAGTACACGCCTACACTAACTTAACATAAATAATTAGAAAATTCAATCTTTCATGAAAAACTAAAACTAAGTAAAAAAAGCGTATGGAATCCCATACACTTTTTTTACTTAGTTTGTAAATACGGCGGCAATTGTTGCAACTGCTCCTTATCCTTTTCACGTTCTCTACGTGCCCATCTAAAGAATACATAGCCTATAATTGTACCGTACACTATTTCCTGGACAATTTTCATTATGATACCACCAGTTTGCTGGTCTTGTACTACTGGCATCCAGTGCAAAAATTCCGGTCCCGTTATATTTAAATCTGATAAAGTGCCCGCTGGTACACATAGTTCCATCGCTTTCATCCAAGCAGCCGGATCCGTATACGTTGCAAATAACGGGGCTGTCGCAAAAATTATTAACGCACAAGCTGGCGTTAATAATATACCATTAGCAAACATGTAACCAAGTTTCTTTATATCACTTAACGTTTGATATTCTGGTAATGGATTTAACATCGGCCACCACATCATGATTGCTGTAAAAAACAATATAGCGAGACAAATAGGATGAGCAATTTGACTTTGTTTTACCGTATCAAAAACAACTGGTAAATGATAAAAAGAAAACAGGCCGTTAAATACAAACAACGCAATAAGTGGTTTAGCAAATACCTTTAATATAATTTGAACGAACTTAAAAGAAGTAATGTAACGATATAACCAAGTTGGTATACCAAGCAACAGTAACGGTGGAACTGCAATATACATGACTGCCATTTCAAACATATGAGCACTAAATATAATATGGCCAATTAAATCAATAGGCCCTCCCTTTACAAAATACAAAAGAACAATACCAGTCGTAAAATAAAAAATTTGCTTCTTACTTACCTTCGTCGCATTTTCAAATCGCATTCTATAAGGTCCAATAATTAAGAAGTACCCAATAAGAATCGAAAGCATAAATAATAAAAAAATTGGACTCCATAAAGCCTGAAAACCAAATATCCACAAGTTACTCATTTTCACACCTACCTTCGTAAGGTTATCCCATAATATGAAGAGGGAGCTGTGACAACACAAGCTCCCTTATATTTCACTTTTCAAATCCACACAATTGTCATAAAAGCTAAAATTGTAATTAACCCTATTAGCAGGCCAGAGTAAAGAAAGAAACTTGCTGCTTCATGTCCTTTATGGCTCATATGCATAAAATAATACAATTGAAAAATTACTTGTACCACTGCTAATAGTAAAATAAATGGCACAGAGAAAGTCGGACTAAAAGTTTTTGGATACGCCACTGCTACAAATGCAACTAATGTTAAAAAAATCATTAATGCAAACGTAATAACTTGATGCTTCATTTCCTCCGCACTTTTTCTCTTCCGATAAACAAGATCAACTTTAGGATTATTTGTTTGCTTTATCGCCATTGTTTATCCCACCATTCCCATTAAATATACTACAGTGAAAATAAACACCCAAACTACGTCAATAAAGTGCCAATAAATTGATGCAACATAAAACTTCGGTGCATTGTATAAATTTAGACCTCTCTTCGCATTTCTAAAGATTAATGTTAAAATCCAACACAACCCAAACAATACGTGGAGTCCATGTGTACCAACAAGAGCATAAAATGCAGAGCCAAACGCACTACTTCTCATAGTATGCTTAAATTCATGTGTATAATGATAAAACTCATATATCTCAAACCCTAAAAATCCTAAACCTAGCAATACAGTTACTAGTAACCAAAGTTGCATTTTCTTAAAGTTAAAGTTTTTCATGTGATACATCGCATATACACTTGTTAAGCTACTCGTTAATAAAAGCATCGTCATAATGAAAACGAGTGGCATTTGGAACATTTCTTGAGATGTTGGTCCACCATTTGTAGAATTCTTTAATGCTAAATATGTTCCGAATAAGGAAGCGAACAACACTGTTTCGCCTCCAAGAAATAACCAAAAACCGACAAACTTATTTTTCCCTTCAAGGGTTGCTTTTTCAGGCTCTGCTGGAAATGTTTCATTCGTTAATTTTTCATCTACATGCATTATGCCTTGCCCCCCTTATCATCTAAATCTTCCTTATGAATATGGTATCCATGATCATCGATTACTGAACGTAGGAACATTGCGCCAAATGTAATGATTAAACCAATAATTGCTACTAATAACCAGAACTTATCTTTTCCGCCCTGCATATACATTGCACCAAATGCCGCTATAAACAATCCCAAAGAAATGACAAATGGTGAAAACGAAGGATTTGGCATATGAATATCACCAATTGGTTCCGCTGCTGTCATCTCTTTATTACCTTCACGTTTTTCAATCCAAAACGGATCTAATCCGCGAACAAATGGTAGTTGTTTAAAGTTATATTCTGGTGTCGGTGCTGGCATCGTCCATTCTAATGTACGTGCATCCCACGGATCACGACCAGCTTTTTCTTTTGATACTGTCGTTTTAATTACATTGAATAGAAGAACAATCGTCCCAAGAGCCATAAACACCGCTCCGATAGAACTAATCATATTCCCCATTTCCAACCCTTGCCCTTCAAGATATGTGTAGTAACGGCGTGGCATACCAATCAAGCCAAGGAAATGCTGAATAAAGAACGTTAAATGGAAACCAATAAAGAATAGCCAAAACGTTATCTTTCCTAATGTTTCATTTAATACTTTATTAAACATCAGTGGCCAATAATAATGAGCTCCTGCAAGTAAACCAAATACAACACCGCCAACGATTACATAATGAAAATGTGCTACTACGAAATAATTATCATGAAATTGATAATCAGCTGGTGCAGATGCTAGCATAACCCCTGTAACTCCACCCATGACGAATGATGGAATGAAAGCTACTGCCCACATCATTGGTGTCGTAAAACGAATACTTCCGCCCCACATTGTAAAGAGCCAGTTGAATATTTTGATACCAGTCGGAACCGCAATCGCCATTGTTGCAACTGAGAAAATAGCATTAGCAACTGGACCAAGTCCAACAGTAAACATATGATGCGCCCATACCATAAATCCTAAAAATCCAATTAATACAGTCGCAAACACCATCGATGAATAACCAAACAATCGTTTTTTCGAAAATGTCGCGAAGATTTCTGAGAATATTCCGAAAGCTGGGAGTATAAGAATGTATACTTCTGGATGACCGAAAATCCAGAATAAATGCTCCCATATAATTGTATTCCCACCCAATGCTGGATTAAAGAAACTTGTTCCAAATAAACGATCTAACATTAAAAGTCCTAATCCTACAGTTAACGGTGGAAAAGCGAATAATATAAGCGAAGATGTTACAAATGTCGTCCATGTAAACATCGGCATACGCATATACGTCATTCCTGGCGCACGCATATTAATAATGGTGACAAGGAAGTTAATCCCTCCAATTAATGTACCAATACCTGAGATTTGCAAACCGAGTACATAGAAATCAACACCATGACCTTTAGAAGCTAAAGCTAAAGATGCATAAGATGTCCATCCTGCATCAGGTGCTCCACCTAAAAACCAACTTAAATTTAAAAATACTCCACCAAAGAAAAATAACCAAAATCCGAGTGAATTCAAAAACGGGAACGCTACATCACGTGCACCAATTTGAAGTGGTACAGCGGCGTTCATAAATGCAAACACGAGTGGCATAGCTGCGAGGAAAATCATTGTTGTACCGTGCATCGTCAATACTTGATTATAAGCATCCCCAACAAGAAAAGCGTTGTTAGGAATCGCTAATTGAAGGCGAATAAATAGAGCTTCTATTCCGCCTATTACAAAAAACAATCCACCTGCAATTAAATAGAGAATGGCAATCTTTTTATGGTCTACTGTCGTTAAATAATCCCATATGACAGCACCCATCCCCTGTTTTTTTGCTACAGAACTCACGTTTTCAACCTCCCCTTCGCGAATAATCCCTCTTTACTTTTCAACTTTTAACGTTTGTAAGTATGCATTTAATGCATCAATTTGATCATCCGTTAAGTTGCCATATTTGCCAGTCATTTTGTTTCCTGGCTTCATATTTTCAGGATCTTTCAGCCATTTTTTTAAGTTTTCTTCATTGTTTTCGGCAATACCGGCAACCATATCGCGATCCGCAAAGTTTGCTAAGTTTGGTGCGATACGAGCGGAAGGTGGTCTACTATCATTAGATCCAACTGCGTGACAACCAATACAGCTTTTATTAAATATTTCTTGGCCCTCTTGCGCCTTTGTTGAAGCTACTTCTTTCTTCCCATCAATCTTCTTCATATCAGCAAGCCAATTTTTGTACTCGCTTTCATCTAAAGCTTTCACTTTAAATTGCATTAAAGAATGTGATGGGCCGCAAAATTCTGTACAAAAACCATTATAAGTGCCCGATTTATCTGCCTTTAACCACATTTTGTTCACATTGTCTGTATTTGTATCCATTTTCCCAGCTAAAGATGGAACCCAAAATGAGTGTTTAATATCGGCACCCTTCAAATTTAAATACACTTTCTTACCTGTGGGGATGACTAAATCTTGCGAAGTTACTATCTTTTCTGATTTATAAGAAAATTCCCACCAATAAAGATTCGCTGTTACATCAACAACGATAGTATCTTTATCAATATTCTTTTTCTCCATCGCACTTACATCAGCAAGTTTGAATGTATATGTAACCGTTGGAACAGCTAAGATTAGTAAAAGAATAATCGGAATAACTGTCCATATAATTTCTAGCTTGTGATTTCCTTCAACTTGCTCTGGAATATAATCTTCCTGACCTTTCTTTTGTCGGAAACGCACAATTACATACAAGAAAATAATAGTAACTACTAGTACTACTCCTACCATGATTGCACTCGCCAGTAGAAGTAAATCATATTGCATTTTTGCTACTTCTCCTTGCGGAATTAAAGTAGATTGAAAGGCTTTACCGCATCCCCCTAACAGTAAAGCCAGCAGTGAAACGAACGAAAGCAGTCGCCACTGTTTCTTCATACAAACAACCCCCACTTTCCTTGTGAATTAGATTGTACTTTATAGTTAAGTAAAGTAAATCTCAACGTAAAGAAATCCAATTATGTCGTTGTCTTAGAAGAATGTAACTACAATCATTGATACAAATAAGATTGTTAAATAATTTAGGGAATAAACAAACATTTGCACGGACCATTTTATGTCATCTTTCTTACGGAATCCATAAAATCCTAAAACGATCCATCCGATGTTAAGCAGTGTTGCAATTACCATAAATGTTATCCCTAGTCCACTCATATAAAATGGTAGTGGTAATAAACATACTGTCCAAATCATAATTTGGCGTTTCGTAATTTCAAATCCATGAACTACAGGAAGCATTGGAATTCCTGCATTTCGATATTCATCAACACGTTTCATCGCTAATGCAAGGAAATGTGGGATTTGCCAAATAAACATAATTAAAAATAACATCCAAGCAATTGGATGACCTAAAGATGGATCGATTGCTGCCCATCCAATTAAAGGTGGAACTGCACCAGATATACTACCTACAACAGTATTTAGTGTATACTTTCTCTTTGTCCATAAACTATATAGAACAACATATGTGAAAGCACCAATAAATCCCATTAAGACTGCCATTGGTGTTGTTAATAATAAAAATACAAAACCAAGAAGTAATATGACTAGTCCAAATGTAAGTGCAAATCCTGGTTTATACTTTCCAGTAACCGTTGGACGGGTCTTTGTTCTTTCCATTAATGGATCGATGTCTCGATCAATGTAGTTGTTTAAACAACATACCCCTGCCATAACTAATCCAGAACCAACGATTGTAAAGAATAACTTATCCAGATTGTCCATTACACTTAATCCATTAAAGTGTAATGCCAACCAAAATCCTGTAAATACAGTAAGTGTATTTGAGTTTACAATCCCCATTTTAACGAGTGCTTTTAAATCTTGTATCCGAGTTGTTTCCGGTACACTTGTAACAGCGGACTCATCATGCAGCTCACTTGTTGCATGGTTCATCACTCTAACCCCCTCTTAAAACTTTCATCTTTCTTTTTGCGCCTATTTCAAATGAAATAATTCGCTTCTATATAGCAATATTATTACAGTAGAAACATTGTTAACCCATTCTACTACTAATCTACGCCCATACTCCAATATATTAAATCATATTTCCCGAACATTTTGTGAAGAAAACATGAACTTTTTGTGTCGAATATAAAAAACTTCATTCTGACTTGTCCTTATCATAACATGATGTTACCTTCTATAATAAACTATTTTATCCTATTTAACACGTATTCTCCCCATTTCTTTTCAAAACAGCCTATTTTTCACCTAAATTTTTCCTTAGAAACCCTGTTTTTACACCTATTTTCTCCCCCTTTCCTTTCCCCTCCATTTCTTTGCTATTTTATTATTTTTTATATATCATAGGAACTAGCGCGTTTTATTCTATACATAATGGAATGAAAATATTTCGCAATAACTTCATAGCAGAAAGATGGTGAAAGAGATTGCAACGCTTTATTAAATGGTTAGCAGTCATTACAAGCCTTGATTTATTAATAGTTTTATTAGGAGGCGCTTTAGTTACAAAAACAGGTTCTGGTCAAGGTTGTGGTAAATCATGGCCACTTTGTAACGGTGAATTTGTTCCATCTAATTTATCAATGGAAACTATTATTGAACTTAGCCACCGATTAACATCAGGATCAGCTGGAATTCTTGTCACTCTCCTTTGTATTTTGTCCTGGAAATATTATAAACATGTGCGTGAAACAAAAACGTTAGCAATTTTATCCTTCGTATTTTTAGTTGCACAAGCATTAATGGGAGCAGCAGCAGTTGTTTGGGGACAAATGCCAGCTGTACTTGCTATCCATTTCGGTATTTCCTTAATTTCATTTGCTTCTGTCATTTTATTAACGTGTCTTATCTTTGAAATTGACCAAAAATTTGATGCACGTTCTCTTATTATGGACAAAAAAATGAAATTTCATATTTATGGTGTAACAATTTACAGTTATATCGTCGTCTACACAGGTGCTTTAGTACGTCACGAACGAGCTAGCTTAGCCTGTCCAGACTTTCCTTTATGTAGCAAAAACAGACCTATGCCAACTCAACTACATGAATGGGTTCAAATGGGCCATAGAGTTGCAGCAATGTTAATTTTCGCTTGGATACTTTACGCGATGATTCTCGCTATTCGTCATTACAAACAGCAACCTGTAGTATATTGGGGATGGATCATTTCATTTATCCTTGTTACACTTCAAGCTGTAGTAGGAATTTTAGTTGTATTTACAAACGCTAGTTTAGCAATGGCATTGTTACATTCTCTATTCATTTCTTGCTTGTTTGCCGTACTATGCTATTTAGTTATGTTAGGAACAAGAAGTAAAATGAATGCAAAAGAAGCCGGATCAACTCCTAAACAAACAAAATAATTTAAAACTAAAATCCCTTGCCAATTCGGCAAGGGATTTTTTGCAATAAAGAAAAGAGCTGTATTTACACAGCTCTTTTTTTTTATTTTAGTGATCTAATTCAATAAGTAAATCACCCGTTTGAATTGCATCACCATCGTTAACATATACTTTTTTCACTTTACCATTGAACGGCGCTTGAACTGTCGTTTCCATTTTCATCGCTTCTGTAATTGCCATAGAATCGCCTTTTTTCACTTCATCGCCTTCTTTTACAACTACTTTAATTACCGTTCCTGGCATTGTTGCACTAATGTGATTTGGATTTTCACGGTTTCCTTTCACACGTTGTGCAACTGTTGCTTTCACACTCTCGTCTTTCACGACAATTTCACGTGGTTGACCATTAAATTCCAAGTAAAGGACACGATTTCCATCCGGCTGTGGTTCTCCAATTGATACAAGTTTAACCATCAATGTCTTACCTTGTTCAATTTCCACATCAATTTCTTCACCTAGTCTCATACCATAGAAGAATGTCGGTGTATCAAGTACAGATACATTTCCATAAAGCTCAGCAACTTTTTCATAGTCCATAAATACTTTTGGATATAATGCATATGCAACTACATCAAAAATTGTTACTTCGCGTCCAAGTTTATGGAATAATTCTTCTTTTAACGCGTCGAAATCTACTGGCTCTAGTAGTTCACCTGGTCTTACTGTTAACGGCTCTTTCCCTTTTAAAATAATCTTTTGCAATTCTTTCGGGAAACCACCGTACGGTTGACCTAAATCACCAGAGAACATTTCAACAACAGATCCAGGGAAGTCCAAAGCATGTCCACGCTCTAAAACATCTTGTTCTGTCAGGTGGTTTTGAACCATAAATAACGCCATATCGCCAACAACTTTTGATGATGGTGTTACTTTTACAATATCTCCAAACATGTCATTCACACGACGGTACATTACTTTCACTTCATCAAAGCGATCTCCTAAACCAACCGCCTTCGCTTGTTGCTGAAGATTACTATACTGTCCACCTGGCATTTCATGCATATATACCTCTGTGTGAGGTGCATTCATACCACTTTCAAACGGTGCATAGTATTTGCGTACATCTTCCCAATAATGAGATAGCTTTTCTAAAGAATCGATATTAACATCTGGTTGTCTTTCATTTCCACCTAGTGCATAGAATAATGTGTTCGCACTCGGTTGTGACGTTTGACCAGCCATAGAACTCACTGCTACATCGACAATATCAACACCTGCTTCAATTGCCTTCGTATACGTTAATATACCATTTCCACTCGTATCGTGCGTATGCAGGTGAATCGGAATCGATACCGTCTCTTTTAATGCTGAAACTAAATCATATGCTGCGTTTGGTTTTAGTAAGCCAGCCATATCTTTAATACCTAAAATGTGAGCTCCCGATGCTTCCAACTCTTTTGCTAAGTTTTTATAATAATTCAAATCATATTTACTACGTAATGGATCATGAATATCTCCTGTGTAGCACATTGTTGCTTCTGCAATTTTACCAGTATCTCGTACAGCATCAATTGCAACTCTCATACCTTCTACCCAGTTTAAACTATCAAAAATACGGAACACATCAATGCCTGCTTGAGCAGAACACTCCACAAATTTTTGAATTAAATTATCTGGATAGTTTTTGTAGCCAACTGCGTTTGACGAACGTAGTAACATTTGAAATAAAACGTTCGGCATTTTTTCACGAAGATCTAGTAATCGTTCCCATGGATCTTCTTTTAAGAAACGATACGCGACATCAAACGTTGCACCGCCCCACATTTCAGCTGAGAATAGGTTTGGTAACATTCTCGCTGTTGGCTCTGCAATTTGATGTAAATCTTTTGTACGAATACGAGTTGCAAGTAATGACTGATGTGCATCACGGAATGTTGTATCCGTTAAAAGTACACGGTTTTGATCCTGTACCCATTTTACTAATCCATCTGCTCCACGCTCGTCCAAAATTTGTTTCGTTCCATTTTGGATTGGCTCTGAATGTTTTAAACATGGAATACGAGCATCTGGGAATATTGGCTTTTCTTTTTTCCCTACTCCTGGGAAGCCATTTACTGTTACTGAACCAATATAATTTAACATTTTCGTTCCGCGGTCTTTACGTTTCGGGAACAAGAATAGTTCAGGTGACACATCAATAAACGAAGTATCATATTCTCCTGATAAGAAGTTTTTATGTTTTACTACATTCTCTAGGAATGGAATATTTGTTTTAATACCACGAATACGGAATTCTTTTAAGTTACGTTCCATTTTTGCAGCAGCTTGCTCAAAAGTAAGTGCCCAAGTTGTAACTTTTACAAGTAAAGAATCGTAGTATGGTGTAATAACTGCACCTTGGAAGCTATTTCCTGTATCAAGACGCACACCAAAACCACCGCCTGATCGATACGCCATAATTTTTCCTGTATCCGGCATAAAATTATTTAGTGGGTCTTCAGTTGTTACACGAGATTGGATTGCAAATCCGTGTACAACCACTTCCTCTTGCTTCGGAACACCTACTATTTTACTATGTAATGCATGTCCATCAGCTATTAAAATTTGCGATTGAACGATATCGACTCCTGTGATCATCTCTGTAATCGTATGTTCTACTTGAACACGTGGATTTACTTCAATAAAGTAAAACTCATCATCTTTTACAAGGAATTCTACTGTTCCTGCATTTAAATAGTTTACATTTTTCGTTAACTTCACAGCAGCATCACAAATACGCTGACGCAGATCATCTGAAAGTGATACACTCGGTGCTATTTCTACAACTTTTTGATGACGACGTTGTACAGAACAGTCACGCTCGTATAAATGAACAACATTGCCTTCTTCATCTGCTAAAATTTGTACTTCTATATGTTTAGGTTTTTCAACGAATTTTTCGACGTAAACTTCATCATTACCAAAGGCTGCTTTCGCTTCTGATTTTGCTCGATTATATGATTCTCCTAATTCCTCACTAGTACGCACAATACGCATACCACGACCGCCACCACCAAGGGACGCTTTAATAATAATCGGGTAATCATACTTTTCAGCAAATTTTTCGACTTCTTCTAATGAATCTACTGGACCATCACTACCAGGTATAACTGGAATTTGTGCTAGCTGCGCTTGTGTTCTTGCTTTCACTTTATCTCCAAACATATCTAAATGCTTACTTTTCGGACCGATAAAGATAATTCCTTCTTCTTCGCAACGTTTCGCGAATTGAATATTTTCTGACAAGAAACCATATCCAGGGTGGATTGCATCTACATGATTACTTTTTGCAATCTCAATAATGCCTTCAATATCTAGATAAGCATCAATTGGTTTTTTTCCTTCCCCAACTAAATAGGACTCATCGGCTTTATAGCGATGATAAGAACCACTATCCTCTTTCGAATAGATTGCAACTGTTTTTAATCCAAGTTCCGAACAAGCTCGAAACACACGAATTGCAATCTCTCCACGGTTAGCTACCAATACTTTTTGAATACGTTGCAGCTTTGTCATGATTTTCCCCCTCTACTTTCCTACCACTCTAGAGATAAAATATATACACACCTTAAAAAGCGTGAAGTTCTTCACTTTCCACATTATATTATACTTAGAAAGCTTCACTTTATTTTTATCCATCATACCTTATTTTTTAACAAATGATAAGTTTTCTGTGCAATTTGTTTCACAAAAATAGTATAGCATACCTCTTCCTTTTCTAACAACTTAATTGTATATCACATTTAAACAAATGTGATATATCTTTTAACTGAAAGAGAAATTAATACATCATATTTAAAACTACTTGAAAATAAAAAACACATCCTGCTCTAAAGCACGATGTGTTTTTTATTTTACAACTACAAGATGTGGTCCATTTTGTTCTCTTTCTTTCATTAGACCATTCTGTTGTTTCTCTTGTCGTTTCACGTGACTAGCAATATTGAGTAGTATTCCCATTGCAAGTAGATTAGCTAATAAAGAACTTCCGCCGTAACTAACAAACGGTAATGGTACCCCTGTTAGCGGTATTACTCCAGACATACCACCGACATTGATAAACGTTTGAACTCCAAACAAGCTTGCAATTCCGATAGCTATTAAACTTCCAAATGGATCTGTACACTTTTGTGCAACTCTAAATGACCGAATAATAATAAGTAATAAACAGATTAAAATGATAGCTACACCTATAAAACCAAGTTCTTCAGATATAATTGCCATTATAAAATCCGTTTGCGGTTCTGGTAAATAACCATATTTTTGTACACTATTCCCTAAACCTCTACCATTAAGCCCTCCAGAAGCAATTCCAATAAATGAATTCACTAATTGAAATCCATCCTTTTGAGGATCATTAAACGGATCAAGGAAAACAGAAAAACGTGCCTTTTGATATGGATTTAATGCATAATTACCAAGAAGATATAGTGCCGGAATCCATACTATAGAAGTTAAAGCAATTCGTTTAATCCATAAGTTAACCTGTACTCCCGAACAAAGAAACATAATTCCTACTGTTCCTGCAATTAACAAATCAGTACCTAAATCATTTTGCTTTAATATTAAAAACATGATTATACCAACACCAATAAGTACTGGACCTGACCCTTTGGAAACAGGTGTATTCGTTTCTTGTCTTTTGGCAAAGAAATGAGCTAAGACAAGAATAACTGTTATCTTAACAAATTCTGCAGGCTGTATTCCAAATATCCAGCCGTTTGCACCGTTTACTTTCTTAGTGAAAAAGGCAGCTGCAGCTAATAAGGCAACACTAGCACCGTAACTCCCCAACAAAAAAATTCGTTTTCTCCAAACTTTATATGGGATAGTAGCAATAATTATTAATACTATTGTCCCAACAACTAAAGTAATTAATTGTCTTTTAAAAAAGAAATTTGCTGGTTTATCAAATCTCGAAATCGCAACAATGGAACTAGAACTATATACCATTATTACTCCCAGCACACATAAGATAACAAGAGGAAGTAACAATGAATAATCCATTGATTTCCATACTTTTTTCATTTCATTTCCTCTTTCTGTTTCAATTTAATTATTGTTGTATTCCATATGTACATTGATTCTTCCTGCTTTATTATACAAATAAAAAGCCCAAACTAATTTAGTTTGAGCCCCCTTATTTGAACCCGTTATTGTTGTTTGTTTGTAAACGCTTCATGAAGTGCAGATAACTCACGTTCGAGCTCACCTAACATTGCTTTCCCTTGTTCTTCTGCAATAAGACCAAGGCGAACTGCAAAATCGACCTCGCGGGATAGTCCAAACATTTGTGTGTCTAACACTTCTTCATATAATGGACATTGCGGCATTGTAAGATGGTCCATTTGCACCTTAATAAGTCTTAAAATCTTCTCTGCATCCGCTTGTAGAAGGGCTAGTGCCTTTTCCTGATGATTTGCTACTGTCTCAGACGCCAAATTGATTCCCTCCGTTTCCGTCCTACTCTCCTCTATCCTATCTATTAATATTAGCGATAGTTTTAATAAATTGCAATAGAAACATTTTTTGTGACAACAGTGTCTAATGCTATTATACTGAAAAGTGGGAGTATAACACAAATGGGGGAACAACAATGAGCGAAATTTTATTTATTAACGGAAAAGTACGTTTTCCAATCACTATTGATTCAACTGTTTGGATCTTTGATGATCGAAAAGTAGATTTGACAACTTACTTTGATGAAACTAGAGAAAACACGTCTGAACTAGAAACTTATTTAAAAAACACTTCAGAACATTGGGATCGTGAAATTCGTGATGGTGCTGCCTTCCCGCCGATACAACAAAGTGTAAAGAAATATAAAAAAGAACAGCTAATTACTGGAACATTTGGTATACCATTTCATCCATTCCTTGCTAACGCTGAAATTTTAGAGGACGCTACGCAAGTTGAAATTGAAACTGTAGATCATACAATGACACTTCCATTAGAAACTGTCAAAAATGCTATACTAGGTTTTTCAAAAGAAGGAAAGCCATTAAAAGAAGACGGACCTGTTCATCTCTATTTCAATGATGGATCTAATCGACAAAATCCAATCCGGAACATCCGTAAATTTACAATTATTTAAAGAAAAGGAGTGAGCTTAAGCTCACTCCTTTTTACAATAAATCTGCTGCTAGTTGAGCTAAATTAGATCGCTCCCCTTTAACAAACTTCACATGACCACTAATGCGCTGTTCTTTAAACTTCTCTACAACATACGTTAAGCCATTATTATATTCATCTAAATATGGGTGATCAATTTGCTGAGGATCTCCCATCAATACAATCTTACTCTTTTCCCCTACCCTAGTTAGTATCGTTTTCACTTCATGCTTTGTTAAATTTTGTGCTTCGTCAATGATAATGAACTGATCTGGAATACTTCTCCCGCGTATATAAGTAAGGGCTTCTACTTCAATTGAACCCATTCCAGCTAAAATAGCATCTAACTCTCCTGGCTTTTTCGTATTAAATAAATACTCTAGGTTATCAAAAATTGGTTGCATCCATGGTCTTAACTTTTCTTCTTTTTCTCCTGGTAAATAACCGATATCTTTTCCGACTGGGACAATTGGTCTTGCAACGAGTAATTTTTTATATAACCCTAAGTCTTCTGTTTGCATAAGTCCCGAAGCTAACGCAAGTAACGTTTTTCCTGTGCCGGCTTTCCCCGTTAATGTTACAAGCGGAATATCTTCACGAAGCAACAATTCTAACCCCATAATTTGCTGCACGTTTCGTGGTCGTATCCCCCACACTTGTTCATTGTGAAAAATAAGTTTCTTTACCTTCTTACCTAAGTGATCCACAATGCCAAGCGCAGAACTAGAGCCCCCTAATGCATCTTTCATTACTACAAATTGATTTGGGTAAAAAGGGTGATTCGCAATTTCAGATAGAGGCAATTCACCTTTCTCATAAAAATAATCCAATTGTTCTTTTGATATATATCCTTCTAAAAAGCCAGAATATATATTTTCTACTTCAATTACGCGATCACTTAAATAATCTTCAGCCTTCAAACCAATTGCATCAGCTTTTACCCTTACGAGTACATCTTTACTTACTAAAATAACAGACTTCCCGTCCTCTTTTTCCTGTTCTTCTAAAGATAGATTTTTTGCTACAGCTAAAATTCGATTATCATTTGTTTTTTCTACAAAAATATCTTGTAGTTGCACAAATGAACGATGGTTTAATTCAATACGAAATGTTCCGCCATTTTCTAGCGGGATACTTTCATGCAGCTTTCCTATTTCACGAAATTTATCTATTAACTTAGATACATAACGAGCATTTCGTCCTACTTCATCCATATAACGTTTTTTCGAATCAACCTCTTCTAATACAACTGCTGGAATCACTACTTCATTGGTTTCAAATGAAAAAATAGATAAAGGATCCTGCAAAAGTACATTCGTATCTAACACATAAATTTTATCCAACCTGTTACCCCCTGACTCCACTTTTAAATTTGTAGAACAAGGGTTTCATCCATAAAATATGGACGAACCATTGTTATAATTATATGTACCGTGTAAACGAGGTAGAATCGAAAATCATAGTCATTAAACCTTTTATTTATTCTTTATTCATTTCTATTCAATATATTACTTTTTATTATAATTATTAACGTTAAATCACAATAACCGATTACAAAAGTGAATAAACGAATTTCTTATTTAGCACATTTATAATTCTCTTATTCCTACTAGCACTTCGTTATCCAGCTTTTTGGCCGCCCGAAGATCGTATGTTTTTTCATATGTTGGTTCAATTGCAAGTTTCGCACCATAAAACATAACATCACGTACTTCTTGCACATTAACTTCTATTACAGTTAATTTCAAAGAAATACCTTCCATTCTATCTGTCAAAATTTCACCTGCACCACTTATAGAAAATACGGATTCATTCGCCATTATAGTCAATACTACACCTGTATTATGCCTTATATTTTCCACAATACGTGAACGTTGATCTACTGCAAATCGAATACTAGTTTTGCTCACTGCATACACCCAAGAAATAGCACTTACGTTAGGAACTTGTTTTTCGAAATCTGTCGTTGCTATCATCACAATACACTCTTTACGCAACGTTTGTACTAAACCCTCTGTTAAAGTAGGCTCTACTACATTCGCCATATTTTCACCTCCAAACATACTTGGTATATCCTTATCATAACTTATTTTTCGAATTGCGAAAATATTATTTTTTCCCACTATTATTCAAAAACATTATACTTCCATGATATACTTATACTGATAGAATTCGTATTGAGGTGACGAAATGAGAGTCAAATGTATGATTTGTGATAAAAAAGATATGTTAGATGATGAAAATCCTATGGCAAAAAAACTGCGTAATCGCCCTATTCATACATATATGTGCATGGAATGTTCGGAACGAATTGCAGAGCGTACAATGGAACGTCATGCAAGTGGTAATTTCCGATTATATCGTGATAAAAAAGTCGAAGACGATTGGTAAAATGTAAATAAGTCCTTAATCATATAGATAAGGACTTATTTATATTTTTCAGGTTCACGATTCATTTGATCCAAGAAACAATCAATAGCTTCTAATGGAAACCTTGCAGATTTCCTTTCCCCATTCATTTCATATATAATTAAATACATTTCCTCGTTCTTTTTAACTTCCACATTTTTTAATTTATGTTCTTCATATATCATATTTTGAAATAACAAATACGTTTCTTTTGCAGCACTATCATCCGGACGTGCTTCCGCAACTGTTTTAATTGTTAACCAATTATATAGTGCATCTTGTACTGAACGCATAAAACTTCGCCCCCTCACCCTGCTTTTTGTTGTTTCGCTTGACGCAAACGCAATCTATAAATTCCAAGTACAATTGCCGCTACAACAAGTCCTTCTCCAACAGGTAAAAATACAGCAAAAAAGGTTAATACTGTACATCCAATTGCTAATGATATGTATATTACTATATTTTTTAGTACAGACAACTTTCTAGCAAATCCTAAATTATAGACGAGAGCACTTAATATAATAATCGTCCCATAAAGTAACCACATTCCTAACTCTGGATTTTCATCAACTTTACATAATTTCGCAAAAAAAGACATTCTTTCTAACACTATTTATCCCCCCTTCTCATAAAAAACAAAATTTCTTTATGTACTTAATACAAGAGTAACCTGCGAAAAAAATACTGTCCACTAAAAAGAGTAAATATTCTAAAAAATAAATATAAAAAAACAGCTACCTTTAAGGTAGCTGTTTTTTATGCTTCTACAGATTTCTTTTTCTTAGCAGCTCTTTCACGTTCGCTCTTATCAAGAATCTTTTTACGTAAACGAATTGATTCTGGAGTTACTTCACAGAACTCATCATCGTTTAAGTACTCTAATGACTCTTCTAGAGTCATTAAGCGTGGTTTTTTCATTGTTGAAGTTTGATCTTTCGTTGCAGAACGAATGTTAGTTTGTTGTTTCATTTTCACAACGTTAACTGTTAAGTCGTTCTCACGAGTATGTTCTCCTACGATCATACCAGCATATACTTCTGTACCTGGTTCAACGAAGATTACACCACGGTCTTCAACTTGCATAATGCCGTATTGTGATGCTTTTCCTGTTTCAAGTGAAACTAGAACACCTTGGCGACGTCCACCCACTTGTCCAGCATGTACTGGTTGGTAGCAATCGAATGTATGGTTTAAAATACCGTAACCACGAGTTAATGTTAGGAATTCTGTTGTGTAACCAATTAAACCACGTGCCGGAACCATGAAAGTAAGGCGAACTTGACCGTTTCCGTTATTCACCATATCTAACATTTCACCTTTACGTGCACCCATTGATTCCATAATAGAACCAGTGTATTCTTCAGGAACATCGATTTGTACGCGCTCTACAGGTTCACATCTTACGCCATCGATATCTTTAATAATTACTTCAGGCTTAGATACTTGTAGTTCATAACCTTCACGACGCATGTTTTCAATTAAGATAGATAAATGCAATTCCCCGCGTCCAGATACGATCCATGCATCAGGAGAATCTGTATTATCTACACGTAAACTTACATCTGTTTCTAATTGTGAACGAAGACGCTCTTCAATTTTACGAGATGTAATAAATTTACCTTCACGACCTGCAAATGGGCTGTTATTTACAAGGAATGTCATTTGTAGCGTTGGCTCATCAATACGTAATAATGGTAAAGCCTCTTCATGCTCAACCGGACATACCGTTTCACCTACGTTAATGTCTTCCATACCTGAAACAGCTACTAAATCTCCAGCTTTTGCTTCTTCAATTTCTTGACGTTTTAATCCAATGTAACCGAATAATTTCGTTACGCGGAATTGTTTTACACTTCCGTCAACTTTCATTAAAGCAACTTGTTGTCCAACCTTCATTGTACCGCGGAATACGCGTCCAACTCCAATACGTCCAACGTAGTCGTTGTAATCAAGAAGTGCTACTTGGAATTGAAGTGGCTCTTCGCTGTTATCAACTGGTGCTGGAATATGTTCGATAATTGTATCGAATAATGATTTCATATTCTCTTCTTGATTTGCCGGATTTGAATCCAAGCTTGCTGTTCCGTTCATTGCTGATGCAAATACAACTGGGAACTCTAATTGATCTTCGTTTGCACCAAGTTCGATGAATAAGTCAACTACTTCATCAACTACTTCATCAGGGCGAGCGAAGTCACGGTCAATTTTGTTTACAACAACGATTGGAGTTAAGTTTTGCTCAAGAGCTTTCTTTAAAACAAATCGTGTTTGTGGCATACAACCTTCATATGCATCAACAACAAGTAGAACACCATCAACCATTTTCATGATACGTTCTACTTCTCCACCGAAGTCAGCGTGACCTGGTGTATCTAAAATGTTAATTCTTTTATCTTCATAGTGAATCGCTGTATTCTTCGCTAAAATTGTAATACCGCGTTCTCTTTCTAGATCATTTGAATCCATTGCGCGTTCTTCAATATGTTCATTCGCACGGAATGTCCCCGCTTGACGTAATAACTGGTCAACAAGTGTTGTTTTACCATGGTCAACGTGGGCAATAATTGCTATATTACGTAAATCTTGTCGTTTTTTCAACATGTCCAACTCCTAATGTCTTTTTAATCCTTCTCTATTATAAGAGCGAAGGGGATACAATAGCAATTAAAATAAAAGCAAGAATGAAAATATAGTTGTATTCTTACTTTTGTGAAAGTAAAATGAGATTGGAGGGTGAAGAAATGGAACACATTCAATATCGCTTTTTATTAACCGCAATTATCGGTGTTATTTTCTTAATCGGTATCGGCATTATGATTGCTGAAAATAGTCCAATCGGTATTATTATTTGCATTATCGGTACATTTGTTGCAGTTGGATACGGTTTTGTAACAAAAAGAAAAATGCGCAAATCACAATAACGCTAAAAAGTAAGAAGCTTATACATAGCCTCTTACTTTTTTTGTGGCTCTGATATAAAAGATAACACTTCTTCATACACTCCTGGTTTTGCAACTAGCACACTGCTCTTCTCTATGATAGAAAGTGGCGCTCCAGAGAATGTCGTTACCTTCCCTCCAACTTCTTCTACAATTATCTGTCCTCCGCCAAAATCCCATGGTGATAATCTCGGCGTTACATATGCATCTATTCTTCCTGTTGCAACGTACACCATCTCTAACGCTGCACAGCCATACGATCTCGTGCCCCTTGCTTTCTTAACAAGTGCCATCATACTTTCCATATTAAGCAATGGATTATCTGTAAGCCATACCGCATTTAAAGCTACAATACCTTGCTCTACAGTTCCTTTTTCCAATGGAGGAATTGATATATCATTACAAAAAGCTCCAGAACCCTTGACTGCATGATATAGTTCATCATGTACTGGATCATAAATAAGTCCAATCTTTCCGATACCGTTCTCATAAATCCCAATTGAAATTGCAAAATTTCTTTTTTGATGAACAAAGTTCATCGTGCCGTCAATTGGATCAATTAACCAAACAACCCCGTCAGAAGACGTTATCTCGTCTCCATAACCTTCTTCTCCTAAAATATTATGATTCGGGAATGTTTCTTTAATTTTCCCAATTAAAAACTGTTCTATCTCTCGGTCCATATTTGTAACTAAGTCAGCTGCATTGGATTTTGTTTCTATAATAAGTGCTTTTTTCATGGATGCCATTAAATGCTCTCCTGCATCCCGAATCCACCGTTTGGCGTGTGCATCGATGTCTTTCCATACTTCTTGCATGTTTAAACACTCCGATCTTTACTGTTCACAGAAAAAACGAACCCTTTATAAGGTTCGCACCAACTAATTTTTTATACATATACTATTATTACGCTTCTAAACGAATCATTTCAAGTCTTAACACTTCTAACTTTTGTACACACTCTTCTTTTTTCTGTTTATCATCTTCCATCATCGCATCATATAAAGTTGCTAATTCATAATCTAGCTCCAAACGTAGCACCGGTATTCTCTTTTCGGCATCTGTTCTCTTTAACGCATTAATCACCTGTCTCATATTATTTGCCTCCTCCCAATATTCGTCTGCCCTCGGACTAGAATTAATTCAATTTTCTGATTTTTTGTTTTATACTATACTATGTTGGATAAATCATCTATGCAACAAAATTATATTTTTTTATTTAAATTTTTTTGTGCTGTTTTTTTTTATGAATAGTACAAGCTATGCTAAAATAAAAGCAAAATAGGAGTTGGAGGAACAATCATGACAATACAAACATTCAAGTCAACTGATTTTGATGTCTTTACAGTTGATGGTCTCGAAGAACGAATGAGTGCAATTAAAACGAACATTCATCCTAAGCTAGAAGCTTTAGGGGAACAATTTGCAGAATACTTATCCCAACACACTGATGAGAACTTTTTTTATCATGTTGCAAAACACGCACGTCGCAAAGTCAATCCACCAAACGATACTTGGGTTGCTTTTTCAACAAATAAACGAGGATATAAAATGCTACCGCATTTCCAAATCGGCTTATGGGGTACTCATGCCTTCATATACTTTGGTTTAATCTATGAGTGTCCACAAAAAGTTGAGACGGCTCATGCCTTCTTAGAACATTTAAATGATTTAAAAACAAATATTCCAAATGACTTCGTTTGGTCCATTGACCATACTAAACCAAGTGTGAAATTACATAAAACACTTGAAACCGAAGACTTACAAAAGATGATTGAACGACTAGCTACTGTAAAAAAAGCAGAATTATTAGTTGGTATTCATATATCACCAGAGGAGTTTTCAGCAATGACCAACGAACAATTCCTTGCTAAGATTGAATCTACGATGCAATCACTCCTTCCTTTATATGCACTTTGTAATCGATAGTAGAAAACGGACAATTTATATTGTCCGTTTTTAGTTGTTATCACATTATATCACTTCAGTTTTTATTTTTCAAAATATTTTTTACATTTTTACAAGCTTTTGTTCTTCGACTTCCTTTGCTCTTTGAATAGCACGATATATAGAGTATCCACTTACTTCTTGAAACTCTTTATCAATTTTCTTTTCTTCTGCTTTCGATGGAACAATCTCTTTAAAACGACGATATAAACCCATTAATTCTTCTCTTATAATTCCTTTTTCATAAGCTTTCTCAATTGCTTCATAAAACTTCACAATTATAACCATTTCCTCATTTGACCAATCATAATCTAACGGATATTGATATTCCATTTCGCACCTCATTTATCATTTCTTCTTGTTTCATTATGCTATCTTAAAGAGAATGTTTTATTCTTCATTATAGCCACTCTGCATTATACACTATTTATTCATTTTAATGGAATTGTCTTCCTCCATTCATTAGTTGAGGCTAACTATTAAACATACTCACCTTAAAAATATTTTTTTCTATACATCTATAATTATTGGTGATATAATGCTTTTGTTTTATAGAAAATAAAGTGAAGCTACCATCTCAAAACCGATTTTTTGAATGGCAGAAAAACAAGCCTCATTCTAAAAAAAGGACTTACCTTTTTTAGAGCAGGATTATATAAAACAAATTAAATATTATGAAGAAGAAGGGGTGTATAGATTGTCCCAATACGAAACACCATTGTTTACCGCTTTAGTTGAGCACAGTAAGCGAAATCCAATTCAATTCCATATTCCTGGTCATAAAAAAGGACAAGGCATGGATCCTACATTTCGCGAATTTATTGGGCATAATGCATTAGCAATTGATTTAATTAATATTGCGCCACTCGATGATTTACATCATCCAAAAGGTATGATTAAAGAAGCACAGGATTTAGCAGCCGCTGCATTCGGTGCAGATCATACTTTCTTTTCTATTCAAGGTACAAGTGGCGCTATTATGACAATGGTGATGAGCGTTTGCGGTCCTGGTGACAAAATCCTAGTACCACGAAACGTGCATAAATCAGTAATGTCAGCTATTATTTTCTCAGGTGCAAAACCGATTTTCATGCATCCTGAAATCGATCCGAAACTCGGTATTTCTCATGGAATCACAATTCAATCTGTCAAAAAAGCACTTGAAGAGCACTCAGATGCAAAGGGCTTACTTGTTATTAACCCAACGTACTTTGGATTTGCTGCAGACTTAGAACAGATTGTACAATTAGCACATTCTTATGACATCCCTGTACTAGTCGACGAGGCTCATGGTGTTCATATTCATTTTCACGATGAATTGCCGATGTCAGCGATGCAAGCTGGTGCAGACATGGCAGCAACAAGTGTTCACAAATTAGGAGGCTCTTTAACTCAAAGTTCTATTCTTAATGTGAAAGAAGGCTTGGTGAATGTAAAACATGTCCAATCTATTATTAGCATGCTTACAACTACATCAACTTCTTACATCTTGTTAGCATCACTTGATGTTGCGAGAAAACGTCTTGCTACAGAAGGAACAGCACTCATAGAACAAACAATACAATTAGCTGAACATGTTCGTGATGCTATAAATTCTATTGAGCATCTTTACTGTCCTGGAAAAGAAATGTTAGGTACAGATGCTACCTTTAACTATGATCCTACAAAGATAATTGTATCTGTAAAAGATTTAGGTATTACCGGCCACCAAGCTGAAGTATGGCTTAGAGAGCAATATAACATTGAAGTAGAACTCTCAGATCTATACAACATACTATGTCTTATCACTTTAGGAGACACAGAAAGTGATACAAATACACTTATTGCAGCATTACAAGATTTAGCAGCAACATTTAGAAATAGGGCAGATAAAGGTGTTCAAGTACAAGTAGAGATTCCAGAAATTCCAGTGCTAGCACTTTCTCCTCGAGATGCTTTTTATTCGGAAACAGAAGTCATTCCATTTGAAAATGCAGCGGGTCGTATTATAGCTGATTTTGTTATGGTTTATCCGCCAGGGATTCCAATCTTTACTCCGGGGGAAATTATTACACAAGAAAACTTAGAGTATATTCGTAAAAACTTAGAAGCAGGTTTACCTGTACAAGGTCCTGAAGATATGACATTACAAACATTACGTGTTATTAAAGAGTACAAGCCTATCAGTTGATAGGCTTTTTTTCACCTTTTTTCCTTTTCTTCATACGATACTAAAGAATGTAACGTATAGGTGGGGATACTATTATGATTGTAATAGGCCGTTCTATTGTACATCCTTATATTACAAATGAATATGAGCCATTTGCAGCAGAGAAACAACAAATTTTATCAATAATGGCAGGAAATCAAGAAGTTTATTCCTTCCGAACAGCTGATGAACTCAGCTTTGATCTCAATTTACGAGTTAATATTATTATCTCTGCACTAGAACTTTTTCAAAGTGGATTTCAGTTTCGCACATTTCAACAATCCTTTTGCAACCCCCAGTATTGGAAAAGAACATCCCTTGGAGGATTCGAGCTTCTTCCAAACATACCACCTTCTATTGCCATACAAGATATTTTCAAAAACGGAAAACTATATGGAACTGAATGCGCAACCGCTATGATCATTATTTTTTATAAAGCTTTATTATCATTGTATGAGGAAGAAACTTTCAATCGTCTATTTGCAAACCTTTTACTTTATACATGGGACTACGATCAAGATCTACGACTCATAACAAAAAACGGTGGCGATCTTGTTCCAGGTGACCTCGTTTACTTTAAAAATCCACAAGTGAATCCAGCTACGATTGAGTGGCAAGGAGAAAACACAATCTATTTAGGAAATTTCTTTTTTTACGGACATGGCGTAGGTGTAAAAACAAAAGAAGAAATTATTTATTCATTAAATGAACGACGAGTCCCTTACGCTTTTATTTCAGCTTTCTTGACCGATACTATTACCCGTATAGATAGCCGTATAATGAGCCAATACGCTTCTTCTAGTACACCACAGACATCCATAAGCTTTATTCCAATTAGAGATGATGCAATCGTTGCAACAGTTGGCCATACAACTACAATTTATTAAAAAAGCGCCTACACATGTAGGCGCTTTTTCTTATTATTAAGCTTTTGTATGTTCTTTATGGTCACATTCGCAATGAGATCCACATTTCCCGTATAGTACTGTTGATTTTTCATCTTCAAAATGTCCAATTGTTCCTTCACATACTTGGCATACGATTGTTCCCATTTTCATTTCCCCCTGAGTTTTAATAGTAATCTATTTATCTATCATTAAGCTTTCGCATTATCTTTTCTAGCACAGTCACAATTTGTTCCACATTTTCCGTAAAGTACTGTCGTTTTCTCATCTTCAAAATGTCCGATTGTTCCTTCACATACTTGGCATACGATTGTTCCCATTTTTCATTTCCCCCTAAGTTTATGGTCCTAAAAACTTTTAGCTGTCCATTTCCTATCAATTATTGGGCTTTTGTATGCTCTGTGTGATCACATCCGCAAGATCCACATTTCCCGTAAAGTACCGTTACTTTCTCATCTTCGAAGTGTGCAATTGTACCTTCACAATCTTGACATACGATTGTTCCCATTTTTCATTTCCCCCTAAGTTTATAATCCCAAAAACTTTTTTGTAACCGCTTAACTTTCTGTCTTTATTTTAATATGTTATACTTTTTACGTCAATAGGTTTTTAGTATAACACATTAAATATTTTAAATTTTAATTAGTATGCGATATTCAAATAAAAAACAGCCATATTTATAAGTACGACTGTTTCACATTAATTATTCTTCATATTCCGCATGTAAAGAAGTTGACGGAACTAGAAATTTGAAAAACTGAGCTAACTCCTTCGCTTCCTCTTCTGATCCTAATTTAAAAATCTCCTGTATATATTGAACATTCTCTACATCATCTCTTCCGAGTAAAGTAGACCTTCCTGTTTGCATACAAACAATGAGCGGTTTTCCAAAAAACATATTTGTATAAATAACACCAAAATCATAACGTGTATCATGTGTCATAAACCCTAAAAATCGTACCTTCACACTTTCATGCTCATCATACAATTTTTCAAACATTGGTTTCCACCTTTCTACATCACGTTTCATTAATAGTATATTAAACAAAACATGTAATACTCCTTTTAATTGTCAAAAAATTCAGTAGGATGTAGAATGATAGTATTCTACTAAGTTAGGGGGAACTTATATGCAACACGCCTTTATTACGCTTGTACCAAAATCCAACCAACAATCTGTTTCAATAGATGATATAAAACAACTTTTTCATTATTATAAAACAGTTACTTCTAAAACTGGTGCCCAAATTAATTACACGTATACAAATACCGCTTTTCCTTATGAAATTTTAGATACATCTACAACAACATTAAAACTTCAATCTAATCACGACCGGTATGACTCAATTTATATTGGTGTTGGTATAGAAAATGAACAATTTTTCATCCAAGTTTCTTTACCACCTAATGCAACATATGGTGACAAAGGGAAAGCAAATGAATTTTGCCGTTTTTTAGCGAAGAAATTAGAAGGAGAGTTACAATTATTTAATGGAAGAACAATGTATTTTTATAAACGTTAATTTAAAAAATAAATAATACGATTAAAAATAGTATACAATTCGAACATGTAAGAAATAACGCTTGCTTTCTTACGTGTAATACAAAATACGCTATTACATAGGCTAAATACAGGAATACGAAAAAAAGAATAACTTTATAATGAAACTTATCACCATTCGATAATGTTAATACAGTGGAAAAGCCACTCCATAGTAGTAAATGATAAAATATAACATGTAATATTTTCATGGAACCTTCTCCTTTGACATGCTCTATTTTATTAATATATGGGGTTAAGTTTGAATCAATTACATATTATAGGATGATATATATTACCTTTGAAGTAAGTTACGCCTAAATCATTTGTTAAAGTATTATATATTCATTCGACAAGTACGTTTAAAGACCTTGCAAGTCATTTGATGAAAATAAAAATAGCCCCTCTCTTACAATAAGAGAGGGGCTATTTACATTACTTAAATTATTTTACAATGTGAATTGGCATTCCAAGAGCAACTTCAGCTGCTTCCATTGTGATTTCACCTAATGTTGGGTGAGCATGGATTGTTTGAGCGATATCTTCAGCTGTCATTCCAGCTTCGATAGCTAAACCAATCTCAGAGATAATATCAGAAGCACCTGCACCTGCAACTTGAGCACCTACAAGAAGACCATCTTCTTTACGTGTTACAAGTTGTAGGAAACCGTCAGTGCTGTTTAATGATAATGCACGACCGTTAGCAGCGAATGGGAACTTAGATACAGTTACAGTCATTCCAGCTTCTTCAGCTTGTTTTTTAGTGTAACCAACAGATGCTAATTCTGGATCAGTGAAGCATACTGCAGGAATTCCGATGTAATCGATAGCTGATGCATGGCCACTAATTGCTTCTACAGCTACTTTACCTTCGTAAGAAGCTTTGTGAGCTAATGGTGGTCCAGGAACGATATCACCGATTGCATAGATGTTTGGTACATTTGTACGACATTGCTCATCGATTTCGATGATGCCGCGGTCAGTCATTTTAACTCCAACTTGCTCAAGACCGATTTCTTGAGTGTTTGGACGACGACCTACAGTTACTAATACGTAATCTGCTTCTACAGTTTGGATTTCACCTTTAACTTCAAAGCTAACTTTTACGCCAGTTTCTGTTTCTTCAACGCCTTTAGCCATAGCTTTTGTATGGATATTTACGTTACCTTTTTTCTGTAGAGCACGTTTAACAACAGAGCTCATAGCTTTTTCGAAACCAGCTAAGATTTCGTCGCCAGCTTCTACTACAGTAACTTCTGTACCGAAGTTAGCATATGCAGTACCTAATTCCATACCGATGTAACCGCCGCCGATTACAACAAGTTTTTTAGGAATTTCAGGTAAGCTTAAAGCACCTGTAGAGTTGATAACACGTTTAGAGTATTTGAATCCTGGAATTTCGATTGGTGTAGAACCAGTTGCAAGAACAGCATTTTTAAACGTATAAGTTTGAGCTGCATCTTCAGTCATAACGCGTAATGTATTAGCATCTACGAAGTAAGCTTCACCGCGAATGATTTCAACTTTGTTACCTTTAAGAAGGCCTTCAACACCGCCAGTTAATTTCTTAACTACGCCGTTTTTCCATTCTTGAACTTTTGTAAAGTCAACTTTTACGTTCTCTGCAGTGATACCCATGTCATCAGAATGCATTGCATTCTCATAACGATGACCTGCATTGATTAACGCTTTTGAAGGAATACATCCAACGTTTAAGCATACGCCACCAAGGTTAGCTTTTTCAATGATTGCTACCTTTTGACCTAATTGTGCTGCACGAATTGCCGCAACGTATCCACCAGGACCTGCACCAACAACGACTGTATCTAATTCAATTGGGAAATCTCCTACTACCATTGTTATTACGCCTCCATTACTAATAATTGTGGGTCATTCAATAGACGTTTAATTTGGTTTAACGCTTTTTGAGCAGTTGCGCCGTCAATTAAACGATGGTCAAAGCTTAGAGATAATGCTAATACTGGAGCTGCAACGATCTCACCATTTTTCACAACTGGTTTTTCAGCGATACGGCCGATACCAAGGATTGCTACTTCTGGGTGATTGATAACTGGAGTGAACCATTGTCCACCTGCAGAACCAATGTTTGTAATTGTGCAAGAAGCACCTTTCATTTCAGTTGGAGCTAGACGACCTTCACGTGCTTTACCAGCAAGATCATTGATCTCGTTAGAAATAGTGAAGATAGACTTACGATCTGTATCTTTAACAACTGGTACTAATAGACCTTTGTCTGTATCAGCTGCGATACCGATGTTGAAGTAATGTTTATGAACTACTTCTTGAGATGCATCGTCTAAAGAAGTGTTTAACATTGGGTATTCACGTAATGCAGATGTTAAAGCTTTAACAACGTATGGAAGGTAAGTTAATTTAATACCTTTGTCAGCTGCTACTGCTTTGAACTTCTTACGGTGAGCAACAAGCTCAGTTACATCAACTTCATCCATTAATGTTACGTGAGGAGCTGTGTGTTTAGAGTTAACCATTGCTTTCGCAATCGCTTTACGGATACCACTCATTTTCTCACGAGTTTCTGGATATTCACCAGCTGGAATTGGTTGTGCTTTTGGTGCTTCTTCTTTCGCTGCTGCTGGAGTAGCTTCTACTGCTGCTGGAGCCTCAGTTGCTGCTACAGTTTGTCCACCATTTGCAAATGCATCGATGTCAGCTTTTACGATACGGCCGTTCTTACCAGTACCAGCTACTTTATGAATGTCTACACCTTTTTCACGAGCGTATTTACGAACAGATGGCATAGCGATTACGCGCTCATTTACTACTTCTGCAGTTGCTGCTGGAGTAGCTTCCGCTGCTGGAGCTTCTACTGCTGCTTCTTCAGCTTTTGGAGCTTCATCATGATCGTCACCTTTAAATTTAAGGTTTTCGTATCCAGGAGCATCAAATTTAATTAATGTATCTCCTACGATTGCAACTGTTCCTTCTTCTACAAGTACTTCAAGTACTTTACCTTTAACAGGAGAAGGGATTTCTACTACTGCTTTATCATTTTGTACTTCAAGAAGTACATCGTCTTCATTTACTTCATCGCCTGGTTTAATAAACCATTTTACGATTTCACCTTCGTGGATACCTTCACCGATATCTGGTAGTTTAAATTCAAATGCCACGGAATTCAGCCCCCTGATTCATTTCATTATTATGGAATATGTACAAAAGAAACCAGCATGTGCTGATTTCTTTTGCACATGAAAAACTAAAAATTAGAAGTTCATTACTTTGTTTACAGCTTCAACAATATCCTTGTGGTTTGGTAACCATACGCTCTCTGCTTGAGAGAATGGGAATACTGTATCAGCAGCTGCAACACGTACAACTGGAGCTTCTAAGTTTAAGATTGCACGGTCGTTAATTTCCGCTACAACGTTAGCTGCAATACCAGCTTGTTTTTGAGCTTCTTGAACTACAACTACGCGACCTGTTTTTTCAACAGAAGCGATGATTGTTTCGATATCTAATGGTTGAACTGTACGTAAGTCAACAACCTCTAAAGAGATACCTTCTTTTTCAAGTTCTTCAGCAGCTTTTAATGCAGCGTGAACCATAGCACCGTAAGCGATAACAGATACATCTGTACCTTCACGTTTGATATCAGCTTTACCTAAATCAATTGTGTATTCGCCTTCTGGTACATCTTGACGGAATGAACGGTACAATTTCATATGCTCTAAGTAGATAACTGGATCGTTGTCACGAATCGCAGAGATTAAAAGACCTTTAGCATCGTATGGAGTAGATGGAATAACAACTTTTAGACCAGGTTGTTGAGCCACTAATCCTTCTAAGCTATCAGCATGTAGTTCAGGAGTATGAACACCACCACCGAATGGAGAACGAACTGTTACTGGAGCAGTCCAACGTCCACCAGAACGGTAACGCATACGAGCCAATTGACCAGAAATTGAATCCATTACTTCAAAAACGAAACCGAAGAATTGGATTTCTGGAACTGGACGGAATCCTTCAAGTGCAAGACCAACTGCAAGTCCACCAATACCAGACTCTGCAAGTGGAGTATCCATTACACGATCTTCACCAAATTCAGCTTGTAAACCTTCAGTAGCACGGAATACACCACCGTTTACACCAACGTCTTCACCAAATACAAGTACGTTAGGATCATTTTTCATTTCAACGCGTAAAGCATCAGTGATTGCTTGAATCATTGTCATTTGAGCCATGGCTTACTTCGACTCCTTTTCTTTGTAAATTTCATATTGTTCAGCTAAGTTGTAAGGCATTTTTTCGTACATGATTTCCATTAAATCAGTTACTTTTTGTTTTGGAGCTTGGTCAGCCTTAGCAATTGCTTGTTTGATATCTTCTTTTGCTTCTTCGATTACTGTCTCTTCAACTTCTTGAGACCATAGGCCTTTAGCTTCTAAGAACTTACGGAAGCGTACGATTGGGTCTTTTTGTTCCCATTCGTTTTCGATATCTTTTGTACGGTAACGAGTTGGGTCATCACCAGCCATTGTATGTGGACCGTAACGGAATGTTAAAGTCTCGATTAAAGTAGGGCCTTCGCCATTTACTGCGCGCTCACGAGCGAAAGCAGTTGCTGCGTATACAGCTAATGGATCCATACCGTCTACTTGAATTCCGTAAATACCTGCTGCTACTGCTTTTTGTGCTACAGTTTTAGCTGCAGATTGCTTTTCTACTGGAGTAGAAATTGCATAACGGTTGTTTTGAACAACGAAGATTGCTGGAGCTTTGAATGCACCTGCAAAGTTCATACCTTCGTAGAAGTCACCTTGTGAAGCACCACCGTCACCAGTGTAAGTAATTGCAACAGATTTTTTACCACGTAGTTTCATACCTAACGCAACACCAGCAGTTTGGATGATTTGCGCACCGATAATGATTTGTGGAGCTAATGCATTTACATTCTCAGGCATTTGGTTACCCATAAAGTGTCCACGAGAGAATAAGAATGCTTGGTATAATGGTAATCCGTGCCATACTAATTGTGGTACATCACGGTACCCTGGTAAGATGAAGTCTTCTGCTTCAAGTGCGAAATGACTCGCTAATTGAGAAGCTTCTTGTCCAGCTGTAGGTGCGTAGAAACCTAAACGTCCTTGACGGTTTAAAGAAATAGAACGTTGATCTAATACGCGTGTATACACCATACGACGCATTAATTCTTTTAATTGATCATCAGATAATTCAGGCATAGCTGCTTCATTCACAACTTCACCGTTTTCATTTAAAATTTGTAATGTTTCAAATTGAGCTGCGATAGCTTTCATTTGCTCATCAACATTAAATAGGGTCTTTTTTGTTTTAGTACCCATTCCGTTCACCTCTTCCTCTCTTGAACCATATTCTGAAACGCTTTCACTGGCTATTTTCCAGTTTAAAAAGCGCAACGATGTAAACCAACATGTTTGTCTGTCGGTTGAGAATAATTTTGTGTACCTAACAATCTGTACTAATGTTTTTTCAGAAACATATTAATACAATCTTGATCACGTTTTTTAGTTTACAACTATTCTAATTACGATGTCAATTACTTTGAATACGTTTTTTTATAAATAATATGCAGGTTTCTACTACACAAACGTGTTTTTATTTTTTACATCTGTATTAGTAAGCATTGACCTACTGTTATATTATTCCCTTTTTCACTTATTTTTTCTCTTAGAATAATATGTAAACGATTTAATTCTCTTTAGTTTTTCTCTCTTCGTAACAAAAATATACAAACTACTCTTCCTTTTTTAGGTAAATACCTATACATTTCCCCCCCCTCTTCCATACATTATAGTAACCGCAGTATTAGCGGGAAATGATAAAGGAGGTCATCTCATGTACGGATACTCATATTGCTATCCAACTTGTTCATATCCTTCCTACGGTTATGGCGGTTCTTGTGGCGGGTCTGGACGCGGCTTCGCCTTAATCGTTGTGTTGTTTATTCTTTTAATTATCGTTGGTGCTGCTTGCATTCGCTAATGTAAAACGAAACAACTATGGAAAGAAAAAGACGGCTTTGCCGTCTTTTTCTGTTTATCACATACATAACTACTCTATAATAGAACGATTTCCAAAATGCCTACCCTTTCTTGCCGATGACTTTTTCCCTCTCCTTTGGTAGACTAAAGAGGAAAGGAGAGATTACATATGCTTACAATGAAAGATGTTATTCGCGAAGGAGATCCTATTTTGCGCGACGTTGCAGAAGAGGTGTCATTACCGGCAAGCGAAGAAGATACAACTACCTTAAAAGAAATGATTGAATTCGTAATAAATAGCCAAGATCCTGAAATGGCTGAAAAATATAGTTTACGCCCTGGAATCGGATTAGCGGCTCCGCAAATCGGTGTTTCCAAAAAAATGATTGCAGTTCATGTAACCGATGCGGATGGTACATTATATAGCCATGCATTATTCAATCCAAAAATCATTAGCCATTCTGTTGAACGTACATATTTACAGGGTGGTGAAGGCTGTCTATCTGTAGACCGCGAAGTACCTGGTTATGTTCCTCGTTATACAAGAATTACAGTAAAAGCAACTTCTATTAACGGCGAAGAAGTAAAATTGCGTTTAAAAGGTTTACCAGCAATCGTATTCCAACACGAGATTGACCATTTAAATGGCGTTATGTTCTATGACCATATCAATAAAGAAAATCCTTTTGCCGCTCCTGATGATTCCAAACCTCTAGAGCGATAATAATAAAGAGGCGGGAGATTAACTTCCGCCTCTTTATTATGAAATGGGTTCCATATTCACTTATAGCAATCCAGCCCACTTTAGTCCATGATATATACCGTCTTCACTAACATCCTTTGTCACATGATTTGCAAGTTTTTTCAAGTCTTCATGGCCATTTCCCATCACAATACCTGTGCCAACGGCTTCAATCATTTCTAAATCATTTAAACCATCTCCAAATGCATACACTTGCTCACGATTAAAACCTAACTTTTCAATGTATTTCTCAATTCCTTTTGCCTTAGAACCACCATTCGGAATGATATCCATTGAATATGCATGCCAACGAATAAAATGAAAATCTGGATAATGATTAATAAACTTTTCCTCTTCATTTACTTCACAAAAAAGTAGTGTTTGATAAATATTACGTTCCTCATAAAAATTAGGCTCATATGCTGGATGCTCAAAGTTTAAGCTTCCAAAGCCTTCTTTCACATAATCATGATATTCCACTGATGCTCTCATATCTTGATGGTCAAGATATACAAGTGGATATCCTTCTTGTTTTGCAAACTGAGTAAACTTATGTAAAGCATCTGGATGTAACGGATTATTAAATATTACCTCATCTTCAAAGACAACGTATTGTCCATTAAAACTAACATAATTATGTATATCAAGTTCCTTACGAATATCTTCGAACATAAATGGCGCGCGCCCTGTCGCAATTGCTACATGTACACCTTTTTCTTGTAACTGTTTTACTGCATCTCGTGTAGATTGTGGAATTTTTTTATCATGATCTAATAATGTTCCATCAATATCAAAAAAGACAATTTTATCATTCATTTGTCAAAATCCTTTCTGGCACTCTATATTCCTATTTTGAATATCACTTTTCAAATTCTAAAAAAAAGTATAACATATTAAACATCTGTGAAGAAAGCGTTCCCTTTCTGACCTTATTTGTAAACTTTGCATATATATATTAGTAAAACATGTGGATACTTGTTCGGATGAATTTTCTTTTCCATTCTTCCTCATACTATACCTATAACTAACGGCTACTAATCGTTACTATAGAATAACTTTCACTGTATGGGAAAGGACAAGACTCACCATTCACTTTTGTCCTATCTCTTATATCAGAGATAGAATTCTCACTAGTAATATGCATGTTTAAAATAAGGAAAGGAAGGAGTAATCATGCTGAAGAAGCTGAAGAAAAAGCTCAAGCGTTATTTAAACGGTCTAGTCCGTAAAAAGACAATCGCTTAAATTGTGCCCATTTCGGGCTTTTTCTTCATTCTCATTCGAAAAAACATGAAAATCGTGACTGTTTGCTTTATAATAAGTAACAGATAATGCAAAACATAGACAAGGAGAGGTTTTCCAAATGATTTTTAAAGTATTTTATCAAGAAAAATTAACTGAGGTTCCAGTACGTGAAAATACAAAAGTTTTATATTTAGAGGCTACGTCTGAAAAGGATGTTCGTACAAAATTAAATAAGTTCGCATATAATATCGAGTTTGTTCAGTCTGTTACTGGCGCTCATCTTGAATATGAAAAAGAAAACGCTGATTTAACATTAGCGGAAATCGTATAGCGATATGAAATTTCTAAAAAACGACCAAGTTGCTGTATTTGCTCTCGGTGGGCTTGGTGAAATCGGTAAAAATACATACGCTGTTCAATTTCAAGATGAAATTATTATAATTGATGCTGGAATTAAATTTCCAGAGGACGAACTTCTCGGAATCGATTATGTAATACCAGACTACACTTATTTTGTGCGAAACGAAGATAAAATTAAAGGGTTATTCATTACACATGGTCACGAAGATCATATCGGCGGAATCCCTTACCTATTACGTCAAGTGAACATCCCGATTTACGGCGGAAAATTAGCAATTGCACTCATCAAAAACAAATTGGAAGAACACGGCTTACTTCGTAAAGCAAAACTTTACGAAATTCAAGAAGATGACGTTATTAAATTCAAAAAAACGTCTGTATCCTTCTTCCGTACAACTCACAGTATTCCAGATTCGTACGGCGTTGTTGTGAAAACACCTCAAGGTCAAGTTGTTCATACAGGTGATTTCAAATTTGATTTCACACCAGTTGGTGAACCAGCTGATTTAACAAAAATGGCTGAAATCGGTAAAGATGGCGTGCTATGTCTATTATCTGATAGTACGAACAGTGAAGTTCCAAACTTTACTATGTCTGAGCGTCGCGTTGGTGATAGCATTCAAGACATTTTCCGTAAAGTAGACGGACGGATTATATTCGCAACCTTTGCATCAAATATTCACCGCTTACAACAAGTTATTGAAGCTGCTGTTGAAAACAACCGTAAAGTAGCTGTGTTTGGTCGAAGTATGGAAGCAGCGATTGAAATCGGACAAAACCTTGGTTATATTCGTTGCCCGAAAGATACATTCATAGATGCATCTCAACTAAACCGCTTACCAGCTAATAAAGTTGTTATTTTATGTACAGGTAGTCAAGGTGAACCGATGGCAGCACTTTCACGTATTGCAAACGGTACACACCGCCAAATTCAAATTATTCCTGGAGATACAGTTGTTTTCTCTTCTTCACCAATTCCAGGAAATACAATTAGCGTAAGTCGTACAATTAACATGTTGTACCGCGCTGGCGCTGATGTAATTCACGGGAAACTTTCAAATATCCATACAAGTGGACACGGTGGACAAGAAGAACAAAAGTTAATGTTACGTCTAATTAAACCGAAGTACTTCATGCCAATTCATGGTGAATATCGTATGCAGCGTATGCACATGAACATAGCAAATGATTGTGGTATCCCTGAAGAAAATTGCTTCATTATGGATAATGGCGATGTTCTTGCTTTACGTTCTGATGAAGCTAGCGTAGCTGGAAAAATCCCATCTGGTTCGGTCTACATTGATGGAAACGGTATTGGGGATATCGGCAATATCGTATTACGAGATCGTCGTATCCTTTCTGAAGAAGGACTTGTAATTGTAGTTGTAAGCATTGATATGAAAGAATTTAAAGTTGCAGCAGGACCTGATATCATCTCACGCGGTTTCGTTTACATGCGTGAAAGCAGCGATTTAATCAATGATGCACAAACATTAATTACAACTCATTTAGAAAAAGTAATGGAGCGTAAAACAACACAATGGTCTGAAATTAAAAATGAAATTACAGACACATTAGCTCCATTCCTATATGAGAAAACGAAACGCCGTCCAATGATTTTACCAATCATTATGGAAATATAAGAAAAAGGACAATGCTATGAAGGCATTGTCCTTTTCTCTTATCTTAAAAAGTGTTTAAATCGATCCACTTCATCGTCATGACCAATGACAATTAATATATCTCCTGCTTGAATATTCTCCGTAGCCCGAGGGGATACGATAACTTCTTTACCTCGTTTAATTGCTACAATATTCAATCCAAACTTCGCACGAATATCTAATTCAATTAAAGAGTGCCCATCAATTTTTTTATTCGCAATAATCTCTACAATACTATGCTCATCTGAAAGCTCAAGGTAGTCTAACACATTGCTTGATGCAATATTATTAGCAATCCTTTTTCCCATATCACGTTCTGGATGCACAATATGATCTGCACCTATTTTACTTAACACTTTTTCATGATAATCATTTTGAGCTTTTACAGTAATATTTTTTACACCCAATTCTTTCAAAATCAAAGTAGTTAGAATACTTGAATTTAAATTATCTCCAATAGCAACGACTACGTGATCAAAATTTCGAATACCAAGGCTTTTTAATACCATCTCATCTGTTGAATCTGCAATTACAGCATGCGAAGCTATATTTGCAAATTCATTAATTTTATCCTCATCTGAGTCGATTGCCATTACTTCCATACCTAATTGAGCTAGTTCTCGGCAAATACTTCCACCAAAGCGACCAAGTCCAATGACAGCAAATTCTTTTTCTTTCTCACCCACAGGAATTCCTCCAATAACTTCAAGTACTATTTATTTTCAGTGTAACACACTTTATATGCGTCACAAAAACTGTAATTAGCTCTTATTTTTGTTTTTGTATATAAAAATATTGTTGCAAGTAAAAAGCGATACCAACAAGTAACATAGCAAATACAAATATATTTCCAAACGAACTAAATGTTTCAAAAACGAATAATAATGTTTCTTGACCAAAAAAGGCAAATAGAAGCTGTATGAATGCAAATAACAACGCCCATATGTAATGATGTTGATGGAATAAATAATGCGTTGCACCTAAAAAAGCAATAAACGAAAAGATAAAGATCCACCAATTTTCTAAAAATAGTTGCCAACTAGAAAATTGATATCCATTTACTAATATCGCAATAAGCGCGATAACTGCCATCGTCGGCACACTCCAAAATAATGCCCGTCCTCTAAAGAAACGAGTGCCTTTAACATCACCTTTTTCATGTGCAATATATGTTAGTACTACTGTGCTTATATACAAAACAGAAAGAATTGTTAAAACGATAATAAGCCAAAAATGTAATTGATAATATTCATGTTCTATATTTGTCACGATTGCAGCTAACATGCATGGAATTAACATTCCCGTCCAACCATCTACTTTTCTTTCATTCCAAAAGACCGTATTACCAATCCTTATTCCTAACAACATAAAAATAATGATACCTAATACAAATAACGTAGTTTTATTCCCTACTAAACTCGTTGAGAAAGCAATTAATCCAATAAATAAAAAGAGCACAAACCCATTCATAATTTCTAGTACAGGTGATAAATATCTCTTCACCCATTTGTATGTTTCGTCATATTCATTATTATCGACTAAACGATAGGCATAAAAACTTATCCCAAAATAAACCGCCGCAATAATAACATACGCATATAAGACGAAACATAAAATCGCACTGCTAATTTGCACGTAATTCCCCACCCTTTTTTCTATGTTTCACATTGATTTTACACACTTTTCATACTAAAAGTAAACATATATAAGTTAGTCAAATAATTAATAATGAGCAGTGGCTAAAAACCCCCTGCTCATTATTAAAACAGTCCAATTAACTTTATTCTTTCATTTGTATGTAAATGTCTAAAATCACTCTATACGAGCGTTACTTACACCTCATAACAAAAAGTTTTTTGGAACCTTCAATAAAGCGGAAGTTTTATTTTCTATTCCCTTTCCACTTTACATATTGGCTTAAAAATGTAATTGCCTTTTCAATCACTTCTTCGTCTGGTTTTAATTTTGCATGATGTAAACCATATTCTGAATTTACTCCAAGCCAAAACATAAATCCAGGGATTTCTCGAAGCATATAACCAAAATCTTCACCTGTCATTGCCTCAGTACATGTAATAACATTCATATCTGTTTGTTTATGTACAAATTGCATAAACTCTCTTGTTAACTCTTCATGGTTATATACTTGATGATACATTGCTCCGTAATCTATAATCGCCTCACACTGGAAAGAAGCTTCGATACCTGCAACAATTGCCTCAATTCTGCTTTTCACACGCTTCATTGATTCCACTGATAATGTTCGAATCGTTCCTTCTAAACGAGATTTTTCTGCAATAATATTTTGAACCGTACCACCTGTAATTTTCCCGATTGTAATTACTGCACTATCAAGAGGATTTACATTGCGACTAATAACGGATTGAAGCTGTGTAACAAGATGGCTCGCTGCAACAATCATATCATTTGCAGTATGCGGATAGGCAGCATGGCCACCTTTCCCTTTTAAATCAATATATAATTCTGAAGTATTAGCAAATAACAGTCCTTCTTTCGTTGCAATTGTCCCTACAGCGTATTCTGGTGCAATATGAAGACCAAGAATTATATTTGGTTTCCATTCTTTTAACTCTTCACTTTCTAACATAGGAAGAGCACCGCCTGGTCCTTCTTCTGCTGGCTGGAATAGAAATACAAGGTCATCATCTATTCTTTCGCTCACAGCTTTCGTTAGAAGGCCTAAACCGATTGTTGTATGTACATCGTGGCCACATGCATGCATCATTCCTTCATGAATAGAAGCAAACTCATATCCAGTTTCCTCTGTAATTGGCAGACCATCTATATCTGCACGATAACCTATTATTTTTTCTGGATTTTTTCCATTTACTTTAACGATTACACCCGTTTTCCATGTCTTCACTTCCACAAATTCATGAGAAAGTGTTCCTATATAATCTAAAATATACTGTTGTGTTTTCCATTCCTTAAATCCGATTTCTGGAATTCTATGTAGATCTCTACGAATTTGGACAAATTTGCTTACTGTCATTTTTGCACCTCTATCTATAAAAAGCGTAAGAGCCCATTTACGCTCTTACGCTTTTTTACTTTTTATTTCTCTGGGTTTAATTGACGAAGCTCTTGTTTAATTTCTGTTTTTGCTTTTGTCTTCTCATCAATTTCTTTAATTACACGTGCTGGAGTACCTGCAACAACTGTGTATGGAGGCACATCTTCTGTTACAACAGCTCCTGCTGCTACAACTGCACCTTTACCTACTGTAACACCCTCTAAAACAACTACGTTTGCACCGATTACTACATCATCTTCAACGATAACTGGTTTTGCAGAAGGTGGCTCAATAACACCTGCAAGTACAGCACCTGCACCTACGTGACAGTTTTTACCGACTGTTGCACGTCCACCAAGTACTGCGTTCATGTCGATCATAGAACCTTCACCAATTACAGCACCAATGTTAATTGTTGCATTCATCATAATTACAGCGTTGTCACCAATTTCAACATGGTCACGAATAATAGCACCTGGCTCGATGCGAGCTTTAATACCTTTTAAATCAAGCATTGGAATTGCAGAATTACGACGATCGTTTTCTACAACGTAGTCAACGATGTGCTTATTATTCTCATCAAGAATTGTCTTAATTTCAGACCATTCTCCGAATAATACACCTGATTTTTTATTCACAAATGCTTGTACTGTTTCAGGGAATGTTACTTCTTTTAAATCCCCTTTTATGTATACCTTTACAGGAGTTTTCTTTTCACTTTTTTGAATAAACGAAATAATTTCGTTAGCGTCCATCATTTTCATTCTTGTTGCCTCCTAAATCCATTTATAATGTTACTCTACCAAACGAAAGAGCGAGTAGCAAGATAATAATCTTATTTTTCCCTTTGAATTTCTTCTATAATTTCTAAAAATGCTTGTACTTGCTTCAACTGCCTTGCCGAGTCACTTGTTAACAACCATGTTTCTCTCGTCAGTTGAACAGGTGTTTTATACATATTTTCCTGTACTTCCTTTAAAACAGTAGAAGGTAAAAGGGCGTAACCTATACCATTTAAAACAAGTTGTTTGCATGTTTCAATTTGGTCAACTACAATCGTTCGCTTAGGCGGATTAGAAAATAAACCATACCACCAATTTTGTATTTGTCCATAATAAGTTGAGTCACTTTTAAATTGAATGAACGGTCTATTTGTTTCTTTTAGCATCGAAATATCTTTTATTTCTTTATCAACTAAATACAGTTCATCTTCAAATAATTGTTGCTTTTGACCTTTATATTCTTGTGTTCCCCTCAGTATAGCAACATGAACGTCTCCTTCATAAAACTGCTTTTGCACTTCACTACTCCATCCAGTAAACAGCGATATCTTTACAGAAGGATATTTATGCACAAACTTTTTCAAAACAGGAGGGAGCCAATATTGACCAATAACTGATGCAACAGCTATTTTTAAAGTTCCATGAGTTTCCGTTCTAAAAACAGCTAGCTCACTTTTTATATCCTCTTCCTTTTGCAACATTTCTTTGGCATAATTTGCAACTTTTTCCCCTTCAGGTGTAATTGTCAATCCTTTTTGTGAGCGAATAAAAAACTTCATTCCCCATTGTTTCTCCATAGATTGTAATCGTTGACTCAGCGCAGGTTGTGAAACAAATAAACGTTCCGCCGCTTTTCTCATATTTGATTCCTGAGCTAACACAACCATCATTTGAAAATCATCAATTTGCAACTTTCTCCCTCTTTCCTTAGCTTCCATACACCTTATTCCATTAAGCTTTCATTCAGAAAATACAATTTTTCAGCGCAAACTTCCCTTATGTTTTATGTCTTTTTTAATATAATACATACACAAGTGATATGCACGAAAAAAAAGTGACTTCTTCGTTTCTATGAAGTCACTTTTCTCACGTTATCGATTATGTTGCCTTACTTTCTTATTCAACAATTTTAAAATAGCCCGACGTGTTAAAATCCCCTCAAAATAGCCTTCTTCATTAACAGCGCAAATAAAAGGATGATCAATTGTCATTTCTAAAGCTTTTGCAAATGAATCTTCTAATTTAAGAAAAGGTATATCTTCCTTCATCACCTGCTCTACTTTCATATCATCAAGTCTTTCAAACTCAATACGCTCTAATCCTAACATACCATCTAATATCATGGCCGTACTAATCAAACCATGTAATTTATACATTGGATCTAAGACAGGTATCGCCGAATATCCAGATTTCACAAGAACGAGTAAAGCATGTTCTAAACCATTTCCAATTTGGACATGAGCTACTTTTTCCGATGAAATCATTAAATCCTTCACAAGAATTTGTTGAAATTCGTCTTTCGGAATACTAATCATATTACATCCCCCATTTTCCCTTTTTCCTGCTTATGTTCATAACTCTATTCACATTTTATGACAGCGTTTTCATATTATTATTTTGTCCTAAATTTATTTCAATAAAAATACAATCACACAGCTATTTTAGCATACAGCACAAAAAAAAGACTACCATTCCGGTAGCGCTTAATACCCTTTATTTTTTAATCTGTAAAATAACCTTGTGATTTTTTTATATTGCATCACATCTGTCTGTTTCAAACCATTCTCAATGTCCGTAAGTTCCACAGCTAAAATTTCACTTGCATAATTTTGCTGAAATAAAATATCTAGTAGTAAACTTTCTTCTTCCTTCGTTAAAACAACTTCCCTTTGCATATACCCCTCTCCTTACACTCGCATCGTTACTCACTCTTATTATATAAAAAATTTAACCTATTTAATAGATGTAATATTCAGTTTTTACCAAAAGATATGTAGCAATTATAAACATACAAAAAATCATTTCGTATATCGATTTGCATAACTAAACGCCGCATAAGCATCCGGCTTAATTTTTGCAGTTAATCCCATCGCTCGAATTTTTTCTGTCATATCTAAAATAAATTCTCTTGTTAAACCATCATTCCCAATGTCTAAATGAATTTCCATTATGAATCCAGCCCCATCTTGAGCATAAGGATGCAATAACTCCCATATTGTTTGTATATGAGTAGGCGTAAATAGACATGCGATTTCTTGACTAAACTGCGTTTCTAAATATATTTTCTCACGTAAGGTCGCTGGCTTATCTTTTACTGATCTATGGTGTAAACAACCCCAGGCACCTTTTCCAACACGATGAATATGGATTGCTGTAATAAACCTCGTATCCTTTTGATGTGCTTGCGAGTCTGTCCCAATGGATAATCGATACAAATTTCGCGGATCCTTTTCAATGAAACTACAAATACGGTTAAAGACCATATCAAAATTTAAATGTCTCTCTGAAACATTGTAAAATTTATGTGCACCGTCCACAGAGTCACGTCCTTTCAATTAGACAGACTTTTCGTATTCTCATTGTATGGGACAAAAACTAAAATTATAACTTCCTATCCTTTATTCGTTTCAATATTTCGAATTACAAAGTGACAAACTTGACACGTATAAATTACATTTTGATTAGATTGAGCCGTTAATACATGAATAATCTCAGCAGAACTTTGACAATTAGGACAAATCACAACTGGTAAACGTTCCATACGATAACCTCCTAGTTATATTTCTCCCGCTATTTGCAGAACCCAGCAATTGTGAGAAGTTTAGCTTCACATATTCACCCGGTTGACGGGACTACTTATCCACATGGATAAGCAAACTTGCACGGATTAAATTTTCATTTTAATACCATTGTAGGAAAAATAAAAAACTTCTATACATTACGCTGGAAAGTAATAGAACTAAAAAAGGTACTGCCATATGGCAGTACCTTTTTTATATGTATCAAGAAATGATATCGTAAATCTCAATTGCAACCATGTCGATATTATCGAATTGGTACACTTGAGGTTTTTCACCTTGTTGATACACTTCTAACTCATACATTTCACTTTTATCGAAAAATTTCACGCTACATTTGCGCTCACCGTTCACTTCAAAATAGCGTTGTGCTACTTCACCGCTTTCAGCTTGTTCTTGTAGACTAACAAGTCGAGTTAAAATTCCTTGGAGTAGAGACATGAAATCTCTCCTTTCTCTGATCTTCCTACCAATAGGTTTTACAGCTATACTCATTCTATCCGTCATAACAGAAAAAATGTTCCACACTCTAGGATAAAGGTTATTAGCCAGAAACTCAACTAAAATTTGTCGAAATGCGAAGGAAAAAACAGAAAGAACATATTTCCCCTTCTTTATTGCGGTTTTTATACTGGAAGAATATAATAAAAAACAGAAAAAGGGAGGAATTACAATGAAAAAAATTGAGGTTTATACACAACCTGATTGTCCGCCATGTGTTATTGTGAAAGAATTTTTGAAGCATAATAACGTTGCATATGAAGAATTTGACGTAAAAAAAGACGCTGCTGCTCGCAACCGTCTTTTAAACGACTATGATTCCTATTCAACTCCAACAGTCGTAATTGATGGCGAAGTAGTTGCAGGTTTTCAAATTGAAAAGTTACAACAACTACTCAATATAGAATAGGAATAGGTAAATACCTATTCCTATTCTTATCCCGCTGTTTGTAGATAGTAAAACTCCCACTAATTAAAAGTTTCACTTTATAATTGTTGCAACCTTTTTATTTCAGTTAAAAGTTCCTGACTTTCATGATATCCTGCTAACTTCCATTTATCTTGATCCCTTTTCAATGTTACAATTTGATATTGTCCACTTTTTGTCCGCTCATATACATATAAATTTTTATGCTCTTGATCATACGACATTTTCGTTTCTGAATTAAAAGAAAACGGTGCTTCTTTTGCCGGAAGTAAATATTCACCACTTTGTTTATCACTTCTGCTATTTTCATCTGTAAATACTTGAAGGAAATTATCTGTAAAATACGGTGATAACGTCTCTATCATCTTATTCATTGGCAAATGCTTCCCACGAATTGAAAACTGGGTTTCATAGCCTTTTTGTATCGTTGTAAATACTTCTTTCCGATCAACTTCCACTTCCTCTTTCCCTAAAACAGTCGTAACACTATAACCAACTAGAAAGGCAACACATACAAATAGAACAAGCCATATTCCATATTTCCTCATTTTTTCACCTTCCTTTTAAAAGAACTTGTCTTTGTAGTATTCATTGTAACAATGATTATGCAAAGAAAGGACAGATTTCGTTCGTAAAATCTTTACAACGATAGACAGCATTTTCATCACCATTTTCACTATTACCAATTTATGATAAAAACAAACAAAAAATGCACGAATCTCTTCGTGCATTAAAATAAAACATCTTCTTCATATAAATACTCATATGATAAATCTATAAATAAAAAGTTGTCATCATCTATTGGAAAAGAAAATGTTCGTACCATTTCGCCCGTTTCGATATCTGCATATAAATCTGAAAGCCTTGCCTTATTCTCAAAACGCATTTTCATGATATTCTCGAGAAAGTACGGGCGCCAACTCCAGTTCTTCATATAATAATCCGGCATCACAATCCATTCTCCATCTTTTTTCATAACATTTCCTGATTGTTGGAAACCATCTTCATTACAAATAAATATGCGAAAACTATACTGTGATACACTTTGACTAAATTGTAATAACCAATCATTGATATCTTCATTCTTTTTTTGTTTTGATAAAACATCGCCAATTCGATCGCGTAACATCTCTGTTAAATTATAAATTTTTTGTAACTTCTTCTTTTCATGCTGAATAAACTGATGACATTCATTACCAAGTCGCTCTTTCAAAACATTCGTTTCAATAAAATCAGGTAAACATTCTTTCAAATAATTACCTTGATAATATCTTCCACCGTTTTTCCAAGCATATTGCAATTGATAAAAAGCATCTATTTCTTCATATAACAAGGTTGCACCAATTCTTCTAGCAAGTAATGATAAAGAATATAAAATATCTTGATAAGATTGTAAAAGTGCTGTTTGCCTTAAGTTCGTTAAATCTACTTTTAAAATATCAGGTGCTAACACGCTAATACGCTCTAAATTACTTGTGCCCGTTCCGACCTTATTAATCGAAATTTGAATACCATATGTACGATAATACATAAGCAAATGATTAAATTGCTCTATATCTTCTTTACATTCATGCTCTGTAATCTCTAAAACAATTTGTTTTAAATTTAAACCTTGTTCTTCATACCTCAATAAAAGTTGAAGCAAGCTTTCATCATCATCATTCATTAATACATTAGCATTCCGATGTATAAATAATAATAATTTTTGATCGCTTTCTAAATAACGATTTAAAGCTTTTTCTACTATAATATTATCCGCTTCCAGTTGAAATTCACTTGGAATCGAATCATCGTGAAAGAAAGAAGCTAAACTTTGTATGCCCTCTTCTGTTTGAATACGTCCTACTACTTCATATCCAATTACAGTATGCTCATCAGCACTAAAAATAGCTTGATAATAAGGAAGGACTTTATCCAAGTTACTCATTACATCTAATGCATCTATCAACGTGCTTCCCTCCCTTTACTTTTCAAAAATTATAACATGATATTTACGGAAAAATAATAAAAAATCCCTTCAGTTTTCCTGAAGGGATTAGAGGGGTAAAATGCTAAGGGGAATTAGCAATTCTACTATGAAGAAAAAAGAGGTCTTAAATATAACGTATATATGACCTCTTGTAAACACTTTTCTTTCATATGTCACAATTCCGTCACATTTAACCATAAAAAAATGAATCAAACATTCATTTTTTATCCCTTTTAAAATGGATATTGATGTAAATGTTGTCCTCCATCCATTGTCATGCAAGTTCCATTTATGTACGCCGCTTCATCTGAGCATAAATAATAAGCTAGACCAGCGATTTCTTCTGGCGTACCCAGCCTTCCAAGCGGAACACTTTGTATCGTACGCTTAGCCATTTCTTCTGAAATCCATAATTTATCAGCACCGCCCGTACGTTCAATTGGTCCTGGCGCGATAGCGTTAACTCGTATTCCATATTTACGCCCCCACTCAACAGCGAGCGTCTTCGTCATCGCTAATACCCCTGCCTTCGCTGCAGCCGAATGAATCACTCCTGGACCTGCATCCCATGCATACGTTGCTACCATGTTAATGATATTCCCTTTTATACCTTTTTCAATCCAATATTTTCCGACAGCATGACTACAGTAAAACGTACCGTTTAACACAATATTAATGACTGAATTCCAGCCATTCACAGATAAATCTTCTGCTGGACAAATAAAGTTTCCAGCTGCATTATTTATTAAAACATCAATTCTACCAAACTTCTCATCAATCTGTTCAATCATTTTCTGAATGTCATCCGTATTTCTTACATCCATTTGTACAGGTAATACTTGCCCTGGAAATTGTTCAATTTCCAACTTTGTTTCCTCTAGTTTTTCCTTTGTACGTCCTGTAATAACAACTCGTGCCCCTTCTTTTGCAAAACGAGTCGCCATTCCTTTTCCCATTCCACTCGATCCACCTGTTATAATAACTACCTTTTCTTTCACATACATCCCCTCCAAAAAATGAATACACATTCATTTTATCACTTTATTTAATAGAAATCTTTATATTTTTAAATTTTTCTGATATTTTAACGTAAAGAACTTTCTTTTTATTCATTTTTTTTCGTAATCTATACTACTTTTTTATTATGTAAAGTATATTTTAAATAAACTGAAAGGAGATTTGAGTAGCCTATAAATGGAATAAAAACATTGAGGTATACTCATATTTTTATGAAGCACATTACAAGAAGAAATTTTTTAAAAATTGGTATGCGTACTTGTCTCTATTCATTTATAACCAGTAGCATCGGATACTACTATGCTAAATATATAGAGCCCCATTTCATTTCTTTTACACAGCACACATTAAAATCACAACTCATCCCAAAAAGTTTTCATGGTATAAAAATTCTTCAATTCAGCGATTTACATCTCGGATACTATTTCTCGCTCCAACATTTATCTAAAGTTGTTTCTAAAATTAATGCTGTAAATCCAGATATTGTCCTTTTTACCGGAGATCTCATTGATAATTATCAAACGTATACTGACACTCCTTTCGTTGCATCCATTTTAAAAAATATACAAGCCCCCTTCGGTAAATTCGCTATTTATGGTAACCATGATCACGGTGGATATGGAACTGAATACTATGAGCACATCATGCGTGAATCTGGATTTGAACTATTGCTAAATAGTGAAAAAAGAATTCGTTTAATGGATAATAGTGAAATTTCTATTTTCGGTCTCGATGATATACTACTAGGCAGACCAAAAATAGAGAAAACATTAGAGCATGCACGGCAAAGTACTTATAACATTGTTCTTGTTCACGAACCAGATATCGCGCCCAAAGTTTCTAAATATCCAATCAACTTGCAACTTTCTGGTCATAGTCACGGCGGACAAGTACAAATTCCTTTTTTAGGACCTATTATTACACCATCACTCGCCAAAGACTATATTGAAGGCTTCTATACAATTCAGGATTTAACTCTCTATGTCAATCGAGGCCTCGGAAGAACACGTGTCCCATTCCGTTTTATGTCAAAACCTGAAATTACACTTTTTATACTTCAACATTCGTAATAATTCGCCTATTTTCTTGCATATCCTTTCTTGTACGCGCTCATCCATGTTTCATTTACCATATGATGAAAGTGAGTCCAATAAAGGAGGTATGTTCATGTATCCATATTATCAACCAATCCCAGTCCGTTCAGCACCTATTGGTCCAGTAGGCGACTCACGCTTCTTTCCGTTTTTTGGCGTTCCCTTTCTAGCTGGAATTGCTGGTGGATTGCTCGGCGGAGCATTAGCTTTCGGCCCTCGACCGTTTTATCCACCTTATCCAGCACCTTATCCTTGTTACGGTGGACCCTGTCAACAACCATACTATTACTAAGTTAAAATAACAATTCTTTCAAATGTTATTCTCTCAACGAACCACCTCATTACACGCTTATAATAAAACTATTGTTTCTACTCAGCCTTCCATTTTGGGAGCATATGAGTAGAAAAAAGTAAAAACCTCTTATGGACATAAGAGGTTTTTACTTTTTTGATTATTCAGCGTCTGTATTTTGATATGCCATCTTAAACAACTTCACTTGGCTATCAATTTCTTCTGTACTACCATTAATAACATAATAGTAATCACCATCTTTATTTTGTTCACGTGTTTTCACATTATCAGCTAATGTAAGCTGTAAAATCGCCTTAATTCGTGCCTTCATTTCAATATCTAATATCGGGAAAGATATTTCCACTCGCTTCTCCATATTTCGAGTCATCCAATCAGCTGAAGATAAATATATTTTCTCCTCCCCATTATGATGGAAATAATAAATACGGCTATGTTCTAAATATCTTCCAACAACACTAACTACACGAATATTTTCACTTACATTTGGAATACCAGGTCGTAGGCAACATGTTCCCCGAACAATGAGCTCTACCTTTACTCCAGCTTGTGATGCTTCGTACATTTTTTTAATTAATGGTTTATCTGTTAATGAATTCATCTTAGCGATAATATATCCATTTCCATATTGCCTATGATAACGGATTTCTTCATCTATTAAATCCATAAATTGCTCTCTTATATCAAATGGAGCAACCGATAAATGATGAAAATGTGGCTTTGTTGTATAACCACTTAAATAATTAAAGAAATTGGTTGCATCAACCCCAAAGTCTTTTCTTGATGTAATATATCCAAAATCAGTATATAACTTCGCTGTTGCATCATTATAGTTTCCAGTTCCAAGATGTACGAACCTTTCAATTTTTCCGTTTTTTCTTCTTACAACTAACGTAATTTTACTATGTGTTTTCAAGTGACTTACACCGTAAATAACATGACAGCCTGCCTGTTCTAATTCTTTAGCCCAATGAACATTGTTTTCTTCATCAAACCTTGCCTTTAATTCAACCAATACCGTCACTTGTTTTCCCTTTTCAGCCGCTATCTTTAACGCCTGAATAATCGGTGAATCACCACTTACACGATATAACGTTTGTTTAATCGCAAGTACATTCGGATCGTCTGCCGCATCACGAACAAAATCAACTACCGGCTGAAAGGATTCAAAAGGATGATGTAATAAAATATCATGCTCAATTGCTTTTTCAAATACATCTTCTTCATCACCTAAATCTTGAGGCGGTTGCGGAATAAGAGCTGGATATACAAGATGTTCATATAAAGGAGCTAGTTTTTTATATAAAGAAAACAAACATGTTAAATCTAATGGACCATCCATTATATATACATCTTCATCTTTTACTTCCAGAACCTCATATAATAATGCTAATACTCTTTCATCAATGTGTTCTTTCCCAACCTCTAAACGAACAGCAGCCCCCCACTTACGCTTTTTTAATTCTTTTTCAATTACCTTTAATAAATCTCTCGCACCTTCTTCATGAATCGTTAAATCTGCATTGCGTGTAATACGGAAACGAGTAACAGATGATACTGTATATCCCGTAAATAATTTATGAGTAAAGCTACTAATTACGTCTTCTAATAAAATAAATTTATGCTTTTGCCCTTCGCTCGGTAAAATTATGAAGCGCTCAAGTAATGAAGGAACTTGCACAATTCCTAATTTCGTCCTGTTTTCTTCTTCCGCTTGCTTCTCATCATATAAAAGAGTAGCCAAATTTAAACTTTTGTTTAATAACATTGGAAATGGGCGATATGCATCAATAGCTACAGGAGTTAACACCGGAAAAATTTGCTCATCAAAATACTCTTCTATAAATTCTCGCTGCTCTTTCGTCAAATCATTGAATGTTAAACGTTCAATTCCCTCTAATTCAAGCGCTGGTAATACATAATTTTTAAATGTATCATATTGTACTGTCATTAGTGCATGGGCTTTTATCGCAATTTTATTTAATTGCTTTTTTGGTGTTAACCCAGCTTTATTTTCTGGTTGATTAAATCCAGCACTCACTTGATCCTTTAATCCCGCTACACGTACCATAAAAAATTCATCTAAATTCGAACTAAAAATACTAATAAATTTCAATCTTTCCAAAAGTGGATTATTTGCATCTTGCGCTTCTTGTAAGACACGTTCATTAAATGCTAACCAACTTAACTCTCGATTATTGTAATAAGCTGTATCATTTAAATTTACTGCATTCCCCTTCAATAATTCCATTCTCTTCACACTTCCCCTTGAAACTTTTTTACTATAATTTAGTTACTTTTATTTTAGCAAATTACAATATTATAAAGTGTAAATTTTTTGTAAAGACATCCGTACAACCTAATGTTTTAGTTCAAATAACAAGTTAATATTCGTTTTTAATACTCTTTCTAACTGTTTTTTTTGTTTTTCAGCTTGCACTTTTTCCGCTAATGCTGATTGTTCGCATAAAACTTTAAACGTTAACCCTTCTTCGTTTTCTGTTATAGATATGGTATCAACAAGCGATCGTTGCCTTACATTTAAAGTAGCTGAAAATTGTAAAACAGCTCCTAACAGGCGGATTTTTTTTTGTTCGCTTTTATCAAACCAACCTTCAAATGGTGATAAATGTTGTTTAAATAACATTTTTGATTTATACGATGCAATAAGTGCTAGCCTTACTCGATCTTTATGCATCATGCCATCAATCGTCTTATTCGCTAATAAATAAAACGTATGTAAACGGCTCGCTTCTTCGTCTATATATTTGCCTATATTAAATACTTTCGCTGCTTGATGGAACACTTCCCAGTCTTTTATTGACATAGAAATAAGCCCTATTTCCTCAAGTTGTTTGCAAATTAGTCTTCCATGTTTAATAAGTTGAATTACAAATTCCATATCCATTTCGTATTCATGTGATAGTAAATGCAAACTTTCTTCAACTACGTTCGGATAATATGAAATCCCCAAATCTTTTGTCAACTCTTCATAGAAAACACCTTCTCTTAACCCTTTTCTACTTAATACAAATGCCGGTGCCTCTATAACATGAACAAGTGTATGAAATACTTCAACCGCTGGAATAATCGTATCCGCTCGATCTTTTGCCAATCCTTCCAATTTCTGAAGTTCTATGAACGACAATTTTTCTAATTCATCTTTTACATTTTCAATATCTTCTTCTTTCATCTTGTATAAATGTAATCCTGCTATAGGATAACATATTAAATTTTGATGGATTTTTACTAAGTTCCTCGCACTACCACCAATTGCAATAAGAGGCAATTTCTTATTGCTTAACCATGGTAACGTTCGAAATTGAAACTCTAAATACCGTTGCATTCCTTCTAACTCATCTTTAGTAGGAATATCACCTTTAATAAATTGTTGCTTTAAAGAAAGTGCCCCAAAAGGAAAACTATGGTACTCTAAAATCTCTCTATTTCTAAAGTATGTAACTTCCGTACTTCCCCCACCAATATCTACCGTTATTCCTTCTGAAAACGATGTAGAATTCATAACCGCCAAGTATCCGTAACGCGCTTCCTCATACTCTGATAATACTCTAAGAGTAAAGTCCGTTTGTCCTTCAATAAGCTTTTTAATTTCCTCTTGATTCTCAGACTGTCTAATTGTTGCTGTTGCAACACAAAGTACATGATGCAACTGATGGAACCTTGTACTTTCTTGAAATTGAAATAATGTCTGTAATAATACTTCTAGTCCCTCTTCATTCAACACACCATCAATTAAGTAATTCCTTAACCTAGCAACCACTTTTGTATTTTCAATCTCTTTATAAAAACCTCCATTTTTCTTTTCATAAATAACTAAACGCATTGTATTAGATCCAATATCTATAATGGCATACTGTTGTTTTAATATTTCTTTCAAACTTCTCACTCTTTCATTATCAAATTTCAAAAACATATTCTATTACTATTATACAAAATAGTTGTTTTTTGTAACAATATTGCTTTAATATTGAAAATATATACAATCACTTTTTGCATATAATAAAAACCTCTTTTATTTATGGTATAATAATGAAAAATTGAAAGGAGATTCAATATGAAACCTTCACAACCACAATCTCAATTACAAAACCAACATTCTATTAATCGACTAGCTCAATCTATTTTCGTTGTGAATCGTCATGCTAAAGCAGCTACTAATCCTAAATATTTATACTGGTTAAAAAAGACAGCTTTAGAACGTTTGATTGCTGAAAAAAAAGCAATTAAAGAAGGATTACATTTTTCTAGAAACCCACGTTTTAGCCAACAACAATCTGATGTCCTTATACGTTTAGGCGATTATTTTTTCCACATCCCTCCTACGAAAGAAGATTTTCGAATTCTACCGCATCTTGGTCATCTTGAATCCTCCTATCGAAATCCGAAAACAACCTTATCTTTAACAGTAGCAAAAAAAACACTTCAAGATTATATTGGTCCTGAAGCATTGAAACAAGAAAAAAAATTAAGTGAACCTGTTCCATGGTATAGTCGTACTTATACAAAAAAATAAAACAGTTTGGCCAAGTGTAGGCCAAACTGTTTTATTTTTTCTCTTCCTTAATTTTAATATTTGCTTGTTTATAAAAAGCTACTTTTTCTGTATTATAAGACTTTGTGAATTCATTAAATTTATCTTTTTCTGACTCAATATCCTTATAAGATTGATTTACTACTTTTACTTTTTCACTAATATCTTTTAATTTAGTACCTTTATCTTGTAACATTGTGTATAACTCTTTTTCTTGTTTTAAAGATTTATTATAGCTGTCATACATTTTATTAAATGAATCGTGTCGTTTCTCATAGGTTCTTTTCACTTTATCAGCTTGATCTTTCAACTTATTATCTTCAATTTTCTTCACATACTTATCAGCTGACTTCACTTCTTCTTGCGCTTTATTTAAAGCCTCTTTTTCTTTTGTAAGTACTTTTTCTCGTTCAGTTGTATTCTTTGCTGCTTGATTCAATTTTTCTTTAACAGTTTGATTATTATCTTTTCCTTCTTGCACAATCTGGTTATATAATTCTTGTCCTTCTTTCTCTAAAGCCTCAAGTTTTTTTGCATCTTCAAACATTGTTTTTTCTTGTTTAGCAGCGTTTTCAAACGCTACATATAATTCTTCTTCTGGTTTCGGTCCAAAACAACCGGCTAATAAAGTCATTGATAATGCAGTTATAATTGCTAATTTACTATATTTCAACATCTCTTCCTCCTATTTATAAACGACCATCGTGTAATATAAAAAAGTTATAAAATATGTAATTGTTCTATACACTCGCATCTTTTTTACGAAGATCATTAATATTGTTTGTACGAATTATTACTTAATATTACATTATTCTTTTTGAAGTATTTAGCAGTTCCATATCCATTTTTAAGTATAGTTCTTCGTGTTTTTTAAAACCTGTTCACACTATGTATTACCTTAATGGCCACAGAATTTCACCTCAGTCTTAATAAGACTATAATAGTTCACCTGATAAAAGGTGATCGTTCCGCTCTCACGTCTATCATTCCCTTTCCAGCTTTCTATCAAATAATCTCTTTGTTCATTTTACACAGTACAATCAATATCTCGCAACAACTTACAAATATTCTTTTCATTTCCTAAAAAGGAAAAGTGTAGAGCTTGCTTTCCTCTACACTTTTAAAATAAAACACATTGTGCAAATTGTATTGGCACTACCATCATAATTATATGCTTATTTCATATATTTTTAAAGACTTTTATTACAAACGCAACGTTTTTTGTAATAAAAGTCAAAAAAATGTTACAAATAAAACTTCTTCCTATCATATATCTTCAAATCAAAGCTTCACTCATTTTCTTGCAAATTTCTATACTGATACAATTGATTTTGCGACTTTCTCAACAGTTCTTCAAACGTTTTTCCTTCTACTGGATAGCTAGCTGCTCCAAATAAAAGAGTGACACTGAGTAAATCACCTTCTATTTCACTTTCAATATTTTTCATTAATCTGTTTGTTATTGTTGATGTTTCATGACCATTATCAATTGCTACAATAACATACTTATTTTCATCCCACTTTGTAACAACATCTCCCTTCCGAATTGTCTTTACAATGGTACTCTCTAATTTTTGTACTAACACTCCCAATTTTTTTTCTTGCAACGTGTCTTTTAATCCTTCCCATTCTTTTACAGAAAGAATGTAAACCGTAATATTACGGGAATCTCTTTCAGATAAAGCGGCTACTTTCCCAAAAAAATCAACAACAAAATCGTTGCTTGCCATTCCTCCCCCTTCCACATTCATACGCTTGTTCGCTCTTTTATCGTACCAATGTCCAAAATAATAACTTAGTATCATTTGCAATATATAAATAATAAAGACGGTATAAAATGATCGTGAATCCAGTTTTGCAATTACATCCTGAAGTGCAATCCATTCTGTAACTGCCACTGTATTTCCAAGTAATAATCCACTAATTTTCCCTTTATGTTTCATACTTCTCCCCCTTTTATACCAATATATGTTTCTATATCAATAATGTTTTTCTACAAAATAAAAAATGTACATATGCAATGTACATTTCTGCTTAAGCTTGTATACCTTTCCTACTCTATTTCATATATATAATATATAACTTTTATAGAAAGGAGTAATCTATATGCTACAAAAAGAGAATCTATCAGATGCTATGCGTTTACTAGCTGGTTTTCTATTATCATTAAAATTATTATTTACCTCTTTCGGCATACACTTTATTACAAACGATCAAATCGACGCTATTGTTAATGTTGTTTCATTTTTATTTATTCTATACTTTGGCTACAAAAATAACTATGTAGGAAAAAAAGGAATAGAGCAAAAGAAAATACTCAAAAAACACAACCTTCACTAAAAAAGGAACCTTTTGTACAGGTTCCTTTTTATCATTGCCGCACAACAACTTCATTTGTTTGCAGTGGACCATATGATATCTCTTTATCTTGAAATGTATATGTAGCCTGAAAGAATGCTTGTTTAAGAGATTTATCTTTATTAGCTTTTATTTTGCAACGTAGTTCCACCTTTTCATTCGGTAACAAGTCATCAATTCGCCACCTTACAAGCTGGAATAAAAACTCACTTATCCCCTTATCAACTTTTAAAGAATTAGGAATATAAGCAAAGTAATCTCGAATCATATGACTTACAACAACTCTCGAAATCATTTCTAGCCCTTTATTTTCCACTTCAATTCGCATAATAAGTATGTCGTTTACATCGTAGGTCAATTCATACGAAAATTGTTCTGTATACATACTACCAATTTGCAATGTAACGGCTACTTGAGGAAATTCATTTTCCTTTTTCGATCCGTCAATCCACAATACTGGTTGTAGCGGTATTGAATACTTTCCTGTATCCGAAATTCGTCCCCATATTTTCATAATATATATTCACCTCATTTCAGATGTACCATACACACAATGAATTCCCCAACTTACTAAAGCTTGCTACAAGTAATGTTTAATATTTCTCTTCCTTTTATCCTATTCGACAATATGAAGAAAAAACCATTTTTCATCTATTAACAGAAGGTGTTCTTTATGAAATTTTTTTACAATTTACTTCATTTCCTTTATAGCAATATTCGTATCGCTCACTCGTTCTCTACTCATATGAAAGAATATTTTGACGGAAGAAAAAATTTGCCTTATAGTCAAATTTGACTATAATATTCTTTATGGCATATTAGTGCACTTATGGAAAAGAAATTAAAATCAACTATACATTTAAATTTTTTATCCACTGCACTCAAAACTTAATATAGTTTACTTATTTCTAAAGGAGGGTTATATTTGGAAACTCAACCATTAAAAAAAGACACCAACAAGACAAAATTTGTTGTTGCTGGTTTGCTGCTTGGTATATTAATGGCCGCAATGGATAATACAATCGTTGCAACCGCAATGGCAACAATTGTTGGAGACCTAGGAGGCTTTGATAAGTTTGTTTGGGTCACATCAGCTTATATGGTAGCAACAATGGCAGGGATGCCTATCTTTGGGAAACTTTCTGATATGTACGGGCGGAAACGTTTTTATATTGGGGGCCTCATTCTTTTCTTATTCGGTTCTGCGCTTTGCGGAACAGCTTCAAGTATTGAGCAATTAAGTATTTATAGAGCTATTCAAGGTATCGGTGGTGGTGCCCTTATGCCTATCGCCTTTACAATTATGTATGATATCTTCCCACCAGAAAAACGCGGGAAGATGACAGGGCTATTCGGTGCTGTTTTCGGGACATCTAGTGTATTCGGTCCTTTATTAGGTGCTTATATTACAGACTATATAAGTTGGCATTGGGTCTTCTATATCAATATTCCATTAGGACTTATCTCCTTTTTCTTCATTACTAAATACTACAGTGAGTCTCTAGAATTTAGAAAACAAAAAATTGATTGGGCTGGTGCTATTACACTTGTCATAAGTATCGTTTGCTTAATGTTCGCATTAGAACTTGGTGGTAAGGAATATGCCTGGAATTCCACTGTAATTATTGGCTTATTTACAACAGTAGTTATTGCGCTTATTATTTTCTTCTTTGTAGAAAGAAAAGCAACCGAGCCTATTATTTCGTTCCATCTATTTAAAAAACCTTTATTCGCAGCTAGTCAAGGAGTTGCCTTTTTCTATGGTGCTGCTTTTATTATCTGTACAGTTTATATTCCAATCTTCATTCAAGGCGTTCTTGGAGGTTCGGCCTCTAATGCTGGATTAATTTTAACACCAATGATGGTTGGTTCTGTAATTGGAAGTCAAACAGGAGGACAATTAGCTTCTCGAACAAGCTATCGTAACATTATGATGGTATCTGGTGTCTTCTTCGTTCTTGGTATTTATTCATTAAGTACTTTAACAATGGACACACCTCGTTTACTCGTAACACTATTTATGATTCTCGCTGGGCTTGGTGTTGGCTTCTCATTCTCAGTATTAAGTATGTCTTCTATTCACAAGTTAGAAATGCGAGACCGCGGTTCGGCGACATCAACAAACTCATTCTTCCGATCACTCGGTATGACTCTTGGTGTAACGATTTTCGGTACAATTCAAAATCATATTTTTACAGATAAACTAAACTCTGTGTTCTCCCCTGAACTAGCAAAATTAGCTCCAAAAGGCGGAGACACAAGTTTCTTATTATCACCAGGCGCTACCGCAAAAATTCCTGTTGAAATATTAGCGGGTATTAAAGAAGCTCTCGCTACATCTATTGCGAACACATTCTTCTGGGCACTCATCCCGGCTGTACTAAGTGTTATTTGTATTTTACTAATGGGAAATGAACGCCTCTTTACAGGCCCTAAAAAGAAAGAAAAACAAAAGCAAGTCAGTTAATATAAAAAAGAAGCGGCATATCCCTTTATGAAAAAGGATATGCCGTTTATAATATGTATAAAGTTTTTATATACAGGAGTTGAGACAGCATGAGCATGAAATTAGTCATTCTCGGCTTGCTACTCGAAGGAGATAAACATCCATATGAAGTGCAGCATATTATGAAAGAACGACAAATGGATTGTTATATTAAATATGCTAAAGGATCACTTTATTACGCTTTCGAGCAATTAGAAAAGCAAGGCGCAATTCACATTACAAATGTAATTAGAGACACAAACCGACCTGACAAAACGATTTTTCATATAACAGAAGAAGGCAAAAAACTATTCCACACTTTACTATTAAAACAATTCGAAGCAAAAAACCAAATATATAAACCTATTTATTCAGCCCTATCTTTCGCTCACTTTAGCAATGATCATGAATTAGTTCCTATTTTAGAAAAAAAGAAAAATGATACTCTTCAATATTTACATACTATGCAAACGATATATGATTGTAATAAAGGAAAGGTTCCACGTGCACAACTATATATCTTGCAAAGTGTAATTGAGCATATTACAGTTGAATTACAATGGCTAAACACCCTCCTTAAAGATGCTATAGCAGGCCGACTTTCAGAAGTTGCTATAGATGAAAATTGAGCTATGAAAGAAGACATCCCTACTTCTTTCATAGCTCAATTTCTCTTTTTATACTGTAATATTATTAGTTACTTCAGAGTAAAAAGTCAGAATAATAAGAAATAAAAACTTTGGAATTTTCTTATTTTAAAACAGTAGACAAAATTCCAAAAATTGTGTTAGAATTTGTTTCAATATCATATCGCTTGTTAAATTCCTTTCAAAAGGAAAATAGGTACACGAACATTTCGTTTCGTGTTTAAAAGGGAAGCTTGGTGAAACTCCAACACGGTCCCGCCACTGTAAATGCTGAGATTTCTTTTTGGTGCCACTGTGAAAACGGGAAGGTGAAAGAAATTATATGAAGCATAAGTCAGGAGACCTGCCTGTTTTAACAACACTGATAGATTCACGGATGATGATGAGGTGTTAAAACAAAAAGGAAGGCTTATTTTCTATGTCTTTGCACTTTTTGTTATAAGTATTTCCTAGTAAACGGAAATGCTTACTTTCAATTAGGGAGGAATTTAAAATGGCAATTCAAACAAGTAACTTAGGTTATCCACGTATCGGACTACAACGAGAGTGGAAAAAAACATTGGAAGCTTTTTGGTCCAATAAAATTGATGAAGAACAATTTTTAACAACAATGAAAGAAATTCGCCTTCAACACGTAAAAGTACAGCAAGAAAAAGGGATTGAACTCATTCCAATTGGCGACTTTACATATTATGATCACGTTTTGGATACTGCCTATATGCTAGGATTTATCCCATCACGTTTTTCTGAGTTTACATCTTACCTTGATGTATATTTCGCAATGGCGCGTGGCTCTAAAAATCACGTAGCTTCCGAAATGACAAAATGGTTTAACACAAACTATCACTATATCGTTCCTGAATATGAAGAGGGATTACAAATCTCTTTAAAAGATAATCGTCCACTTCGCTTATACGAAGAGGCAAAACAAGAATTAGGAGTAGATGGAAAGCCTGTTATTTTAGGTCCATATACTTTCTTAAAATTAGCTAAAGGCTATACACAAGAACAATTCCCTTCCATTTTAAAACAGTTAGTTGCACCTTACGTACAACTGCTTTCAGAACTACATGCAGCTGGTGCACAAGCCATTCAAGTTGATGAACCAATTTTCGCTTCTTTAACGAAAGAAGAAGTTCAACAAGCAAAAGAAATTTATGAAGCTATTCGTAAAGAAGTTCCAAATGCGACTCTTCTTTTACAAACATATTTTGATAGCGTGGAAGAAAACTATGAAGAAATTATTACATTCCCGGTATCCGGTATTGGATTAGATTTCATTCATGGTAAAGAAGGTAATTTAAATGCTATTTCAAAATATGGATTCCCAGCTGATAAAACTTTAGCTGTCGGTTGTATAGATGGCCGTAACATTTGGAGAGCTGACCTTGATGAAGTTCTTGAGTTATTTACAACGTTACAAAAACAAGTCCAAACGAAAGATTTCATCGTTCAGCCTTCTTGTAGCTTATTGCATACACCGATCGATAAAACAGAAGAAACTCACTTATCGACTGAGCTATTTGATGCATTAGCATTTGCAAATCAAAAATTAGAAGAGTTAGTTCTTATTCATTCCGCTCTCACTCAAGGTACAGAAAGCATTAGTAATGAGCTGGAAACATATCGAAACGTACATCATACAATTCGCTCATCTGCTGCACGTAACCGAGAAGATGTTAAAGCAGCACGAACAGCACTAAAAGAAGAAGATTTTTCACGCCCTCTTCCATTTGAAAAACGATACGAATTACAACAAGTTGCCCTGGAGTTACCACTATTACCAACAACGACTATTGGTAGCTTCCCGCAAACAACTGAAGTTCGTCAAACGCGAAAAGAATGGCGTAACGGTGTTATTTCAAATGAACAATATGAACAATTTATTGAAAAAGAGACAGAAAAATGGATTCGTTACCAAGAAGAAATTGGGCTTGATGTCCTTGTACATGGTGAATTTGAAAGAACTGACATGGTCGAATATTTTGGTGAGCGCCTTGCTGGTTTCTCATTCACTAAAAACGGTTGGGTACAATCATACGGTTCCCGCTGCGTAAAACCACCTGTTATTTATGGTGATGTAGCCTTTATTAACGGCATGACTATTAAGGAAACAGTTTATGCACAAAGCTTAACGGAGAAAGTTGTAAAAGGAATGTTAACTGGACCTGTTACGATTTTAAATTGGTCCTTCGTTCGAAATGACATTCCAAGAAAAGAAGTTTCGTATCAAATTGCACTAGCTCTTCGTCACGAAATTGAACTACTTGAATCTTCCGGAATTAGAGTAATCCAAGTCGATGAACCAGCACTTCGTGAAGGAATGCCACTAAAAGAAAAAGATTGGGATGCTTATATTACATGGGCAGTACAATCCTTCCTTTTAGCAACTTCTTCTGTAGCAAACGAAACACAAATTCATACTCATATGTGTTACAGTAACTTCGAAGATATTGTTGACGCGATTCGCGCATTAGATGCAGATGTAATTTCTATCGAAACATCAAGAAGTCACGGAGAATTTATTGATACGTTAAAACATACAACATATGAAAAAGGCATCGGCCTAGGTGTATATGATATTCATAGCCCACGTGTACCGAGTAAAGATGAAATGTATAAAATCGTAGAACAATCTTTAGAAGTATGCGATCCTAAATATTTCTGGATTAATCCTGATTGTGGTTTAAAAACGAGAAGAACAGAAGAAGTTATTCCAGCTTTAGAACATATGGTGCAAGCAGCGAAAGATGCTCGTTCCCTTTTAAAAACAAACGCATAACAAAAATGGGTTATCCTTTTCTCAGGATAACCCATTTTTTATTCTTTACTTTCAAAGAAGAATTCGTATTGTATTTTATATAATTCATCATCCGTTGGCTCTTCAAGAGGAATTGCTTGTAAGACAACTGTATACTCACCATTTGGAATAGATATTTGAAATTTGTTTGAAAGAATACTCGTTATAACGATACTTTCATTTTCAACCGTAAAAGGAACCGTAATCGTTCTAACCACTTCTTCTTTTTCAATATGTTTCCCTGGGGTCACTTTCACTTCACAAGTATAATCAGAAAGTGCTTCAAAAATAACAGTTCCCTCTGCCTCAGCATAACCCCTTTCAAAATCTTCATCCGTCCAGTCTACATAAGGCTGCTCACCGTCATAGTTCATCAACATTAATTGCGAATAAGAAATTGTTAACTCCATAGTTCCCCTTCTCCTTCATTATGAAATGTACAAATACTACTTCACTTCAAATTTCACACGCGTACCATCTGGATATTTATCTAACTTATTCCCTACCCAAGAGCCTGCTCCCCGGTTATCCGCCGGACTTATATATTCAATATGTGCTCCTTTTCCGCCTTCCTTGCACATCGCCATTGGCCATTCATCACGATCATACCCTTTTTTTGATGGATACGGTGCTAACGACAATTTCCTTCTATCTGCAGCACCACCACGATCGATTGTACAAACTTCTGAATGCCCTTCTTTTATAGCATCCGTAATATGTTTTCCTGTCTCTGGGTAACGTTCTTTCGGAAATTCTAACACTTGATCATACGTATTCGTTTTCTTTACACTTGTTTCCTCTGGCACAAGTACTTCATAAACTGCTACTAAAATAGACAGAATTGCGATAATTGAAATGATAATACCTTTTAATTGCTTCATGTATACCTCCATGTTTCTACCAGTTTCTTTTCCTCAGTTATTATAACAAACTTCTCCTGTATATGTTTTCAGACATTATTTTAGTTATTCCTTGCCATTCCGCCAAAAAATTTCATTTTTTCACTAATGCTGTAGAAAACTAATAGCCTTCCGACATTCTTTTTCAAAGGAAGTCCTCATAAAAGATTGAAATGATATATACGATACTTTTTGGGGAGGAAATATCATGGAAGCTACCTATAAAACGAAAGATGTCACGAATAAAACAGGCATCCCAAAACATATAGTCCGCAAATATAGTCAACTGTTAGAGGAACATGGTTATATGATTTCTAAAACAGCTGATGCTCGTATTTATAAACTTGATGATTTAAAACTATTGAAATCTATACATGAAAGAGCTGCCACATTACAAGAAGATATTTCAGAAACGATACCGATTATTTTAAAAGAAAAAGAGGCCCCACCTGTACCAGTTATACAAGATAAGCAAGAGATACAACCGAAAGAAAAAGAAGATGGGCGTAACTTTGAGGAGTTCATGTTGAAACTTGAAATGCTAGCTCAATTAAATGAAGCAATTATTCATCAAAATTCTACTCTAATTACACAAAATCGTTTAAAGGATGAAAAACTAGATGAATTGATGCAACAAGTGTATGTAAAAGAAGGCTCTCAAGAAAAAATGCTTCAAGAATTAGTCGAGCACGCCGCTCAAACAGATGCATTGCAAAAAGAAAAAATGGACTTATTAATGAATCATATGTATAAACGAGAATCCAAACAAGAAGAAAAAATGAATAAACTTGTTAGTCAAATTTATAACAAGGACAGTAATCGTGATGCACAGCTTATGCAAGTTATTCGAGAAATTCAAGAAACAAAAAGAATGGTCGCTGCCTCAAAAGAGCAAAGCTTCTTTCAATCATTTAAAAGTTTATTTAGCCGAGCAAAACAAGAAAAAACAAATGAATAAACAATATAAAATAAAAAGTTACCTTCCATCGGTAACTTTTATTCCTTATTTTGTACAGCTGGTAATATAATAATTGCTTCAGTGCCTTTTCCACTTTCACTCTTATATTCCAATGTACCATTATGCGCTTGTAAAATACTAAATGTTACCATAAGCCCTAATCCTGTCCCTTTTTCTTTTAAAGAATAATATGGTTGCCCCAGCCTTGCTAACTGTTCTTTCGTCATACCAACACCACTATCTTTAACTCTTATTATGATTGTTTCGTCTTTTTGAATAGCTGTTACTTTTAAATATCCTTTATTTCCTTGAATTGCTTCAATACCATTTTTAACAACATTCATAATAGCTTGCTTCAATTTTGTCTTATCACCAATCGTATAAAGACTTTCTGAAATTTCAACTTGTAAATATACACCTTGCATCGCTGCAAATGACGACATAAGAGTGGTCATTTCTATTAATTGGGCTGATAAACAAATGTGTTCTTTTTTCTCAATTTGCGGCCTTGCTAAATTCAAGTAATCTGAAATAATTTGTTCCGCCCGATCCAATTCAGCTAATACGAGACGCATATAATCCTTATTCTTCACATCTTCCGTACTTTCTAGCAATTGGATAAATCCACGAACAACAGTAAGTGGATTTCGAACTTCATGTGCCACACTTGCTGCTAACTCACTTACAATATTAAGCTTTTCTGATTTTTGCATCTCTGTACGTAGCAATGCATTTTCATTTAAATATTCAGTTAAATACACCTGAAATACCATTGTCATGACCATGATAAGCGAGGCAAATATAAATCCGCTATATATTTGCGAAATATACGGTGTAAATCCTGTTTCCAAAAGAACATTAATCATGCCTAATACTAAAGAAACAAGCACATAAAATGATGAAATCATAAATGCTAAAATTAATTTCTTATCTCTTGAAAAAAGAGACCATTTCTTTGATAAAAATAGCGGAACTATCAATAGAAATGTTACTTCTAAAACTGGAAGAAAGCTCATTCCCTTTAGTAACCATTCATATGCAACAAAAATAACCGCTGGGATTAAACCAACAATCCCACCATATAAAAAACCACTGACAATTGGAATTGGGTGAAAGTTATACCCACACACATTGCCAAAACAAATAGAGTATGTCATGGAGAGAACGAGCGTAACGCTAGATAAAAACATAATAAAGTAACGATTTGGCTTCGGAGGCATTTCTTGATAGCGATTTAAACGAATCGCTTCATATAAAAATAGTGGTAAAATTATGATGGCAATTTGAATCAACAAATCACGGATAAGCTCCATAACCTCTCATCCCCTATATGTATTTTGATATGATTATATCATTTTATAGGTTTATTTGTTTTAAAATTTTGATTTTTCTTAACATATTTGTTAATTCTTTGTTAACAACTCATAATAATTGTTACAGATTTTCGAAATGATTGTAAACCCTGTACCAAATTTCCTTCGTGCAGTATACAATGAATACGGATTACAAAGAAAATGTAAAAATACTTTTTTAGACGGACAACTATAGCAAAATACAGCATATAATCCATACTATCTATGTTTACAAATAAGTGATCATTACTTTAGTAGGAGGAAGATAAATATGGCGGGTACTACGCTTGTTTTAAAAGAAGAAAATTTGGTTGTTCTAGAAAATGTTGAAAAATCAGTATATGAAGAGTTACAGCATAAAGCAGGAGATGAAGATTGCACATGTGCTGTGAACGAATCAGTTGTTCACCTTGGCAAGGTATCCTCTGTACTCTGGAATGAAGATGAAATAGATTGGGAATACGGATATTAAAAAGTCGCTTATAGCGGCTTTTTTTCTCTTTTCTCTCTCTTTCTAAATTACATATACAAAGCGCAATCATAGAAAATATGATAAAATGAACTTAATTTTCAAACGGAAGAAAGGGAGATACAATGGAACAATTCATTAACCCTAGAGTGAAGGATATCCAAATTTCTGGAATCCGTCAATTCTCTAACATGATTCAACACTATGATAATTTGATTTCTTTAACAATCGGACAACCCGATTTCCCTACACCTTCTCTCGTAAAAGAAGCGGCAAAACGGGCTATTACAGAAAACTATACAAGCTATACACATAACGCTGGTTTACTAGAATTACGTAAGGCAGCTTGTAACTTCGTAAAAGATAACTACGATTTACATTACTCACCTGAAAACGAAACCATCGTTACAATTGGTGCTAGCGAAGCAATTGATATTGCATTCCGAACGATTTTAGAGCCAGGAACAGAAGTAATTTTACCTGCTCCTATTTATCCAGGTTACGAACCTATTATTCGATTATGCGGTGCAACGCCCATTTTTGTAGATGTTCGTGAAACTGGATTCCGTTTAACAGCTGACGCGCTAAAAAATGCTATTACAGAAAAAACAAGATGTATCGTACTACCATATCCTTCTAACCCAACTGGTGTAACTTTATCCACAGAAGAATTAAAAGATATTGTAGATGTTTTAAAAGATAAAAATATTTTCGTCCTTTCAGATGAAATTTATAGCGAGCTTGTGTATGAACAAAAGCATACATCTATCGCTCATTTCCCAGAAATGCGTGAAAAGACAATTGTCATTAACGGTTTATCTAAATCACATTCTATGACTGGCTGGCGTGTTGGACTTTTATTCGCACCAAGCTATTTAGCAGGACACATATTAAAAGTTCATCAATACAATGTAACGTGTGCTACTTCAATCGCTCAATACGCTGCGATTGAAGCATTAACAGCTGCTAAAGACGCACCCAAAATGATGCGCCACCAATATAAAAAACGCCGTGATTACGTATATAATAGACTCACTCAAATGGGATTAGCAGTTGAAAAGCCAACAGGTGCATTTTACTTATTCCCATATGTTGGTCATTTGACATCTTCATCATTTGATTTTGCACTTGATCTTGTCAAAGAAGCTGGACTAGCTGTAGTTCCTGGAACAGCATTCTCTGAATACGGTGAAGGCTACCTTCGCTTGTCCTATGCGTATAGTATCGAAACTTTAAAAGAAGGCTGCGACCGATTAGAAGCCTTTCTAAAGAAAAAAGCTAAGAGTTAAACTCTTAGCTTTTTTCTGCATAATGATCACAAGTTTGACGTTTTAGTAATTTATGAGGAATAATGATACACTTTGCAGTGGATTCTGCATTCTCTACTTTATCAACTAAAGCTTTCGCTGCCTCATATCCTAGCTGATAAATATTCACATCAACTGTCGAAAGTGGAGGGCTCGCAATTTCTGATAATAAAGCATTATTAAAGCTTACAATAGAAACATCCTTCGGTACAACGAATCCTTTTTTAGAAAGAGCACTTAACACACCAAGTCCAATTAAGTCATCCGTTGCCATAATTGCCGTCGGCGGTTGCTGCAGTCCCATTAATTCCTCAACGGCTTGTTGACCACTTTCCCTCGAAAAATCAAAATGTAAAATATATTCTTTTGGTAATACAATGTCTGCTAATTTCAAGGCATCACTCATACCAGCTAAACGATCTCTCGTTACAAGTAAATCTGATCCACCACCAATGAACGCGATTTGCTTATGCCCTAATGAAATTAAATATTCTGCCACTTCTCTTGCAGCTGTATAATTGTCATTATCTACATATGTAATTTCATCTTTTCGATCATATGGTTTTCCTATTAAAACAAACGGGAAATTCTGTTCATGTAAATATTGAATAATCCGATCATTCTCCCTTGAATATAAAAGAATAATGCCACCAATTTGGCGTCCCTGTACCATCTTTACGACACCATTAAAAATTTCTTCTTCCGTTTCACCTGTCGACATGTAAAGCGCATAACCTTCTACGTGTGCAAATGAACTAATCCCTCTTATAACTTCTGGGAAAAATGGATTTTGAAAAGCTTTACTTGCAGAACTTGGCATAACAAGACCAAGTGTTTTCGTCGTTTGGTTCGCAAGATTTCTCGCATTTAAATTGGGATGATACCCTAATTCACTCATCACTTTCCTAACACGGCGCTTTGTCTTTTCACTTATACTTGGATTATCAGCAATTACACGAGAAACTGTTGATGGTGCAACATTCGCTTGCTTCGCCACATCTTTAATTGTAACTGTCATAAAAATCCCCCTCCTCTCATTTCTCTGTCATTTTTCATATATTTTATCTCGCATTCATTGCAAGTCATAAACTTTCATTTCTTATATCTTGCAAAACTAATCCTATTCTCCCTCTTCATGTATTGTAAGGGATATAGCTATTTTTTCCTATACTATAATATACTATTTATTTCACTTCTTTTCACATGTGATGTCAAATCTCTTTTCATCTCCCTATAAAGTTATTTATAGGGAGATGAAAAGAAAAATGGGACATAATGTCCCATTTTTCATCCTTTTGTACCTCCAGCTGTTAAACCGGAAACAAAATATTTTTGTAGTGATAGGAATAAAATTGAAATCGGGATCGCAATTAACACTGAACCCGCTGCAAACGTTGTAAATTCATTACCGAATTTTTTCGCAACCATTTCATATAATCCAACTGCTAAAGTATAATTTTCTGGTGTTCGCAAAATAATACTCGCTAAAATGAAATCTGTAAATGGACCAATGAAAGTAAATAATGCTACAACCGCTACGATTGGCTTTGCAAGTGGCATAATGATTTGCCAGAAAATACGGAAATGCCCTGCTCCATCCATTCGAGCTGATTCATCCAACTCTTTCGGAATCGTATCAAAATACCCTTTCATAAGCCATGTATTCATCGGAATTGCTCCGCCCACATAAATTAAAATTAATGCAAGGTGTGTATCAAGTAATCCTGTTAACTGAGCTAATATATATAGTGCGATTAACGCTGCAAAATTCGGGATCATTTGCAGAATTAAAAATGTTAATAAACCATTCTTTCTTCCAACAAAACGATATCTCGAAAATGCATAAGCAGTAAAACTAATGGCTAGTACAGAGAAAATCATCGTCATTACGCTAACTTTCAAAGTATTTTTATACCAAAGTAAGTAATTACTTGAATCGAGATCAAGTAGCTTGCGATAATGATCTAATGTGGCATTTTTCGGAATAATACTTGACCCAGATAAACTATCACCTGGATTAAACGATGAGCCAATTATCCATAGTAATGGATAGAAAACAATCGCACACATTATGAAGATAACTAAATAACTTAATGAAAGACGTAGCATCTTTTGTCGTTTAATATTCATTTACATCATATCCTCTTCTTGGAATGATTTTGTTCTCTTAAATTGCCATAACGCAACTGTAATAACGATTAACGATAAAATCATTGTAAGAGCTGCTGCTTTGCCGTATTGAGCCGAAGTCATCGTTAACTTATAGATCCATGAAATTAAAATATCCGTTCCACCTGCATTTTGTCCAGACACAGCAGGTCCCCCGTTATTAAATAGATAAATAATACTAAAATTATTAAAGTTAAACGTATATTGCGTAATTAATATTGGCGCTGTTGCATATAACACAAGTGGCAATGTAATTTTGCGGAACTGTTGCCAAGCAGTTGCTCCGTCTACTGTAGCCGCTTCATATAATTCTCCTGGAATCGATTGCAGTATACCTGTTGTCATCGCAAAGACGAACGGGAAACCAAGCCACGTTTGAATCATAATTAAAGCAATCTTTGACCAAAACGGGTCTGTCATCCAAGCAATCTTTTCAATCCCGAATAAAGCTAATACTTGGTTATTAATTGCTCCAAATGTTTCATTAAACATACCAGCAAATACAAGAATAGATACGAATGCTGGAACAGCCCACGGTAAAATAAAGATTGTTCGAATAATTGCCTTACCTTTAATACCAGGCTGATTTACGATAATCGCTAAAAAAATACCAAGTGCAACTTGTAATGTTGTTGCAACGAATGTCCAAATGACAGTCCAAGAAAATACACTTAAAAATGTATCTCTCCACATCGGTAATGTGAAAATATCAATAAAGTTTTTAAAGCCCACCCAATCTACTAATTTAGCTGGAGGAGAATGATATAAATCATAGTTTGTAAATCCAATTAAAATTACGAAGATGATTGGAAATACGACAACAAAGATAAGTAGTAGAAAACCTGGTGAAACCATTAAATAAGGAAAGCCTTGATCTAACAAATTACGGTATTGCTCTTTTACAGAATTTAACGGTGTTCCAATATCACGTTTCTTCCCATTTTGATATGCATCATATAAGTTAAATGCATATATGCCAAGCCCAAAAGCGATAACGATAAGTGCCAAGATCCCTTCTACTAATAGAAAGACGGAATGGTCACGTGGAACTTCTGTACCGAGCGTTACAATGCCCCATAATCCCATATTTAATAAATCAGCAAAGGCTACAATAAATGAACCTGTTAATACTAGAAAAATAAGACCTTTTACAAATTGTTTATTATACATTTGGCCCACGCCTGGAATGATTGATAACATGGTTGCCACTTTCCTATGCTTTGAATCATTTAACCCCTTTGCAGGTTCCATAGATGTTTGCATGTTCCTTCCCCCTTTTTTCTTCCTACATGGAAGGGAGAGAATTCGTGCCCCTCATATTAGAGGCACGAATTTCACCTTATTTTTTCTTACTATGATTTGCCTCAATATTACCTTTAATTTGTTTCACTGCACTATCAAGTGCGGATTTTGGTGCTTCTTTATCTGATACAACTAATTGAAGCGCATCTCCAGCTGGTTTCCAAACTTCTTGCATTTCTGGAATGTTTGGCATTGGAATTCCATTTTCAGATTGTGTCGCAACCGCTTTTGCAGCCTCATTTTCTTTAATGATTGGATCTTCCATTACTGATTTTACTGGTGGAATTTCTTTCGTTTTCTCAAAGCGAATTTTAGCATTTTCTTCATTTGTAACCCACTCAGTAAATTTTGTAGCTAAATCATTTTGTTTAGAGAAGCTTGTTACATGCCATCCTTTTACGCCAACGAACGTTTTCATCGGTTGACCATTTGGTAATTTCGGCATTGGAGCAACACCATAGTCTATTCCAGCCTTTTCCATCGCTTGGAATGCCCATGGACCATTCATAATAGATGCTGCTTTTCCTTCATTAAATAATCCATCTGCAGCTGAACCACCAGATTCACCGATAATACCTTTCGGGAATAACTTTTCTTTATACCATTTTTGAATATATTCAGCACCTTGTACCGCACCGCTATTATTTAATCCAATATCATTTGCATTTGGCTTTCCATCTTTTTCACCAAATACATAACCACCCATACCTGCCATAAATGCATTAGCAAAGTAGAAGTTATCTCCTAGTGCTAAAAATCCGTATTTTCCATCTTTCGTAAAGTCTTTTGAGAAGTTAAACAGTTCATCCATCGTTTCCGGCGCTTTTTGCATCATTTTTTTATTATAAATAAAGATTGGTGTTTCAATCGCTTTTGGTAAACCATATATTTTTCCGTTATATGTTTGTGCTTCTATTGATAAATCTGTAAATTTACTTTTTACTGTATCATCTACTTTCACTTCTGAAAGTAGCCCTTCTGTTACCGCATTACCAATATGATCATGTGGCAATGTTACAACATCTGGCCCTGTGCCAGCTGGACCGTCGAGACGAAGTTTTTCTATTTGTTTCGTCATCTGAACCTCTTCAACTTTTACTTTCACATTATATTTCTTTTCAAAACTTTTCACCGCTGGCTCTAGACCCACACCTTTTTTCTCATCTTCCCAAACAAGAAGATCATAGTCTTTTTTCGCTTTACTTTCCTCTTTTTTCCCTGAATCTTTCGGTCCACATGCAGATAACATACCAATAGATAATGCTGAAACCGTTAATAATGATAATGCTTTCTTCATCCCAAAAACCTCCCTAAATTGTCTATGTACCTTAGTAACTGAAAACGTTTGCATTTAATAGTTTAATTGAAGCGCAAACAATATCTCAAGTCTATGAAAACGTTTGCGCTATTTGTCTATCATTATACATTCTTTTATTCATTTTGCAAATATTAATTTAAAAATTATGTCATTATACTCTTTATACATTGACTTTATATTAAATGAATACTACTCTTATAAGCAATATTAAAGCTATAAGAAAGGCAATCGTTTGCAATATAGGCTTTATTATTACACTTAAGGGAATACTATGTATAGAGATATTGAAGGGGGATTTTCTATATGTTTAAAGAAGCCATTTATCATAGGCCGAAAGATAATTATGCATACGCTTACGATGAACAAACAATTCACATCCGAATACGTACTAAGAGAGATGATGTTCAAAGCGCCGATCTTATTTACGGTGATCCTTACGAATGGAAAGATGGGAAATGGATATCAGCAAGTACACCAATGAAAAAAACGGGTTCTACTGCATTATTTGATTATTGGTCCATTGCAATCGAACCAAAATTTAAGCGCTTACGTTATGGGTTTGAATTAAAATCTGAAACAGACACTCTTATTTATACAGAGCGAGGATTCTTTTCTAACATTCCAAATGATGATGTTGGTAACTTTTTTTGTTTTCCATTTATTCATGCAGATGATGTATTCAAAGCACCATCTTGGATTAAAGACACCATTTGGTATCAGATTTTCCCTGAACGATTCGCTAATGGCGATAGTACGCTGAATCCAGAAAACACCCTTCCTTGGGGAAGTGCGAATCCTACTCCAACTAATTTTTTCGGTGGGGATTTTGCTGGTGTTATTCAAAACCTTGATTACCTTGTTAAGCTTGGCATTTCCGGAATATATTTCACACCTATTTTCAAAGCTCATTCAAACCATAAATATGACACAATTGACTATATGGAAATTGATCCACAATTTGGGACGAAAGAAACTTTTAAAGAGCTCGTTGAAGAATGTCATAAGCACGGTATAAAAGTCATGCTCGATGCTGTGTTTAATCATAGTGGATACTTTTTCGAGAAATTTCAAGACGTACTAGAGAATGGTGAGAAGTCCGCATATAAAGAGTGGTTCCACATTCATGATTTCCCGATTATAACCGAACCACTTCCAAATTATGATACTTTCGCCTTTACACCGTATATGCCTAAATTAAATACAGCTCATCCAGATGTAAAAGAGTACTTACTTGAAGTAGGACGTTATTGGGTACGAGAATTCAATATAGATGGCTGGCGCCTTGATGTCGCAAATGAAGTCGATCACAACTTTTGGAGAGAATTCCGAACTGAAATAAAAACATTAAATCCTGAAGTATATATTTTGGGAGAAATTTGGCACGATGCCCTTCCGTGGCTACAAGGTGATCAATTTGATGCTGTCATGAGCTATCCTGTTACAAACGCTCTACTTTCTTACTTTGCTAACGATTCCATTAAAGCAAGTGAATTCATGAAGCAAATTACAGAATCTCTACATTCCTACTCTATGAATGTAAATGAAGCAGCCTTTCATTTATTAGATAGCCATGATACTCCAAGAATTTTAACAACATGCAATGGAGATAAAAATAAGTTGAAATTGCTCTATGTATTCCATCTTTCTTTCATCGGCTCTCCATGTATTTATTACGGAGATGAAATCGGCATGGATGGTGGTATGGACCCCAATTGCCGTAAATGTATGATTTGGGATACTAAAGAACAAGATCATGCATTATTTACACATATACAAACATTGATTTCATTACGAAAACAACATGCAGCTTTTGGAGGACATGGTACTTTTCAATTCATCGAAGCAAATGATGAACATAATTATATTTCTTATACGAAAACATATGAGGATGAAACTATCTTTTTCGTTTTAAACCCTACTAATAGTGAAGTTACAGTTTCACTCCCTCTTCATGTTACTGGTAAGAAAATAATTAACATTTATACAAATGAAGAATTTTCAGCAGAAGCAAGTGTATTACAAGTTACACTTCCTCCATATGGATTCTCCATATTAAAATGGTAATCAAAAAAGCCTTATGCCAAGG